>NZ_JBNBZS010000064.1:0-30504 GCF_049629625.1 Roseomonas chloroacetimidivorans | reverse complement strand
GCCGACGCCGCTCGACCCCGCTGATGATCTCCATCCCACCCACCTGCCCTTACCGACACTCTTACGAACGTCAGTAAGATCAGCGGGCACCCAGGCCAGGGAAGGCGGCCGTCGGCGGATGGGTACTAACAACCGCCAGGCGGCGCGACAGAGCCGGCCGAAGAGGGCGCCACTCCGCTCCGGGCACCTTCGCGCCAAGCGCCGCTGCCGGCAGCACCGAGGCGCCAAGTCCGCTGGCCACCAGCCCCTTGATTGCTTCTATGCTGCCTAACTCCATCGACACATTCGGCCTTACCCCCGCCCGGGCAAACCACGCATCGATAAGGCCCCGCATCGTCCCGCCGGCCTCGTAGAGAATAAGGGGCAGCCGCGCGAGGGCGGAGGCATTCACAGGTGCCGTACCTGACGGGGCCGAGTTCTCCGGAAAGAGGGCGAACAGCGAGTCGGTCAGAAGAGGCGTGACCAAAAGCGAACGACTGCGCTGCACCGGCATGGTCGCGAGCGCCAGATCCAGATCGCCATCCTCCACACGCCGCACCATGTCCGCCGTGTTCCCGGTGGCCACAATCACCTCAAGCGAGGGATGCTGGCGGTGTACCGCGGCCAGGACCGGCGGCAGCAAGTGAATGCAGGCCGTGGCGCCCGTCCCCAGCCTCACACGCCCGGCCTCTCCCTTGCGATGCAGGGCCGCCGCCGCTTCCACATCCTCAGCCGCGACGAGGGCCCGCCTGGCCGGCCCGACAAGCGCCTCTCCCGCCGCAGTGGGGAGTGTGCGCCCGGAAGCGCGTTCCAGCAGACGGACACCGACGCGGCGCTCCAGTTCCCGCAACTGCTGACTGGCCGCCGGCTGGGTCATGCCGAGAATGCGTGCGGCTGCGGATACGGAGCCCGTCTCTATGACCGTCAGCAGCGTCCGGATCTGGCGTAGGGTCAGGTTCGGCATGGGTACAGGCAAAACTTATTCCAATGCGAGGTATCGGAAAGTTTTTCTTCCCTAACCGGCCATACGCTTCCAGCCTAGCCTGGCAAACTGGTTCCACCCCTTAACCGCTTCAGATTGGCGTAATCCGCATGAGTCCTTCGGACAGCGCTCGGCAGAAACTCGTTGTCGTCACGGGCGGAAGCCGCGGCATCGGTGCCGCCTCCGCGAAACGCCTGGCCGCATCCGGCTACGCCGTCTGCATCGGTTATCGTACCGGGGCGGATCTCGCGGCCGAGGTGGTGAGCCAGATTGCCGCGGCCGGCGGCCGCGCCCTGGCGATCCCCGTGAACACCTCCGACGAGGGCGAAGTGGCTCGGTTGTTCGACGAGGCGGAGCAGGCGCTTGGCCCGCTGCACGCGCTCGTCAATAACGCGGGCGTCACGGGACCGCTCGGCCGCTTCACTGACCTTGACACAGCGGTGATGCGCCATGTGGTCGAGGTGAATCTCGTCGGCACGCTCCTCTGCGCCCAGGCGGCGCTCCGGAAATTCGCACTGCGCCCGGAAGCGGAAGGCCGCTCCATCGTCAATATTTCCTCTGTCGCAGCCGTCACCGGCAGCCCGGGAGAGTATGTGCATTACGCCGCGACCAAGGCAGCGGTGGAGACCTTCACTTTGGGCCTCGCCCGCGAAGTGGCGGAACTGGGGATCCGGGTAAACGCCGTCGCCCCAGGCACGGTGCAGACGGGCATTCACGCCGCGGCAGGCGATCCGGATCGCCCCGCCCGGATCGCGCCGCGGGTCCCCATGCGCAGGGTGGGGCAGCCAGAGGAGATCGCCGAAGCGGTCCACTGGCTCATTTCCGATGCCGCCTCCTACACCACCGGCGCGGTGCTGCGCGTGACGGGCGGCCTGTGACCGCCCCGGCCGGAATGAGCGGGCCGCCCTGGCGGGTCGCCGCCGCCCTGGCCGTGACGCAGGTCATTCACTGGGGCTCGCTTTTCTACGCCTTTTCCGTGCTCATGCCCGCCATGATCGCGGAGACGGGCTGGCGGCCCGAACTGGCCGTCGGCGCCTTCTCTGCGGGGCTGCTCGCCGAAGCCGGCGCCGCGATGCTGGTGGGTCCCCTGCTCGACAGGCTGGGCGCACGGCTGGTGATGACGACCGGCTCCCTGGTGGCCGCCCTGGGCCTCTGGCTGGCCGGAGGGGTGGAGAGCCTGTGGCAGCTCTACACCGTCTGGATCGCACTGGGCGCAACCATGGCGGCAACGCTCTATCAATCCGCCTTTGCCGCCATTGCCGCCTCGTTCAGCCCCCAGGACCTCAGGCGGGGGATGGCCGTGGTGGCCTTCGCCGGAGGATTGGCCAGCACGATCTTCTGGCCGCTGACCAGCCTTCTCGTCCAGACGCTCGGCTGGCGGGAAGCCTGCTCGGTGCTGGCCATGATGAACCTGGTCTGCGCCCTGCTGCACGGCATCGCGCTTTCGCCGGCATCGGCTTCCCGGCCTGACCAGACAGGGGCACAGGACGGAGCGGCCGATCTAGAGGTGCTGCTCCACGACCAACGTTTCTGGAAGCTCATCTTCGTCTATGCCGTCATCGGCCTGGCAAGCGCCACGCTGGCGGTGCATCTCGTGCCCTTCCTCCAGGAGCGCGGGTTTGGCGCATCCGCGGCGGCGCTCGCATCGCTGGTGGGCGTAGCGCAGGTGGCCGGCCGTATCGCCGAATTTGCGGGCGGCGGCCGCCTTTCGCTTCATACCATTGCGAATCTCGCCCTTGGCACACTCGCGGCCGTCTTCGCCGTCCTCACCTTCGGGAGGGATGCGATGATCCTTGGCCTGGCCCTTGTGCTGTACGGAGCCGGCAACGGCGTCCTGACGATCGTGCGTGGGGCCCTGCCGCCATCCCTGTTCGGAGCGAACGGCTACGGCACGATCACGGGCTTCCTTTCCGCTGCCGGCGCCCTGGCCCGGGCGGCAGGGCCGCTTGGCATGGCCTGGGCGTGGCAATGGACCGGCGGCTATGCGGCGGGAATGGCGGTGATCGCCGCTCTTTGCCTGGCAGCCATCCTTGTCCTCCACAGCACGGCGCAGCGGCAGCACCTGCGGCCTAGGCCTGGCTGACCATGCTGTTTCGCCCGGCTTGGCCCGCCCGATCCCGCCATCCCAACCAGGCCTACTGTAGCGGCAGCAAAACGGAACAGTGTTGGAGATATCCCGGGAACCGTTCCCTGACCTCCGAACTCTTCGGTGTCATTCTCGCCCGATGTTCCGGTCACGGCGTGCATCACCTTGAGCACTCATCGGCACTTGCGGCCCACCATCCGGCAACTGGTCGTTCGGCGCAGCCAGACCACCTGCCTGCATGAAGTCGTGAGGGTCTCGATCCATGTCGCGTGAGGAGCCGGTCGAGTTGATCTGTCGCGATGGGGTCCGGCTTGGCGGCCATTTCTGGCCCGCTGACGGGGGCTCGCCCCAAGGGGCTGTCGTGATCAACGCGGCCACCGGTGTCCTGGCCCGGTATTATCACCGGTATGCCCGCTTCCTCTCCGGGCACGGATTCAGTGTGCTTACCTACGACTACCGCGGCATCGGTGCGTCCCGGCCAGAGACACTCCGGGGTTGCTCTTATCGCTGGGCCGACTGGGGCATGCTGGATTTTGATGCGGCCCTCCGTTTCATGGACAGGCAGGTAAAGGACACCCCGCGGCTTGTGGTGGGTCACAGCATCGGGGGCTTCCTCCCCGGCCTCGCGGCGAGCGCGCCGGCCATCTCGCGCATCCTCACAGTCGGGGCCCAGTACGCCTATTGGCGAGATTACGAGGCTCGCCAGCGCTGGAGGCTGTTCCTGAAATGGCACGTCACCATGCCCCTGCTGACAGCTCTGTGCGGCTATTTCCCCGGCCGCCGACTGGGCTGGTTGGAGGACCTTCCCGCCGGCGTCGCCAATGAGTGGAGCTTCCGGCGCTCTCGCATGGAACTCAGCCTGCCTCCGCAGGAACGCGAGGTGGTCCTGAAACGACTGGCTTCAGTCACCGCCCCGATCCTTGCCGTGATCGTCGGAGATGACGAATTTGGAACGCCTGCCGCCGTCCGGCGCGGCCTCAGCTACTACCGCCACGCTCCGGTCACCGAGGCGCTGCTAACACCCGAGCGTCTTGGGCTTCCCAGGATCGGCCATTTCGACCTCTTCCATTCCAGGCATGAGCGGGGCTTCTGGGCCGACAGCCTCCAATGGCTTGGTCATGGCGCGAACCCCTGGCCAGAAATGGAAGGCTCGGCTCCGTCAGGCAAGCTGGAGGCGCCGGCGCGGCAGCCCACATCGCCTGAGGAGCGAATTCACGCCTCGGCGTGTCAGCCTTCGGGCAGTCTGCTCTAAGCGGCTGCCACTGCCCTGATCGGTCCGCGCGTGGCCCAGTTCGCCGCAACCGCGCCCAGGCCCACCAGCACCATCACCGGCCAGAACAGGGCATAGCTGCCGGTCGCATCCACCAGGACGGCAGCGGCGCCGGCACCCAGGAAGCCGCCAATCTGGTGGCTGAAGAAGCACACGCCATACAGCGCCCCGAGATCGGCCACGCCGAAGCGGCGAGCAATCGCCGCGGCCGTCAGGGGCACGGAGCCAAGCCAGATCGAACCAAGGACGGCGGCGAAGAGCAGCGTGCCCCACTCCGTCACCGGCAGCGTGGCGAACAAGGCGATGGCGAGGCTGCGGAGCAGATACACCCCGCCCAGCGCCACCTCCGGCCGGATCACCCCGCCCAGCTTGCCGCAGAGCCAGGAGCCCGGAATGTTGAACAGCCCAACCAGCATCAGCGAAGTGGCACCGAGCCAAGTCGGCATCCCGCACAGGGCGAGATGCGCCGGCAGATGGGTGGTGAGGAAAGCGAGTTGAAAGCCACAGGCGAAGAAGCCCAGCGCCAGTAGCGCGAAGTCCCGCTCCTGCAGGGCATTCCGGGCGAAGCGGGGAAGATCAGAGAGCGGACGGCGCCGCGCCGAGGGGTCACGGGGCGACCACTCCATGAAACGTGCCGCCGGCAGGATCACCAGCGCCGCGATTCCCATGGCGCCGAGCGCCGCGGCAGCCCCGAACCAGCCAATGCCGATCTGCGCGTAAGGCACGAGCAGCGCCTGCCCCACTGATCCGCCCGCGGCGGCGATGCCCAGCATGCTGCCCCGGCGCTCAGGCGGCGCCGCGCGGCCCACAGCGGCCACGACGCTACCCGTTCCGGTGCAGCCCACGCCCAGCCCTGTCATGATCCCGATGCCCAGCAGCGCCGTGACTGCGGAGGGATAAACAGCCACCAGGCCGAGGCCGGCCACATAGAGCAGCCCACCCACGGCGGCGACGCGCCCGGCGCCATACCGGTCGCCGAGTGCGCCCGTGACCGGCTGGGCGATCCCCCAGGTCAGGTTATGCAGAGCAACCGACAGGCCGAGGACAACGGCCGGAATCCCCTTCTCGACACCGAGGGGCAGAAGGAAAAGCCCAAAGGTCTGACGTATTCCCATGGCCATGGATGCAGTGACGGCGGCGGCGATCACCACGGCCCAGATGCTGGGGTTCCTCATTGACCCGGTCTTTTCCTTCCTGGCCGGTCGTCTCTACCGCAGCCCGCGCGCTTGTCACTCCCCACAGCCCTTGTTCGATTGCCCGGCAGATCGGATCAGGATCGGTGCCAATCACTCTCCTGCCTACAGCCTTCCTCGCTGAGGGAACGCTTTCGCTTCCCACCTCATGAACCCAAGGAGCCCAGGCCCTGCGGGGGCGCGGGCCGACCGAAAGGGGCGGAGAAAATGGACATGAGTCCCTCCAGGGCCGGCGGCGACGAAGTGCGACTTTATGGTCCTCGCCAGGCGCACCACGGTCCGGGCCGGCACCACAACCTGCCCACGTTCCTCTCAAAGCAGAATTTTCGGATCACACGACACTGGTTAGCAATAAATGGACAAAATTCCATGAGGGCTGGCCGGTCTGGTATTCAGCCCAGGTAGCGCTGGCCAGCCTGACCCACGCGGATAAGGCGTCCTTTTGAAAGCCTTCTGTAAGCCAGAGGAAGTTCCAACCGCCCGGCAATCACGAATCCGTGATAACGAGGATTATTGTCTTAAAACCCAGGGTTGCACAGCTTCAAATTCGGTGATGAATGCACCGATCACATTTCCGTGTGTTTTCCTGTTGCGGCCCATTACCCGTGGCTGATAGGTATCCCCCACGACAGCAACGCGGGCTGTAAAGAAGACAGTACGAAGACAGGGCATATGGCCAGAAGAAACTGGTGAATGCCGGGTCTCGTCCCGCACGAATACTTTGCTTTGACGGTACGCCACCAACAATCGGGCAATTTTGCCTGTTTCAGGAACGGCGCAGCTTTGCCTGCGGCCAGAAGGAACTCACCATGTCCGATGTGAACCAGGTCCATGGCTTCGCTGCGATGAATGGCGGCACCACTGGCGGCGCTGGCGGCAGCACCGTTACTGTCACAACCGGCAAGGAACTCATGGCCGCCATCAACGCGGCCAACGACAAGCCCATCACCATCCTCGTCAAGGGTGAGATCACCGCTGCCAACAGCGGCACTGCTACGCTGGTGCTCAACGACGTCCACAATGTCTCGATCATCGGTGTGGGCGATCAGGCCGATTTCGACGGCATCGGCTTCCAGGTGAAGGGCGCCTCCTCCAACCTGATCTTCCAGAACCTGACCATCCACAACGTGCATGGCGGCGAGGGCGACGCGCTCGGGGTCGAGGGCAACTCCCACAACATCTGGATCGACCACAACGAGTTCTACAACGACCGCAACCACGGCAAGGACTACTATGACGGTCTTGTCGATATGAAGAAGGGTGCGGAGTACATCACCGTCTCCAACAACTACTTCCACGACCACTACAAGGTCTCGCTGAGCGGCATGGAGGATGGTGACACCGGCGCTCGCTACACCACCTTCGACCACAATATGTTCGAGAATGTCGGCTCCCGCGCTCCCATGGTCCGCGACGGCGAGGTCCACATCTATGAAAACTACTACAAGGACATCGACAGCTCGGCCATCAACCTGCGCATGGGCGCCGAGGGCCTGATCCAGAACAACGTCTTCGAGGACGTGAAGAACCCGATCGTCAGCGAGTACAGCGCGGCGGTCGGCAAGTGGAACCTGAGCGGCAACGAGTTCACCGACGTCACCTGGTCCAAGGTCGACAAGGGCGAGGCTTCCGCCCAGGATGGCAAGTCCACGACTGACTACACCGTGCCCTACTCCTACACCCTCGACGGCGCCTCAACGGTCAAGGCCTATGTCCTGGCCCATGCCGGCGCGGGGAAGCTGGACGTCTCCACCCCGGTCGTGACCACCCCGGCACCTTCCCAGCCGGTCGCGCCAGCCCCGGTGGAGAGCACCCCGGTCACGAGCACGCCAGTGACAACCAAGCCTGTCGAGACCACCCCGGTCGAGACGAAGCCGGCCGACCTGCACGGCACGGGTTCGGCGGACAAGCTGACGGGGACGGCTGGCAACGACACCATCGACGGCGCGGGCGGCAAGGACACGCTGAACGGCGGCGACGGGCACGACAAGCTCCTCGGCGGCACCAATGACGACAGCCTCAACGGCGGCAACGGCAACGACATCCTCGATGGCGGCACTGGCAAGGACACCCTCCTCGGCGGCGCCGGCAACGACACCCTGATCGGTGGCGAGGGCAAGGACATCCTCACCGGCGGCGCGGGCAGCGATACCTTCACCTTTGCCAGCCTCGCCGACAGCAAGCTGGGCAGCAGCCACGACACCATCACCGACTTCGCCAAGGGCGACCTGATCGACCTCTCCGCCCTCGACGCCCAGGCCAAGGCCGGCGGCGACCAGGCCTTCTCCTGGATCGGCGACCACGCCTTCTCCAGGCAGGCCGGCGAACTCCATGCCATCACCTCCGGCGCCAACACCCTCATCGAGGGTGACGTCAACGGCGACGGCAAGGCCGACTTCCAGATCGAGGTCAACGGCCACTACGCCTTCGCCGCCTCCGACTTCGCCCTCTAAAACTAAACCAAATCACGCCCCGCCCACCTAGGGCGGGGCTCCACGACCCCACAGCACCGACGGGAAGAGGAGACCACTCCTCTTCCCGTCGCTTGCGTGACAGCACACCCGGAAGCAGAACGCCGGAAAACACTGACCAGTGCCAGACGCGCCCGAGCATCGAGCGAGCAACGCCGATCTCCTGATCACCCCGCGATAGACGCACTGGACGATCATTGCCCCGCTTCCCCACCCGGCTCACTTGCTGGCCAGCCGGATGGAACAGTACCCTTCCGCTGCCCGCTGGAGGGAACCTGCTCATGGCCGCTCCTGGGGGTGCTGCCTCCGCAAACCACGACGAGCCGAGCCATGACACCAGACGCCAAGACCGCGCTGATCGTAGTGGATGTGCAGAACTCCTTCACGCCCGGAGGTTCGCTGGCCGTGCAGGACGGAGATGCCGTGGTTCCGGTGATCAACAGGCTGGCCCGGCACTTCGCTAATGTCGTGCTTACCCAGGACTGGCACACGCCGGACCACATCTCCTTCGCTTCCCAGCACCCTGGCCGGAAGCCATTCGAGACCATCTCCCTACCCTATGGCACCCAGGTGCTATGGCCGGACCACTGCGTCATGGGCACGGAAGGGGCTGCGCTGCATGCCGGTCTGTCGGTTCCTCACGCCCAGCTCGTGATCCGCAAAGGTTATCAGCGGAGCGTAGACTCCTACTCTGCCTTTCTCGAAGCCGACCGCACCAGCCGCACCGGCCTGGACGGCTATCTGAACAGCCGCGGCATCCGGCACGTCTTCCTCACTGGCCTGGCGACTGATTTCTGTGTTGCCTGGTCGGCGCTGGACGCGAGGCGCTTCGGCATGGAGGCAACGGTCATCGAGGATGCCTGCCGCGCCATCGACCTTTATGGCAGCCTCGCCAAGGCCTGGGCCGAGATGGACGCGGCCGGTGTCCACCGCATCCGCTCCGACGCGATCAGCTAACCAGCCGAATTGGCTCCGAGGCGTCCGTGATCCTGCGGCATTGCGATGAATTACGGCGCCTTCGAGCCGCCTCATCCAGAGAACGGTGAGGCCCTGTCCGAATACCCTTCCCACGGCAGCAAAGATCAACCCTTCGGGAGAGTTCAAGCTGCCCGTATCGCCGATAACGCAGGTTAGAGGCTGTATCAGCAGGCCGCACGAAAAGGGTGGCCCGGTTCACTGCCCACCCGCGGAGATCCTGTATGCAGGCCTGCACGGCTCCAGGTGTGAAAAGCCTGTCGGAGCCTTTCGGCGCCCCGCCATAATCGGCCATGCTCGACGGATCACATGCCCCTGATCGCGTGTGACTGACGCAACGGTGTCCTCCTTAGGACTCCGGCCCGGGCGGGAAATTTCCCCGCCATCACCACCGGATGGTGCGCGTTAGATGGAAGGGCAAGGCCCCGCTGTCGTTCTGACAGCTGCTTCACCGGCCACATCAGTTTCAGCTTTCGCTCGCCTCAATCCCAAAGAAAAGAACGAGAAAGCCAGTCATGACGTCCACTCCCAGCTCGTCGGGCGCGGAGGCCACAATCCGACCAATGCGCGCGCTCCATTCGGCGGTCTATCGCGGGCCGCATCTCTTCAGCCACATGCCCATGATCCGCATCCGCCTGGACCTCGGCACATTGGAAGCCTATCCCACGGACAGGCTGCCTGGCTTCGTGGACGGGCTGATTGCAACGCTACCAGGCCTTCAGGAGCATGGCTGCTCCTACGGCGTGCCAGGCGGCTTCATCCGCCGGATGCAGGAAGGCACCTGGCTCGGCCATGTAGCGGAGCACGTCGCGCTGGAACTCCAGACCCGTGCAGGCTCGCGCGTCACCCGCGGCAAGACCCGCTCGGTCCGGGGCTGCCCGGGTTGCTACAATGTCCTCTACTCCTATCGGGAGGAGGAGGCGGGCCTGCTCGCCGGGAAGCTTGCGCTCCAGCTCGTTGACTCGCTGCTTCCCCCTGAACTACGCGGCGTGCAGGGCCTGGAGGATTTGCATTCCAGCAACCCGCTGGCCGATGGCGGCGGTGCCCAGGCCGCGCTGGCCGCCCTCTCCCGCGTCGTCGCCCGCCGCGCGCTCGGCCCCACCACCCGCTCGCTTGTGCAGGAAGCGGAGCGGCGCGGCATCCCCGTGATGCGGATGGATGAGCACAGCCTCGTGCAACTCGGCCACGGCAAGCGGCAGCAGCGCATCCGCGCCAGCATCACGGGCCGCACCTCCTCCATCGCGGTCGAGATCGCGGCGGATAAGGACCTGACCAAGTCGCTCCTGGCCGATGCCGGCCTGCCCGTACCCAAGGGAGCCGTGGTGCGCTCCGCCGAGGACGCCGTGGAGGCGGCCGAGCGGATCGGCTACCCCGTCGTCACGAAACCGCTGGACGGCAATCACGGCCGTGGCGTGTGCCTCGATCTCCGCACCCCGGAAGCAGTGCGACAGGGCTTTGAGCTGGCGGCCCGGCACTGCCGCAGCGTCATTGTCGAGCAACAATATGACGGGCACGACCACCGCATCCTCGTTATCAGTGGCGAGGTCCGGGCCGTGGCGCAGCGCGTGCCGGCGCATGTCATCGGCGATGGCGTGCAGACCATCGCCGCCCTCATCGAGGAGGTGAACCGCGATCCCCGGCGCGGCAGCGGTCATGAGAAGACCCTGACGCGCATCGAGATGGACGACCATATGCGCGATTTGCTGGCGAAGACCGGCCTGACTCTGGACAGTGTGCCGGAGAAGGATCGCTGGGTGGCACTGCGCGACACGGCAAACCTGTCCACCGGCGGCACCGCCATCGACCAGACCGACGACATCCACCCGGACAATGCCTGCATCGCCCGGCGCGCAGCCCAGATCGTGGGGCTGGATGTGGCGGGCATCGACTTTATCGCACCCGATATCCGCCGATCCGTGCGCCTGACGGGTGGCGGCATCGTGGAGGTGAACGCGGCCCCGGGCTTCCGCATGCATCTGGAGCCCTTCGAGGGCTGGGCACGCGATATCGCCCGCCCGGCGATCGACATGCTCTTCCCGGATGGTGGCACCGGCCGCATTCCCATCCTGGCGATCACCGGCACCAATGGGAAATCAACCACCACCCGGATGGTGGCCCATATTCTCCGTCAGTCCGGGCTGACCGTCGGCATGACCAGCACCAGTGGCATCTGGATAAACGATGACAAGATCACCGATGACGACGCCAGCGGGCCCCGCAGCGCTCGCATGATTCTGCGCGAGCCGAGCGTCGAGGCCGCGGTGCTGGAGACCGCCCGAGGCGGCATACTGCGCGAAGGGTTGGGCTTCGACGAATGCGATATCGGCGCCGTGCTGAACATCCAGGCCGACCATCTCGGGCTGAAGGAGGTGAACACCCTGGAGGACCTGGCTGCCGTGAAATCCGTGGTGGTTGAATCCGTGCGGCGTGACGGGTGCAGCGTGCTGAACGCGGATGACCCGTTGACCCTTGCGATGGAGCGGCATGCGGGCGGACGAATCGCCTTCTTCTCCATGCATGGCGGGGAGGCCATGCCCAAAGCGCTGCGCGAACACATCCACCAGGGCGGGCTGGTCGTGGTGAACGAGGACGGCGTGAACGGTGGCCACATCGTGGTGCATGACGACCGGCGGCGCCTGCCTCTGATGAGTGCGGCTGAGATCCCGGCGACGCTCGGCGGATTGGCCGGGTTCAACATCCAGAATGCCCTTGCCGCCGTGGCGATGACCTACGCCCAGGGCGTCTCCCCGCCGGTCATTCGCACAGCCCTCCAGACCTTCTCCTCTTCCTTCGAGCAAAGCCCAGGCCGGCTGAACGTGCATGACGGCCACGACTTCCGCGTGATCATGGACTACGCCCACAACCCGGCCGGACTGACGGCACTCTGCGATCTCGTCACCAAGCTCCGCCCCCGGCACGAGCGGCTGATTGGCATGATCAGTACACCGGGCGACCGGCGCGATAACGACATGCGGGAGATGGGCCGGATCGCCGCGGGAGTGTTTGACGAAATCGTCCTCAGGGAGCGGCCAGACGGCCGTGGGCGTCCCTCCGGAGAGGTGATCCGGCTGATTGCCGAGGGCGTGCTCGGCGCCGGCTTCCCCGCCGAGCGGATGCATGCCGTCCTGGACGAGTTCGAGGCCGCAGATCTTTCGCTGCGTTTGGCGCGGCCCGGCGACCTCGTTGTGCTGACACCCGCCTCCGTCGAGGAGGTCTGGGCGCAGGTTCTCGCCTTCAAGCCGGCGAGCGCTCCCGTCCCCGCGAAGGAAATGGCCTGAGCCATGGCACATCGAGGGGGGCGCTGGGCGCTCATCGTGCATGGCGGGGCCAAGGAGATCGCGCCGGAGAAGGAGAAGGCAAACCGGGATGGCTGCCTCGCGGCCCTGTCCGCCGGGGCGGCGATGCTGCGGGAAGGCGGCAGCGCCCTGGAGGCGGTCGAGGCCTCGATCCGGGTTCTGGAAGACGACCCCACCTTCAATGCCGGCCGCGGGTCAGTCCGCAACAGCGATGGCGAGGTGGAGATGGACGCCGCCCTCATGGACGGGGCGGCCCTCGACGTAGGCGGGGTGGCAGCCATCCGGGGCGTGCGGCACCCGATAACCGTCGCACGCCTGATGCTGCGGGAGCCTCCTACCCTGCTCGTGGCGGAGGGCGCCCGCCGCTTCGCCGAGGCCCATGGTGCCGAAACCTGTGACCCAGCGGACCTCCTGCTGGCCGTGGAGGATACCGGCCACGATACGGTGGGCTGCGTCGCGCTGGATGTGATGGGCAATCTGGCAGCCGGAACCTCCACCGGCGGGCTGGAAGGAAGCCCTCCCGGCCGTGTGGGGGATTCCCCCGTGCCCGGCTGCGGCCTTTATGCCGACAACTCCGTTGGGGCTGTGGCGTTCTCGGGCGATGGGGAGAGCATCGTGCGCCGGACCCTTGCCGCGCGCGTGATGCAGCTCCTGGAATCAGGGCCGCCCCAGGCCGCAATCGAGGCAACGCTCGACCGGCTCGGCGATGTCGGCGGCGAGGCGGGCGGGATCGTGCTCGACCGGAAGGGACAGATCGGCTGGGCACATAACAGCTCGCATTTCGCAGCGGGCATCATGACGAGCGAGGACGAACGATCCCGCATCTATCTGCGGAAGGACGAAGAAGCAGCGCATGACTGACCGTAGCCGCACTGGGCAGGGCCCGCTCGTGATCATTGGCGGGCATGAGGACAAGGACGGCGAGCGCGTCATCCTGCGTGAGGTCGCACGCTATCTGAAAGGCGGGCGCCTCGTCCTCGCGACCGTCGCGTCCCACCAGCCCGAAGGCTATTTCGAATCCTACAAACGGGCTTTTTCGGAACTCGGCGTGACTGATCTCGTGGAGCTCTATGTCGAGGAACGCTCGGAAACACACAGCGAGGAGAAGCTGCGTCTTTTTGACGGCGCGACCGGTGTGTTCTTCTCCGGCGGCGACCAGCTCCGGATCAGCAGCCAGCTTGGTGACACGCCGGTGGAGCAGCGGGTCCGGGAGATCCATGCCGCTGGCGGCGTCATTGCCGGCACCTCCGCGGGAGCTTCTGCCATGAGCGACACGATGCTGGTCAAGGGCAGCAGCCAGGAAACGCACCGCATCGGCGACCTGCACCTTGCCGCCGGGCTCGGCCTGGTGCGCGACGTCATTATTGATCAGCATTTCGCGGAACGCGGCCGCATCGGGCGGCTGCTCGGCGCTGTCGCGCAGAACCCGCGCGAACTGGGCATCGGCATCGATGAGGACACCGCCATCGTCCTCCGAGGCCACCGTTTCGAGGTGATTGGAAGCGGCGGCGTCTATGTGGTCGATGGCGGCGGCGTGACCCATTCCAATATTGCCGAGGCCGAGGCGGATCGCGCCCTCTCCATCCACGATGTCCGGCTCCACGTTCTCTGCCAGGGCGACCGCTTCGATCTGAATAGCCGGCGGCCGAAAATCGCGGAGGCCGAATCCATGGCGCAAGCGGCCGACATGTGATGCCGGACATGATCAGGCAGCCCCTACGCGTTGTGGTGGTCGGCGCTGGCTTCGGCGGTCTGGAGACGGCGCGCGCCCTGGCCAAGGCCCCGGTCCAGATGACGATTCTGGACCGGCAAAATCACCATCTTTTCCAGCCTCTTCTCTACCAGGTCGCGACGGCCGCGCTCTCGCCTGGCGACATCGCCTGGCCGGTGCGCACCGTGTTCCGGCGGCAGGCCAATGTCACCGTCCTGATGGCCGAGGTGACGGGTCTGGATTCGGCCGCACATCGGGTCCAGGCGGGCGAGATATCAGTCCCCTATGACGTGCTCGTGCTCGCGACGGGCGCGACCCATTCCTATTTCGGCCATGACGAATGGGCGCCCTTCGCGCCCGGCCTCAAGACGATCGAGGACGCGACTGCGATCCGCCGCCGCCTCCTGCTGGCCTTCGAGCAAGCAGAATTGGCACTGGACGAGGCGGAGCGCCAGCGCCTGCTGACCTTCGTGGTGGTGGGCGGTGGCCCGACAGGCGTGGAACTGGCCGGAGCCATGGCGGAACTGGCCCGCCAGGCGCTGCGGCGGGAATTCCGCCGGATCGACCCGCGTCATTCACGCATCGTCCTGGTAGAGGCAGGACCACGCCTACTGGCGAGCTTCCCCGAGAAATTGTCGGATTACGCGACGCAGTCCCTGCGCAGCATGGGGGTTGAGGTCCTGCTGAATGCGCGCGTGACAGGATGTGACCCCGGGGGTGTCTCCCTCGGGGAGGAGCGGATTGAGGCGAGCACCACGGTCTGGGCAGCAGGCGTCGTTGCCTCCCCTGCGGGAAGTTGGCTTGAAGCGCCACGGGACCGCGCCGGGCGTATCCTGGCGGAACCGGATCTGTCCGTCCCGGGCCATCCCGACATCTTCGCGATCGGGGACCTTGTGTCAGTCAAGGATCCGGCGGGGAAGCCGGTGCCCGGAAATGCTCCGGCGGCGAAGCAGATGGGCCGCTATGTCGGCAAGGTGATCGCCGCACGGGCGGCAGGGCGCCCGGCACCTGCCCCTTTCGCCTACCGCCACCACGGTGACCTCGCGACGATCGGGCGCCGTTCGGCTGTCGTCACGCTGGACCGCTTCCGCTTGAAGGGGCTGTTCGGCTGGTTGTTCTGGTGCGTTGCCCATGTCTGGTACCTGATCGGCTTCCGAAGCCGCGTCGTCGTCTCCTTCGAATGGCTCTGGAGCTACCTGACCTTCCAACGTGGCGCGCGGCTGATCACGCGTCCTGATCCGCGGCCCGTCGCCACGGCGCTACGGAAGCCCGAAGGCCGCCAAGCTGCCTCAGCCCCCGCCAGGATAACGGTTCATACTGAAGCGACCTCCGGGCCGGGAGCCTGAGCAGGAGACACGCCCCGATCCCACCAGACCGCGCGAGCCATCGGCCGGGGCGATCAGCCGCTCATAGAACGCTGGCCATCACGGTGGGCGGCTGTGCGTCCTGCTGCTGGCCGGCATCCTGATTCGGCAAGGAATGTAAGGCGACGCAGCAGTGCGTATCGCCCGCGCCGGCAGCCCGGACAAACAGCTCTGGTCAGCACTACACGGAATGCGCCCGGCTTCCTGCTCTAACGATGCTCGACCAGAGTGCCAATCAAGCGGAGCAACTCCTGATGCTCAGGGCCAAAGCCTTGAGACAGGAACTGGCTGATCTCAAGGAGCGATGTGTCGCCACCGGATGCGGGATTTGGCTCGTGCCTGATGAACACGCGCCCCGAGCGGGGTTCGCGAGCGAGATACCATCGGTCGCCGTTGGAACTGCTGTAGAGTTCCCTTTCCTCAACCGCCATGGTTTGCTCCCACCTCGCGGCCTGTCTGTAAGCCCATCGGTGTTCTCATGCTCCGCCACGCCTCTTGCTCTTCCGATCCAACAGCGTGGCCCCGCTGATATTCTGTCCTGCGGCGTTCACGTCCACCCTCTCGAAATTCCATCAGACCAGAAGGAGCAGCACAACCGCTTTCCATGCCGATGGTCGTGTAGCTCAAGGCGGTGGCCCTCCTTGCTTGCTGGCCGAGGTGACAAAAAGCTGACCGCTCATCCGCACCGGTGACAACCCCCGGAAGGCAAATGCGCCAACCATGACGTGAGCGCGGTGACAGAATGGAAAAAGCAAGGAGGCGTCGGCGCGGCTCGATCGTGAGCGGAACCGGCTTGCGGATGCGCGATCGGCTCCGGCACAGCGTTACCCAACACCATATTCGCTCAGCGAAGCCCGGAGTGCGCACGTTTCCGGCATGAGGTGATAACGTCGTTCGCTCCGTCCCAAAGCGGTGCGATGGACTGATCCTCACCCCAGCAGACATCCCGCAGCTGCCGCATAAAGACAAAATCCAAGCTCCGCCTCGGAATGGTTGAAACGGAAGAAATAGATCTCTATATAAGTCTAATCAGTCTCGTCCGGTTCGGCCTGCTCTCCTTGCTCCTCACAGAGCGCCGAGCCCGGTGTCCGCCTCCTTCGAAGATCGATTCGGCTCGCAATGTTGCTGGCCGGCTTTTCAGATGAACGGAACACCCATCATGTCCATCGGCACTGTCAAATGGTTCAACGGCACCAAGGGCTTTGGCTTCATTCAGCCTGAGGACGGCTCCAAAGACGTGTTCCTGCACATCTCCGACGTCCAGCGCGCCGGGATGCAGGAGCCGCGGGAGGGCGACAAGATTGAATACGATCTGCAGCAGGGCCAGCAGGGCAAGGTTTCTGCCGGCAATCTGAAGGCCGCCTGACACAAGGCTGTTTCCCGGCCTTATTCGCCTAACGGGCGGCTCACCATAGGGCCGCCCGTCCTTCTCACCGGCTTCTTCTCCGCCGGCTTACTCCGGTCCTTGAGCCGAACGGAACGCTATCACTGGCGTTCGTACCTCCCGGACCTGCTCCGCGGACGCCGCCATGATGGCGGGCACCGCGCAAGGAAATATTCAGTTGCCATTTTTTCAGGCCGTCCGTGGCCTTTCGATACTACTTTCTTCCTCATCATCACTACCGGCCATCGCGATGCCCGAGCCGGCACCCGCAGGTCTTTCTCCCGACGAGATTCGCCGGATCGTTCTCGACGTGATCGGGTAAACCTGGCTCCGGCCCTGGAAGGAATTACCATGCAGGCACATCACTTCGAAGTCGGCCAGAATGTAGAGCTTATCGCTGGATATCTGACTCCTCGCGACGCTCTGGGCCAGTACACCATCACACGGCTGATGCCGAATGACGGGGCCGATCGCGAATACCGCGTCAAGAACGACAGGGACGGTCACGAGCGTGTTGTCCGTCAGAGCCAGATGCGGCCCGGCCGCTTTGCTGTGCTAGGCAAGAACGTACCCTTGGCTGACTGAGCGGCCACCGCCCCGTTCTCGCTCCGGCACCTGCTGGCCCGCAGATCATTCTGCTGCGCGTTGCCGCGGGTTGAACGTATGAGGACGCGACAGGGCTGGGGCGGAACCACAACCATTCCAGGTCTGGGCAAAACAACCGCTTCCCCTGACGTTGCAGCACTCCTGTGCTGAGGGTGGCTTGTTCGGTGCAAGGCCGCCAGGGGCTGGAAGTCGGGCTCCCTGCGGGTGAAGCTTCTGAACGACAGGATCGTCGGAAACTGCGATGATGTCCTGATTCCCGCACAAGCCCGGGCAGCGGATTTCAACATACGGCAATCGGCTGACACACGGGCAGATGTCGAGCAGTCGTCTCACGGGGCATGACTGCCACCGAGGCTGATCGCTCCGATGCATGAATCCTGCATCGCAACGAAAAAGAATGATATCCTAGGATGCCCCGGTTAGCGGGCTTGTTTAGGGGTGAGGTTCATCAGCGCTTTGAGGCTGATGGGCCGCGACAGATGACTCCCTGGCTAGCCCTCCTTTTCAGATTCAAAACATCATCACAAACGCTTGATTATCACGACCGCGTGAGCGTAGATAGGGCAGCCGCACGGATCGCCCTTCTTCCTCCACTGCACCGCTGGCGGCTCTCCACAGGAAACCGCTGCCGTGACTCATTTCAGCCCCTTCCGGCTGCTCACGCTTCATTACGCCTTTTTCCAGACCGCGGTCGCCCTCGCGGGCGGCTTCGTAGGCGCGTATTTGATGAAGCTCGGCTTCAGCCTGCCCGCTGCGCTGATCGCCTATGCCGGCCTGCTTACCGCCCGCTTCGGCCTTCGCATTCTCTCCCTCGGCATCGTGCGCCGGGTCGGCTATCGCACCGCCATGGCGCTTGGCGCGGCGCTCATGGCCACCCAGTATTTTCCCCTCATGCGGGCGGACGAGCCTCTTTGGCTCCTCGTCTGGCTGCTGGTCGTCTCCCTTGCTGAATCCCTCTACTGGCCGGTCTATCACTCGGCCGCGGCGGTTACTGGCGGGGACGCGTCGCGTGGGCGGGAACTGGGCATCAGAACCGCCCTGGGCGCCCTGATCGGCGTGGTAGGCCCCCTGCTCGGCGGCGTCCTTCTGGACCGGTTCGGCGCGGTAGTGGATTTCAGCCTCGCCGCGGTTCTCTCCCTGCTCTCGGTCCTGCCTCTCCTGGGCCTACGGAACATCCCCGCCGGCCCGGTTCCGACCATGCGGGACTCCATGCAGGGCATCGACCGCTCTGGGATCGCCGCCTTCGCGGCTGATGGCTGGATGGCGTCCGGCCTTGCTCTGGCCTGGCCGATGGTGCTCTTCACTTCGCTTGGCTCGCAGTTCGAGGCCTTCGGCCTCGCCAATGCCGCCGCTGGGCTGGTCGGTGTCGTGACGGGCCTGACCTGTGGTCGTGCGATCGATCGCGGACAGCGTGATCGCTATCTCACCCTGGTCTGCAGCGCCCTGGTCCTCGGCTTTGCCCTGCGCGCCTGCGCGAGCTGGTCGCCGGTTGCTGCCACCATCGCCAATGCCAGCGGGGCAGCGGTCGCCGGTCTCTACGTTCCTATCCTGATGAGCGTGATCTACGACCGGGCCAAGCAGTCCGGGGCCGCATACAGGTTCCATTTCGCGGCGGAGGCCGGCTGGGATGCCGGCGCCGCCACGGGCTGCGTTGCCGGCGCGATCGTCGCCTGGATGACCATGGTGCCCTCTCTGGCCCTGCTGCCGGCCTCGCTGGGGATCTGGGCCATCTATCGTTGCGTGCGCGGGCAGGCGACGCCGAAGCCCGCTCTGGGGATGGGCGGAGCCATCCCCGCAAAGTAGGCGGCCGCAGATGGGGCAGGTGGCACGAGTACTTCCGCCGCCTCCCCCTGCGGGGAAGCGGACCGCCCTGGGCCGAAGCGCGATCTCAACTGGCCAGGCGTTTACTCGTCGCCTGACCGGGCTTCATCCGGACGGGCGTCACCTGACCGGCTGGTGGAGCCAGCCTGGCCTCCTCGGCCTCCACCGCGCGCAGCGCGCCGTCTAGCGTGGCAAACGGCCCCCAAATTCCACCCAGATTGTTCACCACGGATACGCCGCCTGCCCGTCGGAGAATGAGCCACTCGGGCAGCGGCCCCGTCGGGCCTTCTGCGCTATGGGGCGTGACCAGCGCCACAGACACCCCGCTCTCGCCCGGAATGACTTCGGCGGCCCAGTGGGGCCCCTTCCGTGTGGCCCAGCCGAGCAACCTTCTGCATTCCGAAGCGGAGAGGCCCGTATAGGCACCGGACGAGAAGGCAGCAGACACGGCATATTCTCCTTTCACCGAAACTAGAGCAGCAGCAGCGCCTGTGCCGCGTGCTGAACTGGGCGGCCCAGCCCTAGGCGCTCAGAAGGCGCCCTCGACATGCGCCTCGAGCTCGCGCAGGTCGCCGATCACCCGTTCGGCCCCTGCCTCGATCAGACGCTGACCATGGCCGGGATCGCAGTGCGTACCGCCCGTGAAGCCGAAGACGCGCATACCTGCGGCGCGAGCCGCGCGGGTGCCGGGAATGCTGTCCTCGATCACCAGGCAATCCGCCACGGGAGTACGCATCCATCCCGCCGCGTAGATGAAGACGTCCGGCGCAGGCTTGCCCTGAGCCACATAGGAGGCGCTGACGAGGTTAGACCGGAACAGGTCATAGAGGCCCACCGCCTCAAGCCCGAGCCGCAGCTTCTCAGGATAGCTGCTGGATGCCACACAAACCGGGATGCGGATGCGGCCAAGGACCTCCGCCGCCTCCGGCATGGCGCGGAGCTCGGTGGCATAGGCCTGTTCGATGCGCTGCCGGATGCGGCTGAAATATTCCGGAGGCACGGGCTGCCCCCAGTCCTGCTCGATATCGGCGATCATCTCGCGCTCCGGGCGCCCGGCAAACCGCTCGATCACCTGCGCCGTCGTCACGGGGTAGCCGAGCTGCGTCAACTCCTCGCCTGTCAGCCGGCACACCACGATCTCACTGTCGATCAGGACGCCATCACAGTCGAAAATAATCAGCTTCGTTCGGTTCAAGAATCACCCATTTTGTCTCGGTCGAATGCATGCGGGGGCGGGCATGTGCGCTGCGGAGACACGCACCCATCCCGATCCGGCACCGGAACCGCCAGCCAGATCCGGAATGCGCTCCAGCCCGCCTGTCCGCGCCTATTGCAGGTCGATAAACTTTCCGGACGCCAAGAGGCGGACAAGGCTCTGGATACTGTGGCTCGCCGCCTTCGGGACCGTGCCCTTTTCGGCCTCGAAGGCGCGCATGGGTGCATCGACCCGATCAGCGAGCCGCTTCGTGAAGCTCTCGATCGTGTTGCACAGGTTCGGCCTGGGTGCCTGGAAGCGGGCCAGAATGCGGACCATGGGATCGTCCGTCGCGACGAACCGTTGCAGAATGGCCTCTGCGGCACCGTCCAGGTATTGATCGACGTCAACATCCCGGACGAAGCCCGCATATGTCGGATCGCTTCGCAGGAGGGCCGCCACCCCGTCGCGCATTTCCTGCATAACGCCGCGCGCGAAGCGCTCATTCTCGGGGGAGGAGAGGATGAACTGGTTGAGCTTGAGATCCTTGTCCCCATCGGTCCTGTCGAACGCGTCGAGCGCGATCAGCCAATGCGTGCCGTTCAGCAGCCAGCTCTTGATCTGCTTCTCCGTGTCCACATGCCGGCTGAACTCGACCCGGCTTCCCCGGCATAGATCCTCCAGATCCTCGGTATCTGGCGTAAGCTCCAGCTTGACGGAGCCGTAATCCTCCGCACGCACCAGCACGACGGGGCGAGGCCCCGTACGGTCCTCCTCAAGCCCGACGCACATCCGGTCTACAAGCGCATGGACACAGGTCACACTCTCACGCGCTTCGGACAAGAGCAGGGAGGAAAGGGCCTCGTCCTCGCAGACTTCACGGGCGCTGAGGGTGTTCTCGCAGGCCACGAGGAAGATCCGCCCCGACAGATGCTCCCGTTCCCGCGCCATTCGCGCGATGATGTTGAGGGCCTTGATGACCGGCCCATAATTCTCGGCACTCAGCAGCGAGGCGGTCACCATGACCGCCGTCGGCCGGCCAAGGGGCCTGCTGACGATGCTCTGGATGACACCTTCCAGATTGTCCTCGTCATATTCGAAGAAGCCATCGTAATGCACCGGATGGCGGTCTGCATCGCTCCCGCCCGGCTTCTGCACGACGTAGTATCCTTCCGGATTGTCACGCAGCAGTTGGTTGCGCCGCTCCGCCGGAAGCGCCGTGCTGCCCGTCGCCTTGTCTCCGGAAACGGCCCGGTTCATCAGGAACAGGCGCGACCCGGGCCTTTGGAAGAACGGCGCAATCAGCCCCAGCCCCAGCCGCCCCGCGCCGAAATGGATATGAAGAAGGCCGGTATCGGCGGCGGTGCTTCCCTCGGCGATGCCTGGGCGGCACAGGGTGGTAATGGCGTTCATGCAGTCCTCCGCCGCGATTTCGGGGCGTCCTATGTCGAATGTGGAGAACGTCAGAACGCCTATTCTTCACAGCAGCTTCGATCGAATTCGAAATAACATTCAAATTGCCCACCAAATTTCCGACTTAACCTACGATACTTGACTTCGACCTGATCAATCTGCTCAAGACGCGCCCAATTCAGTAGGCCGCTCATGTAAGTTCCGAAACAACGGCGGAAGCCGAACCGGCCGGCGCGCGCTGAGGGCCGATAAAACGTGATGCATGACCTTGGTGAGTAACGTTTTGGCTCGGCGCCCCTCGGCGGACGCGACAGGAGCCGGGAAGCGCCCATGAAACCAAAAGAGAGCGGCATTGCAGCAGCCCTGCGGCGTGTGGAAGAGCAGCAAGCCCGTCTGGAGCGGCAGGAGCAGCGGATCGCGGCGCTGGAGATCGCGGGGCAGATCCACCTTTTGCCTGAGCAGCGCTTCTTGCTCGCCAAGATGAAGGTCACGCACCAGGTGCTCAATGATGACCTGCAAAAGAGGCTGAACGCCCAAGTTTAGCAAACTGCTGGCCCGGCCTTCCGGCACAAGCAGCGCCCTGAAACTCAGGACGGAAAGCGGCGGCTCAGAAAGGGAGATCCGGACAGGCCGAAGCGCCACGGTGTCTCCGCCCCGCGCGTGATCCCGATGCGTGGTCCTGCCTGCACCTCCACCACGGCCAGGCCGGGCCGTATCGAGAAAGGTGGGCGATCCAGCGGGGCCCCATCCAACTCGCCTGTCACGCCCAGGGCCTGGCTCAGACGTCCCGGGCCACTGCAAAGCAGTTTCGGCTCCACCATGCCACGTCGTTGTCGCATCACATCCAACCCGCTGGTCGGCTGCAAGGCGCGGATCAGCACCGCGCTGCCAAGCCGCTCAGCGCCGCAGACGAAGTTGAGGCACCAGTGCAGGCCGTAGGAGCGGTAGACATAGGCATGCCCCGCAGGGCCGAACATCGTGGCATTGCGACGGGTCGGTCCAACGAAGCTGTGCGATGCCGGATCGTCATGATCATAGGCTTCCGTCTCGACCACGATTCCGCCAATGCCGTCGACCAGCAACGTCGCCCCGATCAGGTCCCTTGCGACTTCTACCACCGGACGCTCGAAGAAATGCCGGGAAAGCGGCGGGCCTTCACACCCGGAACTCACGCGGATCGGCCTCGCCGGCGCAGACCCGCAGCCACAGCGGAATGCTCAGGAATGTGCAATCAGTGCCCCCGCCCTCGTGCTGAGCCGCTCCGAATTCCCGTCGGTCGCGAAGAACCGGTTCGGCTCCATAAACATAGCCAGCATTAGCGCACCGTTGCGGGACCACGCCACATGTCGGCTTCCAACGGGGCGCGCGGCAAAATTGCCCACGATCATCTCGCCTTGCTCCTCGATGCTGCCTTCCAGAAGATAACTCTGCTCATGATCCGGCAGAACTGAGCCCGGACTTGAGCGGAACAGCGCCGTCAGCAGCCCCAACCGCATGTCCTGCACCGCGCCTTGGTCACGATGCCCGGAAATTTTGCGGGCGTCCGCCTCATGCCTGCCGGCTCGACCATCAGGAATGCCGGCTTGGTGGGTGGACGCGCTTCGGACATCGATGCTCCCCGGAGATACCCCAATTCCGGAAGGATGGTCGCCCGTCGCGCTGCACAGGGTCAACCGCCCCCTATCCGTGGTGGCCGGACTGGCCGGAACCCCGGATGCAAGGCGGCGCGCTCCTTCTCCGGCAGGATCCGCCCGGGGGCACTGCCCGCACCCGCTTCACAAATGCCCTCCGGCCTGCGATGCCGGTGGGCATGACGAAGCTCGACCCCACGGACCTCACCGGGTCCTCCGCCGTCACGGAAGGCCGGACGGGCATGCAGCTGATCTCCCGGGCCGCGTCCGTGATGAAGGCGCTGGAAGGGCAGACAGCCGGCCTCAGCCTCGGCCAGATCGCCAAGTCCACCGGCCTCCCGCGCCCGACTGTCCAACGGATTGTGGACGCACTCTGCGTCGAAGGTCTCGTTATGGTGGATGCGACACAGGGCGGAGTGCGCCTGGGCCCGATGATCACGCGCCTGGCCACCTCGGTACGGATCGACCTTGTAGCGCTTGCGCGGCCTCATCTGGAACGCTTGGCCGCGACGACGCAGGAATCCACCGCCATGACCGTGCTGCAGGACGGCAAGGTGGTGGTGATCGCCATCGTCACACCGCCCATGCAGGCGATCCGCCTCACCGCCAGCATCGGTTCCACCTGGCCGCTGCACAGCAGTGCCGAGGGAAAGGCCCTGCTCTCCGGCCTGCCCGAAGCGACGATCCGCGCGCTGTTGCCCGAGCCGCTCGAGCCCCGCACGCCGCGCACCATCACAGACATGCGCAAGCTCCTGGAGGAACTCGCGGAAGCCGCTCCATCCGGCATCGCCACGGATCACGAGGGCACGGCGATCGGAATCTCGGCCCTGGCGGCCCGGCTGGTGGATGCCTCGGGCACGCGCTACGCCATTTCCATCCTGCTGCCCACCTCGCGTTTCGAGGCGCATCTGCCAGATTTGCTGAAGGAGCTGGCCGGATGCCGCGACGCGATCCTGAAGGCAGCCGGCCTGAGCGCCTGAACGCTGCCCCGCGCGACGGCGGGACAGCGCCGCAGAGGCGGGCGATGTTGCCTCAGGCCGCCCGGCTCACCGCCGCCGGTACAGACCGGCCGAGAATGGCCAGCATGGCCTCGCCCAGCCCCTCCAGCCGCGAGGCATCCTGCGCCCGCCAGGCGACATGCATGTCCGGCCGCACGAGCACGCAGCCGCTCTCCTCCACCTCCCGCGCCAGGGCCCAGTCGCCGAACAGGTCCTCATAGGCCTGTCCCGGGCCGATCACGAAAACCTCGATCGGCACGCCGCTCCGCTCGCTGGCCTGCGCGGCCGCCTGCGCCCAGGCCGCGCCATTCACCCCTGTGAAAAGCGAGAAGCGCCCCTTCCCCGCCAGGTCCAGCGTCGAGACCTGATGTCCGCCATGGCCCAGCCAGACATGCGGCAGCCTCGCGCCAGGCCAGGTGGTGGGTTGGTAGTAGAGTTCCCTGTCGCGCTTCCATTCCGGCTCCGGCGTGCCATCCGGCGCCACGGCGCCGGAGCGGTAGCGCTGGTTCATCTCCACGCCATGCGCGTTGAACTCGTAATCCTTGAAGGCGATCGCGCGCCGCAGCGCCTCCCGCTGCTCCGCAGCCTCCGGCGTCGCCGCCTTGCGCGCCTCCATATTGGCCCGCATCTGCGCGAAGCCGCGATCATCCAGCAGGCCCAGCGCACCGAAAATCGGACCGAACTCCTCGATGCTCTGGTTGGCGCGCGTCACGATCTGCCGCCCGATTGGCGCCCGCTCCGCATCATAGCTGTCGAGCAACGAGGGATCGGCCTGCCCCTTCAGCACGAGGGCCAGCTTCCACGCCAGGTTATAGGCATCCTGGATCGAGGTGTTGGAGCCAAGCCCGTTGGAAGGCGGGTGGCGGTGCACCGCATCCCCCATGCAGAAAACCCGGCCCTGCGCGTAGCGCGTCGCGAACATGTGGTTCACCGTCCAGACGGAGGTCGAGGTGACCTCGATCGGGATGGAGTTGTCGCCAATCAGCTTATGCGCGACCTCCGTGGCCACGGCATCATCCACCTGCGGCGGGGGCTGGTTGATGTCATAGCCCCAGACGATCAGCCATTCATTCCAGGGCCTGACCATGCGGACCAGACCCATGCCGATGCCGCCAATATTCGATCCAGGTTGCAACACCCAGTAGAGCACGCTCGGGCGATGGGCGACATATTTGGACAGATCAGCCTTGAACACGATGTTCATGCTGCCCGCGACGCCCATGCGCCCTTCCATCGGAAGCCCGATATCCTCCGCCACCTTGGAACGGCCACCATCCGCGCCGATTAGATACTTGGCCCGGATCTGGTATTCCTTGCCGCTCAGGCGGTCACGCACCGTCGCCGTCACGCCCTCCGCATCCTGCGTGAGGGAAAGATATTCCGTGTCGAAGCGCGCCCGCGTGCCGCGCGCGCAAGCATTACCGAACAGGATCGGCTCCATCAGATGCTGCGGCATGTCACACATGGTGGAAGGGCTGGCCTGGTCGTAATCGGCCTTGCGCTGCGGATGCGTGCCCCAGGTCCGGATGCGCCCCAGCTCCTCACCGGCAAGGCTGGTGCAGAATACCGTATTGCCCATCCATTCTTGCGGCGTCGCCTGGGCCATCACCTGCGATTCCACGCCCAGGTCGCGCAGGATCTCCATCGTGCGCTGGTTGGTGATATGCGCGCGGGGCGTATCGGCCAGCCAGCGGTACTTCGTCACCAGGATGTTCTTTATGCCATAGGTGCTCAGCATCAGCGCAGCCGAGGAACCCGCCGGGCCACTGCCGACAATGAGGACATCCGTTTCGATCATTCCCGTGTTCCCTTCCAACGCGCGTCTTCTTGTTCTGAGCAGGCCGCCTTGCCCGCAGCCCGCGTGAGAGCGAAACCGTAGCGCAGGTGACGCCAGCCACGCATCACACCTTCATTGCCGGCGATCCGCCCACCGGACATGGCCAGCACGTCAGACCAACTGCTCCAGAAGCTGCTGTTCAAAGCTGCGGATCTCGCTTCCACGTCCTTGCCGCAATTTCTCCGCCCAGGCCGGGTCGGCCAGCAGAGCGCGCCCCACTGCAACCAGGTCGTAATCCCCATCCCGCAGGCCAGCCGCCAGCGCCTCCAGCCGGTCGAGCCGCGTGGCCGCGCCCTCGCTCACCGGCCTGCCCCGGCCCGGCGCATCCTCCAGCCCCACGCTGCCCACGGCGATGCATGGACGCCCCGTCAGCCGCTTCGCCCAGGCGGCCAGTGTGCCCGGAACGCCCGGGAATGCCGGCTCCCAGAAGCGCCGCGTGCTGGCGTGGAAAACATCCACCCCGGCCTCAGCCAGCGGCCGCAAGATATCGCCCAGTTGCTCCGGCGTGTCGGCCAGCCGGGCCGCATAGTCGCTGAGCTTCCACTGGGAGAAGCGGAACACCACTGGGAAATCCGGGCGAACCGCCCCGCGAACGGCGCGCACAACCTCCAGCGGAAAGCGCAGCCTATTCTCCAACGTCCCGCCATATTCATCCTGGCGCTGATTGGTACCGGGCCAAAGGAACTGGTCCAGCAGGTATTCATGCGCGCCATGCAGTTCCACGCCATCGAAGCCTAATCGCTCCGCCTCCGCGGCCGCCTGCGCGAAGGCCTCGACCACCGCCGCAATATCGGCGCGCGTCATGGCCCGGACCACCTCTTGCCCCGCCTCCTCGATGCGCATGGGGCCGAAGCCCGGCACAGAGGAATCCGGCTCCACCCCCGGGCGCCGTCGGAGACCGGTATGCCAGAGTTGCGGGATGATGGCTCCGCCTGCGCCGTGCACCGCCTCCACCACACGGCGCCAGCCCTCCAGCGCAGCCACGCCATGGAAAGCCGGCACCTGCGGATAGGCATTTGCAGCGGGATGGCCGACCGTGGTGCCCTCCGTGATAATCAGCCCCACCCCACCCTCCGCGCGCCGGCGGTAATAGGCAGCGACGTCCGGCCCGGGAATTCCACCCGGTGAGTGCTTCCGCGTCATCGGCGCCATGGCGATCCGGTTGCGCAGCACCACCCGGCCGAAATCAAAGGGCCGGAACAAGGGCGACAGGCTGCCCTCCGTTCTCACCCGCACGATCCTCACAAGCCGCGGAAGCCGGTCGGCCGCCCAAGATGGGCGCGGGCCACATAAGTGGCGAAGGCCTGGTGCTGCGCCGACATATGGGTGCGGTACATCTGCACGTCTCGGAAGTAGCGCTGCAGACGGTTGCCCTTCTTCGTCGCGAAGGCGCCGACATTGTGGAACAGCGATTCCACCACGTCGCAAGCCATGCGCCCGCCCTGCTGCAGCATGGTCCAGAGGCGGAGGTTCTCCTCGATGCTGACGGGCGTGCCATCCTTCGCCCAGCGCGCGCAGAGGTCCATGTAGCGCTGCGCGGCCCCGATCAGGATTGCCTCCGCCGCGTCAGCCTTGGCCAGCGCCTCGCCGAATGGCCGCTGGAAGTCGTAGTGATCGGCGCGTAGCACATCCGGATCGACATAGGTCTTCATCTTCTGCGAGACCTGCTCATACTCGTCGATCGCCGCCCAGGCCGCACCCGTGACCACCGCCACCAGAGAAGCGTGATAGGGCCCCATCAGCCGGCCGAGATACATGGGATTGCCATGCAGCCGCGTGCCCGGCGTCCCATTCTCCATCGTACCCGGACGGGCGAACATCACCTCGAAGGGGATCACGAAATGCTCGGGCACCAGCGCATCCTTGACCTCCACGCTGTTGGAGCCACTGGCGCGCATGCCCAGGATCTCATCCCCACCCCAATCCGGCAGGATCTCGTAGCCGCCACGCGGCACGGCGACGAGAACGGTGCGGGGCGGCGCTCCCTCCTCGCGCAGGAAGGCGGTACCGATAAAATGCGTCGCGTGGGGAATGCCGGAGCAGTAATTCCACTTCCCGTTCACACGCCAGCCGCCCGCTTCCCGCACCACCGTGCCCATGGGCTGGGCCCGATGAGGCGCGATGAACTCACCATCCGGCCCGAACAGCTCCGACTGCGCCTCCTCCGGCCAGTGCGAGGCGACGATGAAGCCATGCGACGCGCCGAGCGTCAGGCACCAGCCCACCCCCGGATCGCCGCGCGACACCTCCATCATCACACGATAGAAATGGGTCAACGGCATCTCATAACCGCCAAACATCCGGGGCTGCGTGATCCGGTAGAAGCCGGCGCGGCGGAATGCCTCGTGCAGATCCGGCCCATAGGTGCCGCGTGCCTCGTTCTCGGCCTGCTGCTCGCGCAGCATGGGGCGAAGCGCGACGGCGCGGGCCACCAGCTCCTCCAGAGTCAGGCCCGGTTCCGGCACAGGAAGCGGCGCGGGGCGGGAGAGAGGATGATCCGCGAAGGCGACGGACATGGCAGAACTCCTGGAAACGGGATGCGGCGCGGCGGCGCCTATTCTTCGGCCGTGTACCCGGTGGCCTTCACGATCGGCCCCCAGCGGTCGCGCTCCTTTCGGATCCGCTCGGCCATGCCGCTGGAGCCGAGCGGGACGGGAACCTGCTCCATCTTCGCCAGGGCGGCGCGCAGCTCGGGATTGGCGGAGGCCGTGGCGATGGCCCTCTCCAGCCCCTCGACCACCGGGGCAGGAGCGCCGGCGGGCAGGAGGATCGTGTAGAGTTCCTCCGCCGTCAGGTCGGGATATCCCAGTTCCGCGAAGGTCGGCACATCGGGCAGAGACGCTGCGCGCCGCGGCGCGGAGATGGCGAGAACACGCACATGGCCGGCCCGATGCTGCTCCGCCATGTCGCCGAGCACGCCCATGATCGCGCTCAGCCGCCCCGAGGTAAGGTCCGGCAGGGCCGGCCCGGTGCCACGATAGGCCACATGCATCAGGCGCAGATCCAACTTGGCCGACATCTGCTCCGCCAGGAAATGCGGCATGGAGCCGGCCGCCGGGCTGCAATAGGACACGTCCCTCTGCGTTTTTGCCCATTGCGCGAAGCCCGCCAGGTCGCGCGCCGGATGATTCGCCGCGACCACGAAGGCGAAGGGGAAGGAGGAGGCCGCGCCGCCCGGCATGAAGTCCTTGATCCCGTCATAGCGCAGCGTTTTCGGATAGATATGCGGGTAGATCGTCAGCATGCTCTCGGGCGTGAAGACCAGCGTCGCGCCATCCGGCACCGCCGCCTTAGCGGCATCCAGCGCGATGCGGGCGGCGGCTCCCGGCCGGTTCTCCACCACGACCTGCTGCGCATAGGTGCCGCGCAGACGCTCGGCATAAATGCGCGCGACGATGTCGGCCGCACCACCCGGCGGGAAGCCCACCAGCAGGCGCACCACGCGGTCCAGCGTCTGTGCGCGCGCGGCACCAGCGAGAATGGCGGTCGCGGCAAGGCCAAATGCGGTACGGCGGGTGGTCATGGGCACGGTTGATTTCCTCCCTTGCGCTTCCGGCCCCTAAGGGCAGGGCCAAATGCTAGTTTGTTTTTCGATGCACTGTATCGTTTTGCGGAAGGTAGCGGCCTTGGCCGAGGCCTGTCAACGCCTCTCGCAGGCCCGCCGCATATACCGGAGGGTGGCCGTACCCGCCGTCAGCAGCGCGGCAGGCAGGGGCGAACCTGCCTGGCCACCGCGCTCCGGAATGTCAGGCCGCCGTCATCCTTCCCCCACGTCGTAACCGGACTCGCGCACCACCGGGCCCCAGCGCTCGCGCTCCGCTTGCAGCCGCGCGGCGAACTGGGCCGGTGTCGTCGTGACCGGATATTGCTCAAGCTTCAGCAGCGCGCTGCGCATCTCCGGCGAAGCTGCCACCTGCGCGATCGCGCCATGTAGCCCCGTGACGATCGCCTGGGGCGTGCGGGCCGGCAGGAAGATCCCATACCACTCATCAGCCGTCAGCTGCGGGAAGCCCAGCTCGGCGAAGGTCGGCACATCCGGCAGCGTCGGCACGCGCTCCGGCATGGTCACAGCCAGAGCGCGCATCCGGCCGGACCGGTGCTGCTCGGCCCCGGTGCCAATCACAGCCATGTAAGCGGAAATCCGCCCACCATTGAGATCGGCCAAAGCCATGGCGAGTTCACGATACGGCACATGCGACAGGCGAAGCCCAAGCGTCTTCGCCATGGCGACGGAGACGAAGTGCGGCGTCGACCCCGCGGCCGGCGTCGCGTAGTCGATCTCCGACTGCCGC
>NZ_JBNBZS010000063.1:0-31169 GCF_049629625.1 Roseomonas chloroacetimidivorans | reverse complement strand
TGGCTCCACCGAGGTCGAGGTGAAGGAGCGCAAGGATCGCGTCGACGACGCGCTGCATGCGACCCGCGCCGCGGTTGAGGAAGGCATCGTTCCCGGTGGTGGCGTGGCCCTGCTGCGCGCCAGCCTGAAGCTGGCCGACCTCAAGGGCCTGAACAACGACGAGCAGGTCGGCATCGAGATCGTTCGGCGCGCCATCCAGGTGCCGCTGAAGCAGATCGCCGAGAACGCTGGCAAGGACGGCGCCGTGATCGCCGGTGAGGTGCTTCGCACCGACACCTACGAGTACGGCTATGACGCCCAGACCGACGAGTACAAGAACCTCGTCGATGCCGGCATCATCGACCCGACCAAGGTCGTGCGCACCGCCCTGCAGGACGCCGCTTCCGTGGCCTCCCTGCTGATCACCACCGAGGCGATGGTCGCCGAGCGTCCGGCCAAGGCCGCCGCTCCGGCCGGTGGCCCCGGCGGCGGCATGGGCGGCATGGGCGACATGGACTTCTGATCCTCAGGGGGATCGGCTTCGATCCCCCACCGGACGGGATTTCAAGAGAGGGGGCGGCCCGGCGACGGGTCGCCCCTTCTTCGTTATGAGACGGGCTGATTTCGGCGGGAGGCTTGGCGATGCCGACGGGAACAGTGATCTGGTACCAGCCGCATAAGGGCTATGGCTTCATCCGGCCCGACGATGGTGGGCCGGACGTGATGGTGCATGCCTCGGCGGTGGAGGCGGCCGGGCGCCGGGAACTGAAGAAGGGTGAGGAAATCGCCTATGAGGTCGAGCAGCGGCCGAAGAAGCCGGCACCTTCGGTAACGCGCATCCTGCCTGGCTGACGCACGGATTCGCCGGATGCGCCGCAAGGCGCATCCGGCGAATCCGATCCTACTTTTCTTCCCAGATGCGGAGGGCGGAGGTCTTGCTGAAGACGCCCTTGGCCATCTCCGCCTGATGCGTATCGGCGGCTGCAACGACGACGGCGGCCACAGCCTTCTCGGAATCGGGCTTCACATCAGGGCTGCTTGCCGAAGCAACGCCCTCCGACGCGGCGGCCGCGCCGATTCCGGCAATGGCGGCCGCGGCGATGGCGGCCAGGGCCGCGCCGCCCGTTGCGATGACGGCTCCCGCCGCCGCCATGCCGGCGCCTGAACCTGCCAGCTGCGCCCCCATGCTGCGGAGGTTGCGGTGCTCATCCTCCTGCACCTTCCCCTCCATTTCATTTGGCGCGTGGGGCGGCTCCTGAGTCACCTCGGCGGTACGAACGGCGATTCGATCGCGGGGGATGGCGTCGGCATCCAGGTATTGAAGAGCGTCCTCCGCCGCCTCTCGCGTGGCGAAGGTCGCCACGACATGGGAGTGAACGGACTGGTTCTGCGTCTCGGGCATGTCATGCTCCCTCCGGGTGTCATGCCCTGCAACGCGGCTGTGGCGGGGTTGTTGCCGCCGGCTCCTGCCTCAGATGACCTGGAACCGTGCCTTGGCCGCCCGTTCGATCGCGCCGGCGACGAGGCGGTCGATATCGAGGGTGATGCGGAAGTCCTGGAGGAAGCGAAGCTCATCCTGGCTGGCATCGCCATCGGCGGCAGCGATCTCGCAGGCCAGCAGATAGGCGGTCTCACGCAGGCGGGACGGCAGGGCGTCACGGATCATTTCCGAGGCGCGGTCCAGCCCGTCCGCCTGGTCCATCAGGGCGAGGACGATCTCGGTGACCGTGTCGATCTCGGCAGCGTGAAAATCGCTGAAGACCGGAAGTTCACGTACAAGCCGCGACATGGCGGCGAGTTCCGCATCGGTCATGCCACGATCGCTGATCCCCATCAGGACCATGGAACAGATCAGGGCCTCCTGCGCGCTGAACCGCGTCGGAAGGGGGGTGGGGGCGGCATCCGAGATGTGTGTATCCATGGTGATGGAAGGCTTCTTCCTCTCCAGGGCTGCCGTCAATGATTTGGGTGATCACCATTCAGGAAGCGGCGGGTTTCCCGGACAGCATCCGCCAGGCCCATGCGGCGGGGAATGACCCCTTCCGGCAGACCGGCAAGTAGGCGGGAGGGTGCGCGGGCGTCGAGCAGGACGAAGACCCCGCGGTCATCGGCGCGGCGGATCAGGCGGCCGAAGGCCTGGCGCAGGCGGTGGCGGGCGATGGCGTCGTCATAGGCCTTGGGACGGCCGCCGGAGAGATGGGTGCGACGCTCCCGATGCAGGATGGTCGGGCGGGGCCAGGGAATGCGGTCGAAGACAAGGAGACGCAGAGACCGGCCGGGCACGTCCACCCCGTCCCGCAGGGCGTCGGTGCCGAGAAGGCAGGAGTCCTCCTCGGCGCGGAAGACATCCACCAGGGTGGCGTTGTCCATCGCATCCACATGCTGGGCATAGAGGGGAAGGCCGGCAGCCTCCAGCCCCGGGGCCATGCGGGCATGGGCATCCCGTAGCCGGCGGATGGCGGTGAAGAGGCCCAGCGCGCCACCGCCGGAGGCACGGAAGAGCTGCTCCATGGCCATGGCCGCCTGTGGGCCTTCGCGGGAAACGTCGGTAACGACGATCGCGAGGGTCTGGTTCGGGTAGTCGAAGGGGGAGGGAACGGCCGCGCGGATGGCGGGGGATGGAAGATGGTTGGCGCCGGTGCGGACCTCTGCCTCTTCCCAGGCGGCCTCGGGGTCGGGCTCGCCGCTGTCGCGCAGGGTGGCGGAGGTGATGAGGAGGCCGTGCGCGGGGGCGGCAACGGCGGCCGCGAAGGGCTCGGTGGGATCCAGGAAGTGGCGGTGCAGGGCGGCGTCGATCACGCGGCCATCGCGGCGGGTGATGGCGAGCCAGTCCACATGGGCCGGGCGGGTGCCAGGCTCAGGCGGCCGGTCGGAGAGGGCCTTGAGCATGGAACGCCAGGCACCGAGCGGGCGCAGGCCGCGCCGGTCCACCGTGCGGCGGGCGGTGTCCAGGCGGATGCGGTCGCCGGTTTCCAGCTCGGCATCCGGGTCTTCCAGCAGGCCGGTGATGCGGGCGTGCAGGGCGCGTAGCGGGGTCTCGATGAGGGCGAGGGCTTCCTCCAGCGCGGTGCCTGCCTCAGTCAGGCCCGGGTTGAGGGGGTGGAGATCGCATTCGGCATCATAGCCCGTATCGGCCTCGGGGCTGCGGGCAAAGACCTGGAGGATGACGGTGCGGAGGAAGCCCTCGCCCGGATTGGTCTGGGCACGGTGCCCGGGAAGGGGCTCCTGTCCATCCTCGTCGAAGGTATGCTGCTCCTCGGGTTCGCCGAGGCGCGAGGACCAGCCGGGGCCGGGCAGGCTGCCGGCGTGGCGCAGGGCTTCCTCGATCAGCGGAAGGAGGGCGGGGTGGTCCGAGGTGATCTCCTCCAGCCGGCGGCGCAGGCCGCGGGCGCGGCCCCGGGCCCCTTCGGCGCCCAGAAGCCAGCGGCGAAGTTCTGCCATTTCGCCGCCGCTGATCTCGGCCGAGAAGGCGCCATCGGCAGCATCGAAGAGATGGTGGCCCTCATCGAAGACGTAGCGGATGGGCGGGCGGTCCTCGCCGCCGCCCAGGGCAGCCTGGATCATCACCAGGGCATGGTTGGCGATGACAAGCCGCGCGGTGCGGGCGCGGCGGATGGAATGTTCCACGAAGCAGCGGCGCCAATGCGGGCAGGCAGAATGGATGCATTCGCCGCGGCGGTCCGTCAGCCCGGCGACATGGCCCCAGGGGAAGAGTTCCGCGATCCAGCCGGGAAAGTCGCCGCCCTGCATGTCGCCGTCCCGTGTGGCGGCGGCCCAGCGGGAGACGAGGGAGAGGGCCAGGAGGCGGGAAGGCATGGCGCCGCTCACCGCCTCGTCATGGTTCAGAAGGCAGAGATAGTTCTCCCGGCCCTTGCGGATGACGACGTGGCGGCGGCGATCTTCCGGATCAGGGTAAAGGCGGAAGAGTTCCTGGTCGATCTGGCGCTGGAGGTTGCGCGTGTAGGTGCTGATCCAGACGGGAGCGCCGTTGCGCTCGGCCCAGAGGCTGGCCGGGGCGATGTAGCCCAAGGTCTTGCCGGTGCCCGTGCCGGCCTCCGCCAGGACAAGCTGCGGCTGGCCCTCAGCCTCGCGCGGGGCGAAGGCAAGGGAGGCGGCGGAGGCGTAGTCGGCCTGGGCGGGACGGGTTTCCGATCCCTCGCCCAGGATCTCGGCCAGACGCTTGCGGGCTTCCAGCGGAGCGACTGGAAGGGAGGCGGGTGGGGTAGGGGGCGCGGTTTCCTCCCACTCCGGCAGGTGCCGCCAGACTTTCAGCGCGTCGGTGGAGGAGCGTGCATCGGGCTGGCCAAGAGCCGCGAGAAGGCTGGGCGCCCAGACCCAGTCGGAGGCGTCTCGGAGCCGGGCCGCCAGCTGGGCGGCGTCGCGGTTGATTGGCGCGTGGCGCGTGGAGGCAAGACGACGAAGGAGGGTGGTCGCGATCTCCGGCAGGAGGATGGCGGCGGCCTCGTCATCCTTCGGCGGTTCCAACTCCAGCGCCAGGGCGAGTCCACGCGGGGTGGGGGCGGCGAGCTGGGCCGGGAGGACGAAGGCGAAGAGCTCGAGCAGGTCGTAGGCGACGGGGAGGGGGGCGAGGCCCAGGCGGCGCGCGGTGGCCGGGGCGTGGACAAGGAGCGGAGGGGGCAATTCCTCCAGGCGGCGGGCCAGCGCGCCGGTCGGAAGGGTTTCGATCTCGCCGTCAGGGGTGAGCAGGGTGGCGCGGCCGATGCCGGCAACCAGGGTGGGAGCTTCAGGCAGCAACAGGCGGGGCGTGACCGAAGCGGGCGGCATCGGCGGGTCTATACCTGCTTTGTTCGCGTGGGGGAGCCCGAAGCTGCTATATTATTGTTTTACGGAAGGGGTTCGGGTGCTGACTTAGCTTGTATAAGTCGTGCATCCCGATTTGCGGATGAACCAAACCAGGAAGGCAAGCGTGAACCACATGGCGCCAGCGGCCACCGCCCAGACTACCGCACCGAAGCTGAAGCCCGGTGTCGTTACCGGCCAGGATTACCTGACCCTGCTCGAGGCCTGCCGCGCGGGCGGCTACGCGCTGCCGGCCGTGAATGTCGTGGGTACCAACAGCATCAATGCGGTGCTGGAGGCTGCGGCGAAGAACAAGGCGGATGTCATCATCCAGCTTTCCAATGGCGGCGCGCGTTTCTTCGGCGGCGAGGGCTGCCCGGACGCCAATGCGGCCCGCGTGCTCGGCGCCGTCTCGGCCGCGCAGCACGTGCACACCCTGGCGGCCGCCTATGGCGTCTGCGTCGTGCTGCACACGGACCATGCCGACCGCTCGCTGCTGCCCTGGGTGAACGCGCTGATCGATCATGGCGAGGAGCACATGAAGCGGACGGGGCAGCCGCTCTTTTCCTCTCACATGATCGACCTCTCGGCCGAGCCGCTGGACGTGAACATCGAGGAATGCGCCAAGGTCCTGAAGCGCATGGCCCCGCTGGGCATGAGCCTGGAGATCGAGCTGGGCGTGACGGGCGGCGAGGAGGACGGGATCGGCCATGATCTCGACGAGTCCGCCGACAATGCGCATCTCTATACCCAGCCGGAGGACGTGCTGAAGGCCTGGGAGATCCTCTCCCCGATTGGTCACGTGACCGTCGCGGCCTCCTTCGGGAATGTTCATGGGGTCTATGCGCCAGGCAATGTGAAGCTGCGGCCGGAGATCCTGAAGGCATCGCAGGAGGCGGTGGCTGCCAAGTTCGGTGGCGGCAGCAAGCCGATGAGCCTCGTCTTCCATGGCGGCTCGGGCTCGGAGAAGGACAAGATCGCCGAGGCCGTGTCCTATGGCGTGTTCAAGATGAATATCGACACGGACACGCAGTTCGCCTTCGCGGAACCGGTCGGGGCTTATGTCGAGGCTAATCCGGTGGCCTTCAGGCACCAGATCGACCCGGCCACCGGCAAGCCGCAGAAGAAGCTCTATGATCCCCGCAAGTGGCTGCGGGCTGGTGAGAAGGGCGTGGCGAAGCGACTGGACGAGGCCTTCGCTGATCTCGGCTCGGCCGGGCGCAGCTTGGCGGGCTGATCGGGCACGGGCGGAGGCTCCGGCTTCCGCCCGGTTTTCCGGACCGCCGGTGAGCAAGGATGGCGAGCCGGGCCGGGGCTCCGATAGCTTTTTCTTATCGGCCCCGGGCACCCTTTGTATTTAACGACAACAATCCAATTCCTTATGCCCGGCGTGGTCCTAGGGACTTCACCGGACAGGGAAAGGGATCGACATGTCGGACAAGCCGAGCGGCGTGGGTCTGACCACGCGACAGGGACATCCGGTCTACGATAACCAGAACACGCGAAGCGTGGGGTCGCGTGGTCCGCTGGTTCTGGAGGACTACCACTTCCTCGAGAAGATCACGCATTTCGACCGTGAGCGCATCCCGGAGCGGGTTGTGCATGCGCGTGGCGCCGCGGCACACGGGATCTTCGTGCCGACAGGCATGGCTGGCGATGACCCGGTCACAAAGTATACGCGTGCCAAGGTGTTCACCAAGGGCACACAGACCCCGATCTTCCTGCGCTTCTCCACGGTGATCCATGGCGGGCACAGCCCGGAGACGCTGCGCGATCCGCGCGGTTTCGCCATCAAGTTCTACACCGAGGCCGGCAACTGGGATCTCGTCGGCAACAACCTCAAGATCTTCTTCATCCGGGATCCGTTGAAGTTCCCGGACATGGTTCATGCCTTCAAGCCGGATCCGGTTCACAACCGGCAACGGATGAACCGGTTCTTCGACTTCATCAGTATGTCCCCCGAAGCGACCCACATGGTCACTTGGCTGTTCTCGCCCTGGGGGATTCCGGCGAATTACCGCCACATGCAGGGATCGGGCGTAAACACCTACAAGCTGGTAGATGCCGAGGGGAAAACGGTTCTTTGCAAGTTTCACTTCCAGCCGCGCCAGGGCGTGAGGAACCTGACGCAGAAGGAGGCGGAGGCGATACAGGCCAAGGACTTCAACCACGCCACCGGTGATCTCTATGACGCGATCGAGCGTGGTGAGTTCCCGGAATGGGACATGTTCATCCAGGTGATGAGCGACGACGAGCATCCCGAGCTGGACTGGGATCCGCTGGACGCGACGAAGCTCTGGCCGGAAGATCAGTTCCCGATGCTGCATGTCGGGCATATCCAGCTGAACCGGAACCCTGCTGACTACCACAATGAGGTGGAGCAGGTGGCCTTCGGCACGGGCGTGCTGGTGGATGGGATCGATTTCTCGGAGGACAAGCTGCTGCAGGGGCGGACCTTCGCCTATTCCGATACGCAGCGTTACCGCGTCGGGCCGAACTACCTGCAGCTGCCGATCAACGCGCCGAAATGCCCCTTTGCCACCAACCAGCGTGGCGGGCAGATGAGCTACCGTGTGGATGGGGCCGAGCAGGGTGCCGACCCGCATATCAACTTCGAGCCGTCCAACTTCAACGGATTGCGGGAGCAGGCACCGGCTGGGCCGCCGCCGCGGCCCTTCGTCGAGGGGCATGTGGGCCGGCAGAGGATCGAGCGCACCAACGACTTCAAGCAGGCTGGCGAGCGCTGGCGCTCCTTCTCCGACGAGGAGCGCGACGAGCTGGTGATGAACCTGGTTGGCGCCCTGTCCGAATGCGCGCCGCTGATCCGTGAGAAGATGGTCAGCCATTTCACCGAGGCGGATCCCGAGTATGGGCGGCGCGTGGCTGAGGGGCTGGGAATGAAGGCGCCGGCGCGTCAGGCGGCCGAGTAGCGGGAGGCCGGCGGAACCGGTGGCTTTCCAGAGCGGGGCGGAGGACCCGGGGCTCCTCCGCCTCCTTTTTGGAAGCACTTCGTTACCCTAAGCCTCTGTAAAGGCGGGAACTTGCTTCCTATCCTGACATCAGGCCGAGGCTTGGTTCACGCCCTGGCCGGGCTTCGGCTTGCTCTTTCTTCGGGCTGTTTCGATGAGCACGGAGATCATCATGCGGAAGATCAAGGCTGTCCTTCTGGCGGGCGTTGCGGCCCTGGGCCTTGCCGGCTTCGCCGGGCAGGCTGAGGCCAGGAGCCCCGAAATCCATGTTATGACTGTCCAGCTCCCCGGTGGTGGGGTGAGTGAGATCCGCTACACCGGGAATGTTGCGCCGCAGGTCGTTCTGGCGCCGGTTCCGGTGACGGCCGGAAGCTTTGCGCCGGCCTCCCCCTTCTTCTGGTCGGATTCACCTTTTGAGATTCTCGACCGGATCTCGCTTCAGATGGACCGGCAGATCGCCAACTTGCTTCATGCTCAGGCCATGGCGTTGCAGCCCCTGCCTGCCCCTGACCGCCTGACCGAAGTGGCCCTGGGCAGGATGCCGCCTGGCAGTACCAGCTATTCCTTCATCGCGACGGCTTCCAATGATGGTGTCTGCACCCGGGAGGTGCGCATCACGTCTGTAGCGGGGGAGACACGGCCGCGTGTCGTGTCCACCACTTCCGGCTCCTGCGGCGCGCAGCCTGGTGGGGCCGTGAACGCTGGGATACCGGCCGAGGCCAGGACGAGAACCCTGTCCGTGAAGGATGAGGTGGCGCCGGCGCCGGCTCGGCCTGGCAATGGCCTGCTGCACTGGACATCCTGGCAGCGCGGCTGACGAAACGGCCGGCTCCGGTCCCCGGAAAGGATGAGGCCCGCCTTGGGGCGGGCCTCCGCTATTTTGGAGTAAGTGTGGTGGAGGCGATCCGCCCCCACCCGGTTCTCAGGCCGCCAGCTTGACCGGCAGGGCCTCGGCGATCTGGACTGCGTTCAGCGCAGCACCCTTCAGCAGCTGGTCGCCGCAGACGAAGAAGTCGAGGCCGCAATCGCCGAAGACGGGGTTGGACCGGATGCGGCCGGCCTCCACGTCGTAGCGGCCGCTCGCCGTCAGCGGCATCGGGTAGACGGCATTGGCCACGTCGTCGGTCAGCTTCACGCCCGGGGCGCTGGCGAGGACGGCGCGGGCGGCCTCCGGCGTCACGGGGCGCTCGGTCTCGATCGTCACGGCCTCCGCATGGGCACGCAGGGTCGGGACGCGGACCGCGGTGCAGGAGATCAGGAGGTCCGGCAGGCCCATGATCTTCCGGGTCTCCCAGGTCACCTTCATCTCCTCCCGCGTGTAGCCGTTGGGCTGGAAGCTATCGATATGCGGGATGAGGTTCATGGGCAGGGGGTGGCGGAAGACGCTGTTCTTGGCTTGGCCGCCATTCACCAGCACCTCGCGCAGACCTTCTTCCAGCTCCTGCATCCCCTCGGCGCCGGCACCGGAGGAAGCCTGGTAGGTGGAGACGATGACGCGCTTCAGGCCGAACTCCCGGTGCAGCGGGGCGAGCGCCACGGCCAGGATGGCGGTGGTGCAGTTCGGGTTGGCGATCAGGCGGGCGCCGTTCGCGGCCCCGGCATTCACCTCGGGGACGATGAGGGGGACGTCATTCTCCAGCCGGAAGGCAGAGGAGTTGTCGACCACCACGGCCCCGGCCGCCACCAGCTCCCGGGCATGGGCCTTGGACCAGTCGCCGGAGACAGCGAGCAGGGCCAGGTCCAGTTTCGGCGGGTTGGCCGGATCATAGACCTCGATGGTTTTCTCCCCGAAGGGGGTGGGAATTCGCGTCCCGGCGCTGCGGGTCGACGCGAAGAGACGCAGCTCGGTCACCGGGTAGCCACGGTCCCCCAGGACCTGCACCAGTTCCTTGCCGACCGCGCCCGTCGCACCGAAAACCCCAACGCGCATGACATTTCATCCTTCGAGGCGTTGTTGGGGGGCGGGACCGTTCCGGACCCACCCCTGCCAGAGTGGCATGGGGCTTATACAGGCGACGGGGCGGGATGCGAGACGCGCGTTTCGTGGGGCAGGGATGCCCGCGTGTTGACCGGCCAAGGGTTAAACAGAGCCCGCGCGTTGACCGCGCGGGGGCGCGGGGGCATGTGGGCGCGGCCATGGAACCTTTCCCTGCCGATCCCTCCCTGCGCGATGTGCGCGCCTGGCCTTTCGAGGAGGCCGCGAAGGTGGCTGACCGGGCCTCGGTGAAAGCCAAGGGGGCGGCGCTGTTCGAAACGGGTTACGGCCCCTCGGGCCTGCCCCATATCGGGACCTTCGGCGAGGTGGCGCGGACGACATGGGTGCGCCGGGCCTTCGAGCGGCTGACCGGCTTGCCTTCCCGTCTCGTCGCCTTCTCGGATGACATGGACGCACTGCGGAAGGTGCCGGACAATATCCCGAATGCGGAGGTGCTGCGAGCCAATCTGGGCAAGCCGGTATCCCGGATCCCGGATCCCTTCGGGACGCATGAGAGTTACGGGGCCCATAACAACGCCCGGCTCCAGACCTTTCTGGAGGCCTTTGGCTTCGAGTTCGAATTTGCTTCCTCTACGGATTACTACACTTCGGGCCGTTTCGATCAGGCACTGCTACGAATGTTGGCGGTGCATGAGGAGGTGCGGCAGGTGATCCTGCCGACGCTGGGGCCGGACCGGCGTGCCACTTATTCGCCTTTCCTCCCGATCCATCCGAGGACCGGCATCGTCATGCAGGTGCCAATGGAGGAGACCCGGCCGCAGGACGGCACCGTGGTCTGGCGGGACCCGGAGACGGGGGAGCGTTTCGAGACGCCGGTGACGGGTGGCCATGTAAAGGCCCAGTGGAAGGCGGACTGGGCGCTGCGCTGGTACGCGCTGGGCGTGGATTACGAGATGTCCGGCAAGGACCTGATCGACAGCGTGAAGCTGTCCTCGGCGATCTGCCGGGTCTTGGGCGGCGAGCCGCCGGTGGGCTTCACCTATGAACTGTTCCTGGATGCCCAGGGGCAGAAGATCAGCAAGAGTAAGGGCAATGGGCTGACCATCGAGGAATGGCTGACCTATGCGCCGCCCGAGAGCCTGTCCCTGTTCATGTACCAGCAGCCCGGACGGGCGAAGCGGCTGCATTTCGACGTGATTCCCCGGGCCACGGACGAGTACCTGGCGAATGTGGAGAAGCTGAAGGCCACGAATGATCCGGCCAACCCGGCCTGGCACATTCATGGCGGGGCACTGCCGAACGGGGCAGGGAGCCCGATCACCTTCACCTTGTTGCTGAACCTGGCGGTCGCGGCCAATGCCGAAACCCCCGAGATGCTGTGGGGCTATTTGCGGCGGCACGCGCCCGAGGCGACACCCGAGGCATCCCCGATGCTGGCAGCGCTGGTGGAGCGCGCCTGCGCCTATTACCGGGACATGGTGAAGCCGACCAAGCGCTTCCGCCCGGCAACGGAGCCGGAGCGGGAGGCGCTGCTGCATCTGGCGCAGCTGCTGCGGGAAAACCAGGCTCGCATCGAGGCGCTGCCGGCAGCGGAGCGGCCCTCGGCCATCCAGGATCTGGTCTATGACGCAGGGCGGCGGGAGCCATTCCTGCAGCCGGGCAAGGACCCGTCGCGGCCTGGTGTTTCCCGCGCCTGGTTCTCCGCAATCTATCAGGTGCTGCTGGGGCAGGAGGAGGGGCCACGCTTTGGCGGCTTCGTCGCACTCTACGGCATTCCCGAGACCATCGCCCTGATCGAGGGCACGCTTCAGCGGAGCGCCGACGCCGTATGAACTGGGCGCTGATCCGCAAGCACGGGCCGACCGTCTTCGGGCTGATCCTGCTGGTGGGCGCGCTCTACGTCGTGCAGCGGGAGTTCCGCCATCTTTCAGTGGCCGATGTCGGGCAGGCGCTGGAGGCCACGCCAAGCGGGCGGCTCTGGGTGGCGGGGGGATGGACCCTCATCGCCTATGCGGTGCTGACCATCTATGACCGGCTGGGATCGGTCTATGCCGGGAAGCCCATCTCCTATCTGCGGACTTCGCTGGCCTCCTTTTGCGCTTATACCCTGGCGCATAATCTGGGCTTCGCCGCGGTATCGGGCGCGGCGGTGCGCTACCGCTTCTATGCGGCCTGGGGGCTGACGCCCGTCGAGATCGCGAAGGTCATCGCCTTCACTTCCCTTACCTTCGGGCTGGGGGGCTTCGCGCTGGGCGGGCTGGTATTGTTCCTGGAGCCCACCGTCCTTCCCTGGGTGGGGGAAGAGCAGCTGATACCGGAATGGACGGCGCAGGCGCTGGCGATCGTGATGTGGGTGATCGTCTCGGCCTATGTGGTGCTGTCGCGGTTCTGGCCGCATTTCCGGATATTCGGGCATCAGATCGACCTACCGGGCTTTCGCATGGCCCTCGCGCAGGTAACGCTCGCGAGTGTCGACGTGGCGGTGACGGCGGCCATCTTCTACTGCCTGCTGCCCGAGGCGCCCGGGCTGACCTTCTGGAAGTTCCTGGGGATCTACATCGCCGCTTACACGGCCGGTCTGGCGGCGAGTGTGCCGGGCGGGCTGGGCGTCTTTGATGGCTTCATCCTGCTGAGCCTGGAGCCCTACCTATCCTCCGCCCAGGTAATCGGGGCGGTGCTGCTGTTCCGGCTCTTCTACTACATCGTGCCGCTCTTCCTGGCGGGTGGTCTCTTTGCGGCCTTCGAAATCGGGCAGCGGCGGCCCACCCTCGGCGGGCTTCAGACGGAGACGCGGGTCACGGGAGCGCTGGAAGTGCCCGTGTTGGCGGGCCTGACCGGGCTGGGCGGAGTGGTGCTGATCTTCGTGGGCGCCCTGCCGGCACGCGGGTCCGATTTCGTGCATTGGGGTGGGGAATGGGCGGCTCTGGCCAGCCAGTTCGCGGCCTCTGTGGTTGGGTCGCTGTTGCTGGTCGTGTCCTACGGGATGCTGCGGCGGCTGCGGCTGGCCTGGTGGGCGGGGTTGTTCCTGCTGGCAAATGGTGTGGCCATTCTGCTGATGCGTGGCGATCCCTGGTGGGTGGCGGCGGCCTATCTCGGGGCCGGGCTGTTCCTCGCAGCAATGAGGGCCGCCTTCTACCGCGATGCGCGGCTGACAGGGGAGCCGCTGACGGCCTCACGCGTCTTCTCACTGGCGGCGGGGGTGATCTGCGGGCTGACCCTGGCGACAGTGGCCTATCACGGGGAGGTTTCCGGGGCGGCGTGGTGGGAGGTGGTGCTGCTGGACGGCGCGCCGGCGCCGCTGCGCTTCGCGGTGGGGCTGGCTGGCGTGCTGCTGCTCGTCGCGGCCTTCCGGCTGCTGCGTCCCGCACGTATCCAGGCGGAGGATTACGACGAGAGCACACAGGCACAGCTTGCGGCCCTGGGCGCGCGGGTGCCGTCCTATGCGGATGGCGTGGTTTTAGCCGAGGGTGGCCGGGCGGGCTTCGCCTTCCGGCGGCTGGATGGGATCTGGGTGGCGGAGGGTGATCCGGCTGGAGCGCCGGATGCGCGGGTGAATGCCATCTGGCGGTTCCGCGACCTGTGTGATGCGGCCGGCGTGGCGCCGGCCTTTGCCGGGGTCGGGTCGGAGATGCTGCGCGCCTATGAGCAGGCCGGAATGGCATCAGTGTCGATGCCGGACGGGACTGTGATGGCCCTGGCCGGAGATCAGGACCCCAAGAGGGTGCTGCGGCTGCTGGCTGAGGGTGCTGCGGGGGACTGAAGGTTCGGAGCGCGCCGGTTCCGCCGGCGCGTCAATGCCCGACTCCGAAAACAGGAAACAGTGGAGGGCCGGGGATCATTTCCCCGGCTCTTCCTCCTCAGCCCTGCCGGGTCTCGTCGAGAGCCGCCATGAGCGCGTCGAGATCGGTATCTGCATTGTAGCCATGGAAGCTGACGCGTAGGCGGCCTCGCCCGCCCCAGGTGAGCACGCCGCGCTGCTCCAGCGCCGCAACGATTGCCGCAGAGTCCGCATGCTCGATGCAGACACTGGCACCGTGGTGCTCGGGTTCGGCCGGGGTGGTCGAGGGGATGCCGCGGTCCCGCAGGCGGGCCAGCAGCTCCGTTGTCAGCGCCTGAACATGCGCCTGGACGGCGTGCGGGTCGAAGCCAGCCAGGTAGTCCAGTGCGTCCGCCAGCACATAGAGCGGGCCATGGGCGGGATTGCCGCGGGTGAAACGCATGGCGTCGGGCCTAAGAACTGGCGTGGCGCTGTATTCCGGCCGGACCATAGAGGCGACGGAGTGCCAGCCGGCGGTGCTCGGGCGCCAGTCGGGCTGCCGGGCGCGGTTCCAATAGGCGATGGTGGTGCCGGTCATGCCGAGCAGCCATTTGTAGGTGGCGGCGAAGGCGAAGTCGGCGATTGGCGCCTCGATGGGCAGGTAGCCTGCGGCCTGGGTGTGGTCCACCACGAGGAGCGCTCCGACGTGATCGGCCACGGTGCGCAGAGCGGAAAGATCGTAGCGGCGCCCGGTCAGGTAGGAAACATGGCTGACCGCGATCAGACGCGCGCGGCGGCCAGCGGCGCGGGCCACGGCCTCCGGGTCGTGCATCGGCACAAACAGGGGTTCGATGCCTTGGCGCATCAGGGCAGGAAGGGCGACGGAGGGGTATTCGTCCGGGTCCAGGCAGACCGCGTCTCCGGGTTGCCAGTCCAGGCTCTCGACCAGCATCGAAACACCCTCGGCCACGCTGGAGACGAAGCCGATATCCTCAGGCGTGGCGCCCCAGGCACGGGCGGCAAGGGCGCGGGCCCGCTCCACCTGCGCCTCCTGCGCGGCGCGGCCGGGCATGCCGGAACTCTTGTCAGCGGCGTAGCGCTGCAGGGCTGCGTCGTGGCGGTGCAGGAAGGCTGTTTCCCCGCCGGCGCAGAGATGGGCGAGGCCCGGCTGGATACGGAAATCGGCGGGGTCGAAGAGGGGCTCGGTGGGCATGGCAGCGCCAGCCTGGGCCCGATTCGCGCGAGAGGCTACCTCCGGGTGCTTATTGGCTGGCCCAGACGATGCGATGCATCCAGGTCAGCTCCTCCAGTTCGAAGCTGTAATTGGGATGAGCGGGGTTAAGGCTGGCGAGTTCCACGCGCCGTGCGGACTGGCGCAGCAGTTCCTTCGCCATCACCTCACCGCCCCGGGTGCGGACCACCACACGGTCGCCGCGGCGGACGGGGGCGCTGGGAGCGACGATGATGACGTCGCCGTCCCGGAACACCGGCTCCATCGAGTCACCACTGATCTCCAGGGCATAGGCGTTGGGATCACCGATCTCGGGCAGGCTGATCTCGTCCCAGCCGCCGCCGACGGGGTAGCCGCCATCATCGAAGTAGCCGCTGCTGCCGGCCTGGGCGAGGCCGATGAGCGGGATGCGGCGGCTGGGGCGGACGGCGGCGCGGATGTTGCCGGTGATGAGACTCGCGAATTCGTCCATGCCGGTGCCTGTGGCGGCCAGGACCTTGGCGACGCTCTCCGTGGAGGGCCAGCGGGCCCGGCCGTCCGGCCCGGTTCGCTTGGACGGGTTGAAGGCAGTCGGATCGAGGCCTGCCTTGCGGGCAAGGCCTGAGGCTGACAGGCCGTTCTCGGCCGCTAGGGCGTCGATCGCCCGCCAGATATCGCCGTGCTGCATCCCGGCATCTTATAGGCGCGAAATCTGTGAGCAACAGGAATTCCATCTCAGATTCACCTTGACGGTCACGACCGCGTGGGTGGATGTTCTTGTTGTGTTCACAACCGGCGAGGATCAGCCCCCGATGACCCGTCCCGCTTCCGGTGCGCTCCGCACCACAGCGCCGACCCTTTCCAGCCTGGACAAGGTCCAGCCCTTCCGCAGTGCAGAGGAGGCTTGGTTCTGGACCATGGCCGCCTTGGTTGCCCGGCGCGACGGAGCGCGAATCGTTGCCGGCCGGGGCTTGGTCGTCCGGCCCTGTGAGCCCGACGACGTGGTGAAGTGCCTGGACCGGCTCTACCGCCAGCGCCGGATTGAACTGGCCCATGCCCGTATCCTGCGGATCTGGGGGGAGCGTGGTACCGCCCCCGACCCGGCTTCCCTGCGCGAGCGCGGCGACCACCGGTTGTGGCGTGAGGCGCTGGACCGGTTGGACTGGCCGCTGCGCATGAAGGGTATCGTGGCCGGGCCGCAGGGGCCCGGCGCATCGGCTGGTGTCGTGGATTTTCCGACTTCCAGGCTCATCTGACACCATGCAGGGAGCGCCGATCGTAACGGCGATGGATCTGATCGCCGCCCCGGGAAACCAGGGCGGCGATCTGCATTCGGGGCCGGGCCACCGCAGGGCCGCTGCGTCACTGACACAGGATTTATGGATCGCTTTCGGCGGTGGAGCGGATCAGGGGTGGATGCGGCTGCTGCGACCGGGCTTCCGCCATTGCTTCGCGGGGTTGCGGGATGCGGCGGGCTGGACGGTGCTCGACCCGCTCTCGGGGCGGTTGCTGGTCACACGGCTGGGGGTGGGGGCGGGCTTTGATCTGCCCGGTTTCTGGCGGCGCGCCGGGTGTCGTGTGCTGGGGCCCTTCGTGCCGGGACAGCCGTCGCGAACATGGCCGGGCGTGGTGCCCTTTTCCTGTGTGTCGCTCTGCCGGGCGCTGCTGGGGCCGGGTGCACCCTTTGCCTTGACGCCGCACGGACTATTCCAGCGCCTCAGGAGAAATTTTCCTAATAAGGAAAATCTTCTTGACATTCCGGGATTCGGCGGGTAGAACGCCTCTTATCAACGGGCGAGTTGCGCCCGCCGATGACCTCCCGATCCCCTGATCCTCGCAAGCCCGGCCCGGACCCCTCCGGCGCCGGGCTTGTGCTTTTTCGGGCCGGGGTTTCCGCAGACAGGAGCGAGCAGGCCCATGGGCGACAGGATTGATCCCGCGCCGCGAGGTGGCGCGGCATGACGCCCGACGAAATCATTCTCCGCGCCGAGCGCGCGCTGGATCGCCGCCGTCCCTGGGAAAGCGTGTGGCGCGATTGCTATGACCATGTGCTGGCGACGAATCCGGGCGGTGGCGGGCCGACCTTACACGACGGCACCGCGGCGGATGCGGCGGAGAACCTCGCGGCTTCCCTGCTGGCCGAGCTGACGCCGCCATGGTCGCGATGGTTTGGGCTGGCCCCGGTGGATGAGGGGGCGGATCCGGAGCTGGCAGCGGTGCTGGAGCGGGCAGCGGAGGTGCTGCAGGGGCATCTGGACCGTTCCAACTTCGCGCTGGAAATGCATCAGGCCTTCCTGGACCTGGTGGTGGCCGGCACTGGCGTGGTGCTGGTGGAGGAGGCGCCGCCCGGCGAGTCCTCGGCTCTGCGCTTCACGGCTGTACCGTTGCGGGAGGCGGTGCTGGAGGAGGGCGCGTCGGGCCGGCTGGACACGGTGTTCCGGCTGGTCGGGCTGAGCGCGGATGCGATCGCCGCGCGCTATCCCCGCGCGATGCTGCCGCCGGACCTGTTTCGCTCCGAGAATCCGGATGCGACGCACCGGGTGATCGAGGCGGTGTGGCCGGGCTTCGGCGGACCACGCTTCGCAGCGGTGCTGGAGCGGGACGGGAAGGGCATCCCGCTGGCCGAGGGGCGCTTCGAGGAAAGCCCTTTCCTGGCCTTTCGTTGGATGAAGGCGCCGGGCGAGACCTATGGCCGCGGCCCCGTGATGAAGGCACTGCCGGATATCCGCACGGCCAACAAGGTCGTGGAACTGGTGCTGAAGAACGCCTCCATCGCGGCAACCGGCATCTGGCAGGCGGATGACGATGGCGTGCTGAACCCGGCAACGGTGCGGCTGGAGCCGGGATCTATCATTCCCAAGGCTGTTGGTTCCTCCGGGCTCACGCCGCTGGCAGCGCCGGGATCCTTCGACGTGTCGCAGCTCGTGCTGTCCGACATGCGTGGGCGGATCCGGGCTGCGCTGCTCGCGGACCGGCTGGCGGCGCCGCAGCGCACGAATATGACGGCGACCGAGGTGTTGGAGCGTAGCGCGGAGACGGCGCGGCTGCTGGGCGCCACCTATGGAAGGCTGCAGGCGGAGTTGCTGACGCCGCTCGTGGCGCGATGCCTTTCGATCCTGCGCCGCCGGGGAGAGGTACCGCCGATCCTGCTGGACGGGCAGGAGGCACGCATTGCCTATCAGTCTCCGCTCGCCCGCGTGCAGGGACGGGCCGACGCAGCGAATACATTGCTCTTCCTCCAGGCGATCGCAGCACTTGGTCCGGGTGCTGCCGCCGTGGTCGATCTGCCGGCCGCAGCCCGGCACCTCGCCCGCACTCTTTCTGCGCCGAGCGCGGTCCTGGCTCCCGTGCCCGGCACCGCTTCCGCGCCCAATCAGGAGCAACCCAGCACATGAGTGAGAACCTGCTGGACGTCGGACCGGTATCGGCCGGGCAGGACATGCCAGTGCCTGAAGCACCCGGGCCGGAGGCACCGCAGTTGGCGGAGCGACCGGAGGATGTTCCGGAGAAGTTCTGGGACGCCGAGCGTGGTGCGCTGCGCGTGGATGCGTTGCTGAAATCGTATCGTGAGCTAGAGCGAAAGCTTTCCGCTCGCTTCATGCCCCCGGGCGATGACGCGCCGGAGGAGGAGAGGCTACGTTTCCGCCGTGCCATCGGCGTGCCTGAATCGCCCGAGGAATACAGGGTGGAGCCGAAGCATGAGTTGGTTGGGGCCGATGCAGAGGTGAATGCGGCGCTGCACCGGGCGGGCTTCACGCCGGCCCAGGTGCAGCTGGTCTATGATCTGGCAGCAGAGCGATTGTTGCCGATCGTGGCCGAGGCGGCTTCCCAGTTCGAGGCGGAGCGACACCGGGACCGGCTCCGTGCCGAATTCGGCGGCGAGGAGCGGTTTCGCCGGACGGCAAAGCAGATCAGCGCCTGGGGCCGTGCGAACCTGCCGGAGGAGGTACTGGCCGCTCTTTCCACCACCGCGGAGGGTGTGATCGCGTTGCACCGCATGATGGAGAAAGGCGAGCCTGCCCTGGCGCGTCAGGCGGCACCGCCCGAGGCGATGGACGAGGCGGCGCTACGTCGCATGATGCGGGATCCGCGTTACTGGCGGTCCCGCGAGCCGGACTTCGTGAAACGAGTCACGGATGGCTTCCGGCGCCTCACGGGAGGGTGATGCAGGGCCCTCAACCGGACCATCAGGAAATCGGGCTAACCTTCTGAAACCCGAGTCGGGGAGCCACGTTTTTCCGACAGCTCTCTGCGACGGGCGGTCACTGACTGCATCCCCCCAAGGGTGACCCCCGTTCGCCGCCGGTCCCGCATCCCCCCTCGTGCGGACCGGCTACGGGGGCGGGTGGCGCCCCTACTTCCCCCTGGTGCCGCCCGCCCCCGTCCTACCCTTTCCGAAAGGGCCCTGTCCGTCGTCCGGACAGGGCCCTTTTCGCATTTCCGTCTTTCCGGCCCGACCAACCCGCAACTGGCACCTTTCGAGATGCCGGGCGCGGGCGCGTGCCGTTCCGCGGCCTGCCCGGCCCCGTCCCGATAGGGCGTGCCAACCGGACTGGCCGCATTTCCCTGAACCCATCCGCGAAGGAGGACATGCGTGTCCGCCACGATCGACCAGGCTTTCGTCAAGCAGTTCCAGGCCGAGGTACATGAGGCCTTCCAGCGTCAGGGCAGCAAGCTGCGCCCAACTGTCCGCTCCAAGACCGGCGTTGCCGGTGCCTCCACTGTCTTTCCGCGCGTCGGCAAGGGCATGGCGGCGGCCAAGGCACGCAACGGCGTCGTGCCCGTGATGAATCTCGAATACTCCGCGGTCGAGTGCTTCCTGCAGGACTATTATGCGGGCGAGTGGGTCGACCGGCTCGACGAGATCAAGACCAATGTCGACGAGCGGAACGTCGTTGCCAATGCCGGCGCCTATGCGCTGGGCCGTAAGACGGACGAGCTGATCGTCGCCGCGCTCGACACCGCGACGCAGGAGGCGGTGGGCACCGCGGCCGGCACGACCGACACTGACGGGCTGACCAAGGCGAAGGTGCTGCTTGCCTTCGAAAAGCTTGGCGCGGCCGATGTGCCGGATGACGGCAACCGCTTTGCCGTAGTGGGCTGGAAGCAGTGGAGCCAGTTGCTGCAGATCGAGGAATTCGCCAACTCGCAGTATGTCGGCGATGCTGATCTGCCCTGGAAGGGCATGCAGGCGAAGCGCTGGCTGGGCGCGCTGTGGCTGCCGCATTCCGGCCTGACGAAGAGCGGCAACCTGCGCTTCTGCTACTTCTATCACCGCACGGCCATTGGTCATGCGGTGGCGCAGGACGTGGTGACCGACATCACCTGGCACGGCGACCGCGCAGCCCATTTCGTCAACAACATGATGAGCCAGGGCGCCGTCATGATCGACGACTCCGGCGTCGTGCGGATGCGCGCGGCGGAGTGAGGAAAAGCTGGGGGAAGAAGGAATTCTTCCCCCACGCACCGGTTCCCTTCTCCTTTGAGTTCGGAGCGCCAGTGCCGCTCCCCGGCCAGGTTGCGCCTTCCATTCAATGAGATCCTGCGCGCGCCGTATGGCGCGCGCCGCGCGAGGGGCCGGCGCCATGGATGCGCCGCCTGTTCCGCGCCGAACTGGCGCGACGTTCGCGGCCGCACTGGCGCCGGCCCCCGCGCATCCCCTTCAAACCCCGATCCAGGGAGCATCGATCCGATGGCGCTCTCCGCCCTCGCCCTCTGCTCGCGCGCGCTGCTCAAACTCGGCGCGCAGCCGATCGCTTCCCTTGAGGAAGGAACGGCCGAGGCGGAGGTGGCCGCGAATCTCTACCCGAGCACGCGGGACGCGCTGCTCTCCTGTCATCCCTGGTCCTTCGCTACGGGGCAGATGCAACTGAACCGGTTGGAGGCGGTGCCAGTGGCCGACCTGGCCAACGCCTTCCAGTTGCCGGCGGATTTGCTGCGCGTCATCTCGGCCGGCAGCGGGCGGGGCAGGGGTATTCCCTACCGCATTCATGAGGGACGCCTGCACGCAGATCCTGCGGAGGTCACGCTTACTTATGTTTTCCGCCCAGCCGAAAGCGACTTCCCGCCCTTCTTCGCCGCCGCGCTGGTCGCAAGGTTGGCGGCGGAGTTTTGCCTGCCGCTGACGGAAGTCACGTCGCGCGCCGAGATGCTACACCGTCTCGCAGAGACCGAGCTGCGGCAGGCGCGGCTGGCCGATAGCCAGCAGGCGACGCCCAAAGGCATCGAGGATTTTCCCCTTCTTGGTGTGCGGGGCTGAGCGCGATGGCCGTCCACAAGCGCGCCAAGACCGCTTTCACCGCGGGCGAGCTGGCGCCGGAGCTGTCCGGGCGCGGCGAAGCTGCGCAATGTCTTCATCCAGCCCACCGGCGGCGTACAGCGCCGCCCAGGGCTGCGCCATCTGGCCATGCTGCCGGGCTATGGGCGCCTCATTCCCTTTGAGGCGAGCACGGAACTGACCTTCCTGTTGGTCCTGCTGCCGGGCAGCGTCCGCATCTTCGGGGGCGATATGCTCGTTGCCGAGGTGCCTGGCCCCTGGAATGCCGGTATGTTGCCGCAGCTCGCCTTCACTCAGAATGCCGGCACGCTGCTGCTGCTGCATCCGGCCATGCCGCCGCAGGCCATCACCCGTTCCGAGGCCGGCGCCTGGTCCGTTGTGCCGTTTAACTTCACGGCCATGCCATTCTTCCGCTTCGCGCCGCCCTCCGTTGCGTTGAGCGCGAGCGGCACGACCGGATCGGTGATCGTGACCGCCTCGGCGGAGATCTTCGGCCCAGGCCATCTGGGAACGCAGTTTCGCATTGCCGGGCGGCGGCTGCAGGTCACGGCTGTCACTTCCGCCACCACGGTGACGGCGACGGTGATCGACACGCTTGCCTCCACCGACACCACGGCGGACTGGGATGAAGCCGCCTTTAGCCCCGTCCATGGCTGGCCCGTCAGCGCGTGCTTCCATCAAGGGCGCCTGGTGTTCGGCGGATCGCGCGCATTGCCGAACCGGCTTTGGTTCTCGCGCACCGCCGATATCGGCAATTTTGACCTTGGCGAGGGGCTTGATGACCAGGCCATTGCCTTCACCATTGTGTCCGACCAGCTCAACGCCGTCTGCGCCGTCTTCGCAGGGCGGCATCTACAGGTCTTCACCTCGGGCGGCGAGTGGATGGTCACTGGCGACCCGCTGACGCCGGCGGCGATCCAGGTGACACGGCAGACCCGGGTGGGATCGCTAACGGCCTACCGCGTGCCGCCCATCGACGTGGACGGCACGACTGTCTTCGTGGCGCGCTCGGGCCGCGCGGTCCATGAATTTTCTTACACCGACCTGCAGCAGGCCTATCAGGCGAATGATCTGGCGCTGATCGCACGGCATCTGATCGTCTCGCCGATCTCCATGGCCTATGACTCCGTGCGACGCCTGCTGCATCTGGCAATGGCGGATGGCAGCCTGGCCACGCTGACCATCTACCGCGCCGAGGAGGTGACGGGCTGGACGCGGCAGGAAACCGATGGCGCCTTTCGTTCCCTCGCGGAGACGGAGGGCGCGGTTTATGCCGTGGTGGAGCGCGCGGGCAGCTTCCGCCTGGAACGCTTCGACGATGCCATGCGCCTGGACGCGGCGGCGATCATGGCTGGCAGCGCGGATGGCACCGACTGGTCCGGGCTTGGCCACCTGGAAGGCCGCGAGGTCGCGATACTGGCGGATGGCGCGCCGCGAGATCTGGCGATGGTGCTGAACGGCGCGATCACCATCGAGCCGGCCGTTGGTTCCGTGCAGGCGGGTCTGCCCTTCGTCCATGTGGTGGAGCCGATGCCGCCCGAAACGGTGTCGGCCAATGGGGCGCGGACGGGGCCGTTGCGGCTTGTCGCCGTGACTTTCCGCCTGCTCGAGACGGGCGCCCTCTCGGTCGATCTCGGCCAGGGGGCGCGGCCCGTGCCCTTCCGGCGGCTGGACACGCCGATGCTGGACGCGGCTCCACCTGCCTTCACCGGCGACGTGACACTGCGCGGCCTTGGCTGGCGGCGGGACTCCATCGCGCCGCTCTGGCGCATCGAGAGCGACACACCGCTGCCCTTCACCCTGCTTTCCGTGACCACTGAGACGAGGACGACCGACTGATGGCGCAGCTCGCCCCTATCGTGACGCTCGCCGCCACCGGCGCCTCCATCTACTCGCAGACGCAGGAGGCGAAGCGGCAGAAGAAGAACGCCCAGATTCAGCAGCAGAACGCGCAGGTCCAGCAGGCGGCGCAACAGCAGATTCTGGCTGCGCAGGCGGCGCAGGATACGGCGGAGCGTCAGCGCGCGCTGGACCGCAGCATCGCCTCCGCCCGGGCGAGGTCGGCCGCCGGCGGTGTGAACCCGAATGAGGGCTCCGCCGCGGCGCTGACCACCGGGCTCCAGACCGCCGCTCAGCAGGCGCAGAACGCGGATGACGTGACCTATGCCGCGAAGCTGGCCGCCGGCCGGAAGTCACTGCTGGACCAGGACAGTTCGCTGACGGACTGGGTGCGCGCCGGGCAGGGTCTAGGCCGCGTCGTCAAGAGCCTGCTGGACTGAACCCCGAGACACGCCCCCGCGGCAGAACTGGAGAACCCTGATGGCCGAGCACATCCGCATCGGCGACGTCGCGCCGCGCGTGCACTACGTGGCGGACGGCGCGCAGAGAGGCTTCGTCTACCCCTTTCCGGTCTTTGGGCCCGATGACATTGAAGTGCATGTCGACGGCTTGCTCATTGCGACCGGCTATGCCGTTTCCGGTGCAGGAAGCTCGGAAGGCGGGCTTATCACCTTTGCCGTGCCTCCTGCTTCTGGCGCCAAGGTCGTGTTGCGCCGCCGCCTGGTGATGGAGCGCGTCACCGATTACCAGCCCAATGGCGTGTTGCGCGCCAACACGTTGAATGACGAGCTGGACCGCCAGGTCGCCGCGTTGCAAGAGCTGCGCGAAGACCTGACGGGCACACTGCGCCAGGGCGCCGGAGAGGTGGGCGGGCAGTTCGTGCTACCGCTGCGCCCCGCCCGTGCCAACCGCCTGCTGGGCTTCGACAGCCTGGGCAACATCGTCACCTTTTCCCGTGGTGAGGCAACGCTTTCCGCGCCCTTTCCTGGCGGGATTCCGCGCACCGTGGAGGACAAGCTGGCCGAGCGTCTCTCCGCCCGCGACTTCGGCGCGATCGGCGACGGCGTGACGGATGATGGCCCGGCGCTACAGGCGGCGATGAATGCGGCCGCGGCCTCGGGCAAGCACCTCGATATCGGGGAAGGCACCTACCGCACCACCATCCCGCTGACTCTGCCGGGTGCGGCGGCGGGGCTGAGCATGCGCGGCGCTATCCTCTATGCCGGTGGGGGAGGGGAGGCTGCGCTGACCCTCGGCGATGGCGGCGCCGTGCGAAACCGCGCCAAGATCTACCAGGGCCTGCGTGTGCTCCGCGCCACGCTTTCCTCCTGGGAGGACGAGCGGGACATCGGCATCCTGATTCAGAATCAGGATTCCGGCCTGATCGACATACGTCAGGTCGAGATGTTCACCATCGGCGTGCAGACACTGGGCGTGGAGCGCGGCTTCGAGGATAGCGCGCTTTATCTCGGCCGAATGGTGGACAACCGCTACGGGCTGGATGTGCGCACGGCGAGCGCCGCGGCCTGGAACACCTCGGTGCGTTATTATGGTGGGCATTTCGCGCATTCGCTGGCGACCTGGCCTGACAAGGATCGCTATGGCATCCGCCTCTCGGCCGCGCCCGGCGCCTATGTCGCGCATAACCGCCACGTCTTTGATGGTCCGGCCTTTGAGCTGCAGTCGCGTGACCGGCCGATCGACGGCATCCCGTTTCTGATCCAGGTGAATTCCCGCGGCATCATCGCCCGCAATATCCGGATGGAGGGCTGCGACCCCTTTGTCGCCCGCCACACCGCGGGCGCGCAGGATCATGTTTACGAGGTGGCCTGGGCCAGCCAGGGCTACGGCATCGACATCGATTACACCCCGACCGCCACTCGCGTTGGCAGCGTCGTCCGCGCCATCCACCAGGCGGCGGCGCACCGGGAGGCCACGCGTACGCTCGCCGATGTCCCGAACCTGCGTGCCGCCGCAATCCGCTGGAGCCCGAGCGAGACCGGCTTCGAGAGGCTGGCCTGCCTTTCCACCAACGTGACCGGTCCTTCCAGCCTGCTCCAGCACTTCACCTTTCAGGCGCTGGACAGCTACGCGTTGACGGAGCGGGGCGTCATCCTGACTGGCGGGCGCGGCCTGGGCTTTGTGGTGGATGCGCGCCGCTGCAAGGAGTTCGCCCTGGCGGTGGACGCCGATGATCCACGCATGGTCATCCAGTGCTTTGGGGCCGGCAATGTGCTGCTGACCGAAGCGGATGGCGTGATGGTCCGCGCATCCGGCATGTCGCTCAGCTACGTGCCCGGCCCGCGCTGGTGGCAGGGCAATGCGGATAGCAACGACACCGGTCTCACGCGCCTTCAGGTGATCCGTCTCGCGCCACAGGTGCAGGCCGCGATCATCGGTGTGGCGCGGGTCGGGATCGATTACGAGGTGCGGAGCATGCGCCTGGCCTGCGATCCTTCGGAGAGCCCGGCGGTGCTCTACGGAACGCCGGAGTTGCCGCATGGCGCGCGGGAGGTGAAGGCAGAACTGGCCTGGGACCCGCCTTCCATCGCGGCAGGCGGGACGGCGCAGCTCAATGTGCCTTGCGGTGGCGCACGGCCCGGTGACTTCGTGCAGGCGGCCTTCAGCCTGTCCACGTCAGGTGTCGTGTTCCTGGCGCAAGTGGGTGCGCAGGATGTCATCACCGTCACGGCCTGGAACCGGACCGCCGCGGCGGTGGACCTCAATCTTGGCACGGTGCGCGTGCGGGTGGTGAAGTCTTGATCCCGCTGACGCCCGAGGAACTGCGCCGCGCCATCCGCAAGGTGGTGGAGGATTACGAAACCTTTGTCTCACGTGGCCCTGCCCCAGGCACGCATGAGGACCCGAAGGCCTTCACGGCGCACCACGCCGCCGCCCGCGCGGCGCTGGCGCATCTGGAGCACCTGATGAAGCTGAATCGTGGTGGTGGCGAGCCCGACACCTCGGCTGAGACGGGTACGCTGATCGCCGAGGCCCGCCGATCCATCCGGGCGGCGGAACAGGAAGATCAAGAGGGCGGGGAGAAGCCGGAGGATGGCGACACCTGAGGCGACCGAAGCAAACTTCCTCGAATTCCTTTATGCCTGGAACCTGCGTAACGGGGTTTCGACCCCTGGCGTGCACCGACGCATCGCGCGCTGGTTGATGGCACGCCATGTGGGGGATGATCGTCGCCTGCTGCTGATGGCGTTCCGGGGCTGCGGCAAGTCCACGCTTATCGGGTTGTGGTGCGCCTGGCGGCTTTCGGTGCAGCCGGAGCTGCGGATCCTCGTGCTGGCGGCGGATCATACGCTGGCGGCGCGCATGGTTTCCACCGTCCGCCGGATCATCGAACGCCATCCGCTCTGCCGCCATCTGCTGGGGGGCGATGAGGCCTGGGCGGCGGACCGTTTCACCGTGAGGCGCGGCGGGGCGATCCGCGAGCCCTCCATGTTTGCTGGACACACTGCCATCTGACTTCACCCCGGCCCATTCAGGCCGTATTTTCAGGGGCTGTCGGCATTCCGGTGGACCCAAGGAGGTTCACCGGGACCGGGTAGTGAGCGCGGCAAACCGGGTAGGAAGCCGGGTATGAAAAGGGGCGACGGATGCTGACGGACAAGGAGGTGCGCGCTGCGGAGCCTCGGGCGAAGTCCTACCGCATCTCGGACGAGAAAGGGCTGCACCTCCAAGTGGAGCCGAACGGTTCGAAGCTATGGCGCTACCGCTATGAGGTGGCGACTGCCGCTGGCCGTAAGGAAAAGATGCTGGCTCTGGGCAAGTATCCTGCGGTGGGTCTCGGCGCGGCGCGGAAGGCGCGTGACGCGGCTCGACGCCTGCTGGACGAGGGGAAGGACCCTGGCCTGGAGAAGCGGGTGGCGCGCGCCTCCGTCGTCACAGAGGCTGCGTCTACCTTCGAGGAGTTCGGCCGCGCCTGGTATGCGCAGGAGGAGCCGCATTGGGTCCCCGAGCACCGGAAGATGGTCCTGAGCACGTTGGAGAATGACGTGTTTCCGGTTCTCGGAAAACTGCCCATCAACCGGATCACGCCACCGATGGTGCTCGACCTTCTGCGGAGGGTTGAGGCGCGCAAGGCGGTGTCCATCGCGCACCGCATCCGCCAGCGCATGTCGGCCATCTTCGTCTATGCGATCGCGGCCGGGGTGGGTGAGAGCGACCCCGCCGCTATCGTGGCGCGCGCGCTGAAGAAGAAGCCCAATGGTCAGCGGCCGGCGGTGGGTACGCTGGCCGAGGCGCAGGCCGTTCTGCGTGCAGCGGAGGGGCAACGGGCACAGGTGGCGACCCACTTGGCGCATCGGTTCCTGGCCCTGACAGCCGTCCGTCAGAATGAAATGACGGACGCGCGTTGGGGGGAGATGGAGGGCCTGGACGGCCCCGAGCCCCTATGGCGCATCCCGAAGGAGCGGATGAAAGGCGAGGAAGGAGAGAGGCACGAGCACAAGGTGCCGCTGTCCCGTCAAGCGGTGGAGATCCTGCTGGCGGCTGGCCAGATCAACGGCCGGAATGGATATGTCTTCCGTCACTACTACGAGCCAGCCCGCGGCATGTCACCCAGCACGATCGAGCATCTGCTGGTGAAGAGCGGCCAGAGGGGCAAGCACGTCCCGCACGGCTGGCGAGCCGCCTTTTCCACCATCATGAACAGCCGGCACCCCAACGAGCAGGACCGGGCGGTGGTGGACCTGATGCTGGCCCACAAACGAGGCAACAAGGTGGAGGCCGCCTACAACCGCTCCGCCTACATGGAGCGGCGGCGCGAGCTGGCCCAGGAGTGGGCGGATCTGCTGCTGGAGGGCCGGGGAGGCACCGAAGGCATCCCCGGCATCGAGGCGATTATCCCGCCGCAGCTTCAGGCAGCTTCGGAGGCGGCATGAGCCGGGTCCGCGGGCGGTCGCGTTTCCATGCGGTGATCTCGGACTGCCACCAGCGCACCTGCCCGCCGCCCAGGTCCACCGGCAGAGGGAAAACGCCGGCCCGCATCCGGCGATAGATGCTGGAGCGGGTGAGGGAGACCTGCCGCTCCACCTCCGCGATGCGGATCAGGGTGTCGGTGTCAGCCTCAGCCATTGGCGGCCGCTCCCTTCATCATCGCCTCCCGGCAGGCGTTCCAGCCGCGGGCCCAGCCGATGGCCTGCTCCTTCGGCATGCCGCGCGGCGCGTCCAGGCCGTCTACCTCGGGCGGGATCGTGCCGGCGGGACGGGGTGGCGCCTCCTTAGCGGCCAGCGCCTCCAGGTCAGCGAGAACCGCTTCCTCGACGCCAAGGCCGCTGTTGCTATCCAGCAGGTACCGCTGCCGCAGCAGCACCTCGTCCAGCGTCCGGCTGCGGAGGCCGCGTTCAAAGAGCTTCCGAACCATCTCTTGCCGAATACGGCAGGGCAACGAGAGCTGCGTATCGTCCAGTCGATCCCAGGCCAGCCCCAACTCGCGGTCCCGCGCCTCCCAGGCGTCATACTCCGCCTTCGCCTCGGTGACGGTGACCGGCATGGGCAAGGCCCGCGCGATGGCAGCCTGCACCCGCTCGGGGGCGCGATCGATGAAAAGGCTGTCGTACCATCCATCCAGCCCGTCCATCTCGAAGACGCCATTGGCGAACTGGTGCTTCACCTTGCCCTTGAAGGGCGCCGCTGCGGCCTCGACGGCCGCCTGCATCGCATTGTCCGCCTGCAGCGCCTCCATGGAGCCATACAACCGCAGCAGTTCGGCGAGCTCGTCCTTCTCTCGCTGGCGGCGCTCGGCACGCTCACGCGCCGTGCGGGCGCGGTAGCCGGGCTCCTGCTTCTCCATCCAGTCATCGAAGCCGGTGAAGGGGTTGAAGCCTGCCGCCTCGGCGGGTTCAGGAGGCTCCGCCTCCTTCAGCAGTCCCGGCAGCGCGCGGCGCGTCTTCCCGCCCGCCTTCAGGATGCCGTCCACCTTCGACCAGGCCACGGCTGCCTCGTGCGGGTTCGGGCTGCAGGTCATGGCGTGGACCTTGCGGAGCTTGGCAATGTCGATCACGAAGCCGCCTCCGCATCCTGGCGCCGAATGCGGCGGTAGACCGCCCGCAGCTCGCGCCGTTCCTTCTTGCGACGGGCCAGCCGGGCGCGGATCGCGTCCTCATCCGTGGTCTCTAAAGCGGCCATGATCTCGTTGTGGGTGCAGTTCCGCACCGAGAGCAGGAAGGTGGAGGATGCCGCCTCCACTGCCTTCGGGTACATGCGCTCGATGTGCTCCGCCACCGCCTTGCCGATGTCCATGGCGATCTCCTTCACCACGTCGCGGGCAATCGGGCGCGGCTCGGGCGGGATCGTGGCGGGGAGGTTGTGCTCAGCCACGGCCGGCACTCCTCTCCATCGCGGCGCGGTACGCCTTCACCATCCACGCCGCACGTTCGCCGGCGCTTTCTGGGAAGAGGAGCGTGCCGAGCAGCAGCGCACCGACTATGGCGGCGGTGATCTCGCGCATCACGGCACCTCCCTCACGGCCAACCCGGCCAGAAACCGGCACTCGTTCTCCGGCTTCGGGATGGCGAGGCACTGCTGGAACCGCCATTGCCCGCGCTGCTTCACCACGTCCTCAATCGCGCGGCCGGTCATGAAGGTGGCGCCAGCCACCATCAGGAAGGCCACGCAAACCAGGGCGAGCGCCTTCATGTCGCACCTCCCGCCCCGCGCGCCGGAGGGGTGGGGAGAGGCATCCAGTGGGTCACCCAAAGCCAGGAGTACGGTGCTACCGGATCGCCCTCAGCCGTGAACCAGCGATCATTGCGAAAGTGGCAATCGGTCCATCTTTCGCCGTCCTGCCGCAGGCTGTCATGAACCCAAAGGTCCACGAAGCTACCATCCCTGGGGGCAGTCTCAACCTCTTGCCACTCGCTCATACCCGACCCTCCCCCTCGGCCTGGCTGGGGCGGGTGCCGCGGGCGCGGATGGCTTTGGCGCATTCTTCTGCGTACTGTTTGCGGCCGTACCAGAGCGCGCCGTTTACGGTGTCGCAGTTATGCGGACCGCCTGCCGCAGCAAACCGAGCTGACGCATCGCACAGCGCCGCGCAGGCCTCTCGCTCCTCCCACCGCGCCCGTTCGGCGCAGTCTTGCGCCGCCCGCAGAGAGGTCATGGGCCAGTGCGCCGCGACGCCGGGGTCCCGCACAAACACCGGCAGGGCGGCGTGATACTTGGCGGTCAGGCGCCGCTCGGCTTCTGCCTCATGCTCCTTCACCGCCTTTATGCGTTCCTCCTCCACGCGGGCGGCGACTTGGGCTGAGGACTGCCAGCCCATCTGCGACATGATGGCGACGATCTCGGCAATCGTTGCTTCGCCACCTGCCTCATTCACCACGCGCTCAATGTCGGTGATTTCGCGCGCGTGGGTCAGGCGGGCCTGCTTCACTCCCACCACTCCCGGCCATCCCCCCGCGCTCATCGGGGCGCCTCCGGTGGGGTGGGGGTTCTCTCGTCCGGTCATATCACCCTCCCACGCACGCCAGAGCGACGAACAGGAGGGCGATGGTGGCGCCCCGGATGAGGCGGCGGTGACGGCGGATGCGGTCGCGCTCGCGGGCGCCCCAGATGGTCCAGGAGGGGTGGCCGTTCCAGACGTAGCCTCGGCTGGTCATGGAGTGGTCCTCCTTATGGCGAGGCGGACCTTTTCGGCCGCCGATAGGTGCGACGCCTGGGCGTTGCAGGGCGCGCACGCGAGGGCGAGATTGGCCGGATGCGTCGGACCGCCGTGGGTGATAGACACCACGTGCTCAATCGTCGCCTCTGTCAGGCTCAGAGGACGCGCGCAGTAGAGGCAGCCCCATCCGTCACGCTGAGCAAGCGTCAAGATAAGGTTGTGCCGCTTGCCCCTAGGCCGCTGGCCCCGCTCGCAGGCTCGCCAACTCTTCCCTGACTTCCACGCGGCCCAGGCATCGTCAGCCCCTCCACTCCACGAGGTGATTGCTCGACCGGCATTGCGGTATATGACCGCGACGGCTTCGCGTGCATTGAAGCGCATGACCTCGTAGTCGTTCGTCGGCTTCAGGATCGCGGAGCCGTTCGCTACTAACCACTCGGGGAAGCCATTGGACTTTCGCTTGAATTCATCGACCGTGCGGGGCAGCGACACCCGCGCGATCTCCTCCGCATTCCCGGTCATGCGCGGGCCTCCGTGGCTGCGACGGTCTTGCCGCATTCCCACCAGCGCATGAGATCCCTCATGCATGCGGGGCAGATATCCTTGGCGCCTTGGGGCTTGAACGATCCAATGGCGCTAGGGCCGTTGTGCTCTGCTGCTGCGATGATGGCCCACTCATAGCCCTGGTGCGCCTCCTTCACCTCCTGCCGCGCATCGCATCGATCGCACGTCCGGATTTCGACCTTCCTCCGGCTCATGCGCGGTACTCCATCTCGTCTTTGGCGCT
>NZ_JBNBZS010000062.1:0-32747 GCF_049629625.1 Roseomonas chloroacetimidivorans | reverse complement strand
CTCCAGGTTCGCTGCGCCGTCTACAACGGCACGCTCGGCACCGGTTTCGGCCAGCGCTTCTCGGCTGCCAACGACTGTCACCCGCAAGCGGCCATCGTCGCCTGACCCCCAGTTTCGCGGCAGTCCCGCCGGACGGTTGGATCCGGACGACCCCGACCTCGTCCTGGACCGTTATAGGAGCTTCAACGCCCCTCATCGCCCGTAAGTAGCGGTGAGATAATCCACGATCGGCTTCACGTCCGACTCCTGGATCGGCGCGCCGTAGACATGGCGCATCTTGGTCACCTCTGCCGTCCAGAAGTCGCGCGGATCACGCTGGTTACGGGGCTGCGTCGAAATGTAATCCGCAGAGTGGCAGGCCGCGCAATTCGCTTGTGCCACGTCCTGTCCCGGCCCAGGAGCCAGCTCCGCGGTCTCCTCCGGCAGCTCATACTCGATTGGCTTCGCCGTGGCCGAGGCGGCCAGGCCCGCGGCCAGGGCGGCCGCCATGATGAATGCACGCATGTTCGCCCCCTTCACGCCGCCGTCACGGTCACTGTCTCGACGACGTTGCGCATGTAGCCCGGTGGGTTCCATCGCGCCTCCAGCGGCTGGGTACCGCCATCGCGGCCGGTGGCGCGCGACATGAGCCGATGCTCGCCCGCCGGCAGGCGCAGGCCAGCCTCAAATGCCCGGAAGGAGTAGTTGCCGAGATCTTCGCCGAGTCGCGCCACCGTCCAGTGCTGCCCGCCATCCGGGGAGACCTCGACACGGGCAATGCCCGAGCCGCCATCAAAGGCAAAACCCTTCACGACGATGTCGCGGTCTGCCGCAACCCGCCCGGCCGCAGCGGGTGCGGTTATGAAGCTGCGGACATTGTATCGCCCGATCGGACGGGTCTTCGGCGCCGCTGCACCGGGCTCGACGCAGGCGCAGTCATTGTCCGGAATGCGGTAGGCCGTGGTCATCCAGAAGCTGTCGGACGGCTTGTCGAGCACGGTGATCTCGTGCAGGTGCTTCACCCAGTAGGTGCCGTAGTAGCCGGGCACCACTAGGCGCAGCGGGTAGCCGTTCAGCACCGGCAAGTCCGTGCCGTTCATGCCCCAGGCGAGCATAACCTCACCATCGCGTGCATGGTCGATCCCAAGGGCCTTCGTGAAGTCCGGCGTGTCGGTAAACACTGGCTCGTCCAGTCCGTTGAAGCTCACCTGCACGGCGCCAGCGGCAACACCTGCGCGGTCCAGCACCGCCTTGAGTGGCACGCCGCGCCAACGCGCATTGCCCATCAGCCCATTCGCGGCCTGCCCGCCGGCAACGCGCGGCTCGAAGAAGCCGCGGCTGTTCCCGGAACACTGGTTCACGGCAACGATCTCCCTTGCTCCCGGAAGCGCCTTGATGTCGGCCAGAGAGAGTGAGAGCGACCGCTGGACCTTGCCCTTCACCGTCACTCGGTAGGTGTCCGGGTCGAGGTTCTGCGGTGGAGTGTTGCCCGCGAGGTGGTATCGCACGAAGAAGGCGTCGTTCGGGGTAATGACACTCTCGCCGTAGACAGAGAACGGCGTCTCAAGCTGTGGTGGACGAGAGGTCAGCCGGATCATGGGCCGTTTCTGCGGGTAACGGACCAGCGGTCGTTCGCCGTTCTCGAAGGGCAAATTCACTGTCTCGGCCCGAGCCCCCGACGCTGCACCCAAACCGATTGCCGCGCCAGCCTGCAGCGCGCGTCGCCGACTGATGGTGTACATCCGTTCGTTACCTCCCTTTGGTCGCGTCTAAGGCCGCGTTGATGCAGTCTTCTCGAACCGCGCCGGGTGCCACCCGACCAGCGAACATTGCATAAGGAAATTGCTCGTCATTCTGCCCGCCTACCCGGCCCGTCGACCGACGGTACCGGGCACGGTAACCGCCGCTATGCCGAAATGCGAGGGGGTGCCGTCGTGCGACGCTGCCGGCCCGCCGCGATTGGCGGCGGGCAGAGCAGTGCTCAAGCGGCCGGCCGGTCGAGCCCGTATTGCTCGCGCAGCGTGCTGCCGGAATATTCCGTACGGAACCGGCCGCGCTTCTGCAGGATCGGAACCACCTGCTCGACGAAGACGTCGAGCATCATCGGTAGCACCGGCGGCATGACGTTGAAGCCGTCAGCGGCGCCGGTGTCGATCCAATCCTCCATCAGATCGGCGATCTGCTCGGGCGTGCCCAGGGTGACGAAGTGGCCGCGGGCGCCGGCCATGTAGTTCAGCAGCTGCCGCAAGGTAAACTTCTCGCGCTCCACCAGAGCGATGATGACCTCGGTGCGGCTGCGCGCCGCCTGGACGGTGGCGGGATCGGGAAAGTCGGCGGCGGTTAGCGGGCGGTCCAGCGGCAGGGCGGAGAAGTCATGCCCGCCGAACCGACCGGAAAGCCGCTTACGTCCCACCTCCGGGTCCGACAGCTCGGACAGCTCCTTCCAGATGCGCTCGGCCTCGGCCTCGGTGCCGCCGATCACCGGGCTCAAACCGGGCAGGATCAGAGCCTGTTCCGGCTTGCGGCCGGCCGCGACCACCTGCCGCTTCAGGTCGGTGTAGAATTCCTGCGCCTTGGCCTTCTCCATCTGCGCGGTGAACACCGCCTCGGCGTAACGGGCGGCGAAGGCGCGGCCGGTCTCGGACGACCCGGCCTGCACGAGCACCGGGCGCCCCTGCGGCCCGCGCGGGATGTTGAGTGGCCCGGCGACGCGGTAATGCGCGCTGCTGTAATCAATTGGATGGATCCGCGCAGCATTCGCGTACTGGCCGGTCGCGCGGTTATCGAGCACCGCGTCGTCCGCCCAGCTGTCCCAAAGCGCGGTCACTGCATGCATGAACTCGTCGGCGCGCGCATACCGGTCCGAATGGGTAACTTGGCTGTCGTCGCCGTAGTTGCGCGCCGCCGCCGCGAGCCAGGAGGTGACGATGTTCCAGCCGACGCGACCATTGCTGATATGATCGAGGGAGGCGAATTGCCTGGCGAGGTTGTAGGGCTCAGTATAGGTGGTCGAGCAGGTGCCAATCAGGCCGATCCGCTCAGTCACTGCCGCCAGGGCCGCCAGCGTTGTCACCGGCTCCAGCCAGGCGCGCGGAGCGTTCGCCACATCCTCGGCGAGTGCGAGCGTGTCGGCCAGGAAGACGGAATCGAACAGCCCCGCCTCAGCCTTGCGCGCCAGGTCCTGGTAGTAGCGGATATCCGTCAGAGGCAGGGGCGAGGAGGCGGGATGGCGCCACGCGGCCTCGTGATGGCCGCGGCCGTGAATGAACAGGTTCAGGTGCAGTTGTCGCTTGATGCTCATCGATCGGTCTCCAGCCAGATTCTGCGGGCACATGCCGGCGTGCATGCGCGATGTGCCATTCGGTACAGCATTCGTTCTTGTCCTCCCCGCGCGGGGCCGTTCCCGGCGGGATCCCGCTCTTCGCGATCGCCTTGGGGCAATTACCGGGGGGCCGGTCGCCCTTAGGGCCGACCGGCCAGGGCCGTCCTTGGCCGAAGCCTTCCCGGCCCGACCAACCCCAGTCCTGCCGTCCCCGGCTGGCCTTGCGTTGATAAAGGCAGGTCGCAATCGAACAAAATGGACCATTGGTTCAAAATCCACGAGTGTGCTGTAAGCCGGTGCCGGTGGATTTGCAACCGTTGTGGAGGCCCCTAATGACGGCGCGACGCAGTTTGACCGTGCATGGCACGGAGTACGACATCGCCTGCCTGCGCAGCGCGCTGGCCGAAACCGGCGGGCCGGAGCGGCTGCCCGCCTCCATCTGCATCTTGTTGGAGATGCTGCTGCGCGCGCAAGATTTCGAATTCGCATCGCCGGTGCTGGCAGCGCTGCGAGGCTGGCCGCGTCCGCAGCCGTTATCTGTGCCGTTCCGCCCGGCACGCGTGCTGCTGCAGGACTACACCGGCATTCCGGTCCTGGTGGATCTGGCGGCGTTGCAGCAGGAGGCGGCGGAGCGCGGGTTGCCGCGGGACAGCTTCCGCTGCGTGGTACAGTCCGACCTGATCATCGACCATTCGCTTTCGGTCGACGTCTCGGCGGACCCCGGCGCGGCACAGGCAAACGCCGCGGCGGAGATGGCGCGCAACCGCGAGCGCTTCACCTTCCTGAAATGGGCCGAACAGGCGTTTCCCGGCCTGCACCTGTTCCCGCCGGGCTCCGGCATCTGCCATCAGATCAACATGGAGCGGCTGGCAACCGTGGTCGCGGCCTCGCCGCCGGATGCCACGGGCCGGCGCCTCGCACGGCCGGACACGGTACTTGGGGCCGATAGCCATACCACCACGATCAACGGCCTAGGTGTACTGGGCTGGGGAGTCGGTGGGCTGGAGGCGCTGACCGCGCTGTTGGGCAATCCGGTAACCATGGCGCTGCCCGACGTGCTGGGCGTGCGCCTAGTCGGCGCGCTGCCTGATGGTACGACTGCGACCGACCTCGTGCTCTCTCTGGTGCAGCGCCTGCGCACGGCGAAGGTGGTTGGTCGCTTCGTCGAGTTCTTCGGGCCGGGTCTGGCCGAGCTTCCGGCTGCGCATCGGGCAACGGTGGCGAACATGGCGCCCGAAGCCGGCGCGACCTGCCTCTTCTTTCCGGTGGACGCGGAGACGCTGCGCTATCTGTCACTGACCGGCCGCACGGCGGCGCAGATCGCATTGGTCGAGTCCTATTGCCGCGCGCAGGGCCTCTGGCGGGAGGCGGACGCAGTGCCGGAATTTGCCGAGACGATCGAGTTCGACCTGTCGGTGGTCGGACCGAGCCTGGCCGGGCCTGGCCGGCCGGAGCAGCACCTGACCCTGTCCGCAGCGGCCCGGCTGACGCGCAGCCTAGCCGGCGATGCGGCCAGTGCCGTCGCCAACAGCACGGCCAACGACGCAGCCGCTGCCCCGGAGCTGCAACCGGGCGACGTGGTGCTCGCCGCGATCACCAGTTGCACCAACACCGCCAATGCCCACAGCGTGATGACCGCCGGGCTGCTGGCGCGCAACGCCGTATGCGCTGGCCTCACCGTGCCGCCCTGGGTGAAGACTTCCTTCGCGCCAGGCAGCCGGGCGGTGGCGGAGTACCTGCGCCGCTCGGGCCTACAGGAGGCGCTCGACACACTCGGCTTCGGCATTGTCGGCTTCGGCTGCACCACCTGTATCGGCAACGCCGGGCCGCTGAAGCCGGGCATTGAGCAGGCCTTGGCAGCGCGGAACGTTGCCGTCAGCGCCGTGTTGTCGGGCAACCGCAACTTCGCGAACCGCGTTCATCCCGCCATTCCCAGCAATTTTCTCGCCTCGCCAGCGTTGGTGGTGGCCTATGCGCTGGCCGGCTCGACGGCCGTGGACTTGACGACCGAGCCGATCGGCATCGGGCGGGACGGGCGCGCGGTGACGCTGTCCCACCTATGGCCCAGCCGGCAGGAGATCGAAGCGGCGATGGCGGCTGCGGTTGGGCCGGAGGCCTTCCATGCCGAGCAGGAGGCGCGTGCGGGCTGGGGCGACATCGATCCGCCGCCCGGGCCTTCCCCCTGGCATCTGGATCCGACGACGGTGCGCCGCCCGCCGATCGAGCCCGCCGACCCGTCCACCCGTCGGGGCACGCTGCGGGGCCTACGCATCCTCGGCATGTTCGGCGACAAGGTCACGACCGACCACATCTCGCCCGCCTCCCCAATCCGCCCCGGCACGCCGGCGGGCGACGACCTGCTCGCCCAGGGCGTCGCCCGTGACCGGCTGCACACCTTCGGCGCGCGGCGTGGGAACTGGGCGACGATGCTGCTGGGCGCCTTCACCAACCCGGATCTGCATAACGAGATGACGCCCGGCCTGCCCGGCGCGATGACGCGGCACTGGCCGGACGGCGCCGTCATGTCGATGCAGGAGGCGGCCCGGCATTACCGCGCGGACGGCACCGGGCTCGTGCTGGTGGCCGGGCGGGAATACGGCACCGGGTCCTCGCGCGACGACGCGGCCAAGAGCACTCGCTTTCTCGGCGTCGTCGCGGTGATCGCGGAGAGCTTCGAGCGCATCCACCGGGCTAACCTGCTGGCCATGGGCGTGCTGCCGCTGGCCTTCCCCGTTGGGATTGGCCGCGCTGCCCTGGGCTGGACGGGGGAGGAGGTGCTGGAACTCGACCTCTCAGAGCTGACCGGACTTGGGGCGAGCGTGCCATGCCACGTGGCCGGCCAGGAGCAGACACTGCTTCTGACCCCACGGATCGAGACAGAAGAGGAGTTGGCCTTCTGGCGCGCTGGCGGGCTGATGCCCTTCCTGCTGGACCGGGCCGAGGCTGCCGCCCGCGCTGGGTAGCGGGCGCCCTTCTGGCGAGGAAGGCGGGTGCGGGCCGACCGGCGGCCAGGGCTGGCGTGGTGCCGCGCCAGCGCGGTGTTTGAGCCGTGACACCCAGCGGGCGGTGGCGCTGCCGCCGGCCCGCCCCACCGGCCCCGGCTTGGCTCAGGCGCTGAACTCGGCTTCCGTTCGGCGCGCGACGGAGGCCGGATCGAGCCGGGGCACGAAGCCGGCTGGGATTTCGATATTCGGCCCGCGCGCCGGCAGCGCTTCGGCGAGCAGTCCCTCGTTCAGCTTCTGAAAGCCATTAAACTCGCCGGCGCCGTAGATGCGGCCCTCGCCGGCCATTGCCTCCATCCAGCCGGAGAGGTCGGCGCCCAGCCCGTCGCCCAACACCGCCCCCATTCCATGCGCGCGGACCGCCTCCAGCGCCGCAATCAAGCGGCCCAGGCCGGAGAAGCGCTTCAACTTCACCTTGCAGAACCGGACGTTCGGGATATCCCCGGCCCGCGCGATGTCGGCGAGCGAGCAGATCGGCTCATCCAGCATCAGCGGAACAGGGGAGGCGGCGGCGACGGCGGCGTTGTCGTCCCAGGCATCGGTCGGGCAGGGCTGCTCGAACAGCTCGATCCCCTCTGGGTCCAGCCCACGCACGAAGGCGAGCGCTTGCGCCCGGTCGAAGCCGCGATTGGCGTCCAGGCGCAGTGTCACCCGGCTCCGCGCGCAGTCCTGGATGTGGCGCACCCGTGCCAGATCTGCCTGCACGTCCTTGCCCACCTTCACCTTCAGTGTCGGGTAGCCCTGCTCCACCCAGCGCTCCATCTCGGCCGCGATCGCGTCCGGCTCCGTCGCCGCCATCGGTGCCAGTAGGGCGTGACGCACGGTGTGCGTGGTGGTCAGCGCCCGGTGCTGACCTAGCATTTCCAGTGCGGTGACGATGGCGGAGGCGGCAGCAGGGCTACGGTGCGCTTCCGCGAGCACGCGAGCGCGCGCTTCGGCAACTGGCAACCCTGGCAGGCCTGGCATCATCTCCGTGCAGAAGGCCCAGCCTCCCTCCCGAGTCTCCTTACTGGAGCCTGGGGAGATATGAGCTTCCCCCAGCCCGAGGCGGCCGTCGGCATTGCGCGCCTCAACGAGGAACGGTTCGAATTCGTCAAAAGTGCGGTACGACAGTCGGTAGGGCGTGTGCAGGGACACGCGGACGCGGCGTAGATGCAGGGAGCGTACGATTTCATCCGGAGCGAGTAGATCCTGTTCCATGCCTTGAAGCCCCCTACAGCCGTGACACCGGCCCTGCCCGTATCATATATCGGACCTATGCATCAACATATGAACCATCTTGAGCAGCCCAATGGCAACACGTCCTCCACCGTGCGCAAGGCGCTGGATATCCTGGAATGTGTCGCGACCTCGGCCTCCGGGATGACGCTGGCGCACATCACGCGGGCGACGGAGCTCAACAAGGCGACGACCGTGCGCCTGTGCGCGACGCTGGAAGATGCGGGCTTCCTTGAGCGCGATTCGCACATGGTCTACCGGCTGGGGCGGCGGGTGTGGCAGCTCGGCCAAGTCTACCGCCAGCAATACGGGTTCGAGGACATCGTGCGCCCGATGGTTGCGGCGCTGCGCGATGCCACCGGGGAGAGCGCGTCCTTCTACGTGCGCGAGGGGGCTGAGCGTGTGTGCTTGATCCGCGAGAACTCCCGCCACATCGTGCGCCACCACGTCGACGAGGGCGCGCGCTTCGATGTGGCGCACGGCGTGGTCGGGCGGGTGCTGCTCGCTTTCTCCGGCGCCCCAGGGGCCGAGATGGAGGGCATTCGCAAGGCGGGCCACCTGTCCGCCGGCGGGCGCGAGCCGGATACGGCCTCCGTCGCCGCCCCGGTGCTGGACGGCGGCGGGCAACTGATCGGCGCCGTCGTGGTGTCCGGCCCGCTGTCGCGCTTCGACGAGGCGCAGCAGGCCGCCGCGCTGGAACTGGTGCTCGCCACCTGCCGGTCGATGGAGGCCGCGCTGCCCGGGCGGCCAGGGACGGGCAGCAGGGAGGCGCGCGACCCACCCCGGAGGCGGGCGGGCCGGACGGCTCGGGCCGAGGCGCGAGGGGAATAGGGCGGTTTCCGCGCCCATCCGCGCCCCCCATTCGCGCACATCAGTACCCGATCGGGCGAGGCTAACCAATTGGAACCCGGTAGGGGGTCAGCGTTAGGGCCCAGGACGGGGCCAAGATTGCCGTGCCAGACCCCGCCCGGGCGACGGCGCCCCCTCGCGGCGAGGCGGGGCAGGGTATGCGCCGCGCAGACACGTTCAGGATTTGGACCACTGGTCCATAAATTTCTTGCGTCGCGGGTCGCCTACGCTATCGTTCGGCGAAGGCAGCGGAGCAATCCGCGCTCCAGGGAGGAACACTTTCATTGCAAATCTCGCGATTGCTCCGACTTCTCGCCGCATTCTGCCTGTTGGCCAGCCTCACGCCGTCTGCGCGCGCGGCGGATCCATCGACCGTTCGCTACCTGCTGCACGTCTCCCCCGGCGGCGCGACGGACGTGCTGGCGCGCAAGCTCGCTAACGAGCTGCAAAAGATCACCGGCCAGACCTTTGTCGTTGAAAACCGACCCGGCGGGCGTGGAGCATCGCAGCTCTCTGAACTGCGCCGCGCACCGCACGACGGCTCGGTGATCGGGGCGGTGACGAACACGCATATCGCCGCCTTCAACCAGACGCTGCGATCCTACAACGTCGATAGTTTCGACTGGATCGCGAAGCTGGCCTACGAGCCCTATCTGTTCGTCGTCCGCGCAGACAGCCCAATTAAGTCAATGACTGATCTGGTCGACAGCGTGAGGGCGGCGTCGCCGCACATGGTGATCGCCGGGTTCGCGCGCGGCTCGGGGAGCCATCTCGCGTGGGAGATGTTCATGCATGCCTCCCACCTTGACGACAAGTTGGTCAACTGGGTTCCCTACGACAGCGTGGGCGAGGGAGTGACGGCGGTGCTCGGCGGCCACGGCGCGGTGACGATCGCCTATCTCGACCTTATCAAGGACTACGTGACCGCGGGGCAGCTTCGTGTCATTGGGGTGATGACTGACCACCGCCTGCAGGAACTTCCCGATGCGCCGACAATAAAGGAGCAGGGCCTCGACGTCCCCTCAGGCTGGGAGCAGTGGCGCGGCGTTATCGGGCCGAAGAATATGCCCGCCGACGTGAAGCAGCGGCTTGCGGCGGCGATCCAAAAGGCGCTGCAGTCGCCCGACCTGCAAGAGTACATCAGGTCCTCGTCCCTGGTCGCCGACTTCATGGGGCCCGAGGATTTCACCAGTTTCGCGCACGCGCAGAACGCCGCCACTATCGACTGGCTTAAGCGCCTGGGAATGGGCCGGTGAGCGCGCCGGAGATGACCGAGTTGCTCGCCGAGCCGGCCGCGCCCGCCGAGGTGCCGGCGCGGCTACCGGGCCCTCTGATGAACGCCATCGGCGGCTTGTTGTTACTGGCCTTGGCGGTGTGGCTGTGGATAGGCGCGTCCGATATCGACGGCACCGGCACCGGCATGATGACACCGGACGGATTCCCGCGTCTGGTCGCGGTGCTGCTCGGCCTGTCCTCCCTGCTGCTGGTGCTGCAGTCCTGCCGCGCGGCGCTGACGGGCGGGATGCCGGCCGCGGTCGTGCCGCGGCACCTGCCGGTGGTCGGCGCAATCGTCCTGATCGCGGTCTATCCGGCGATGATTGTCCACCTTGGCTTCTACCTCGCCACCGCCGTCTGGATGGCCCCCTTCCTGCTGCTGGCCGGTATGCGCAGTCCGGTCGGGATCGGCGCCAGCATCGTCGGTTTCCTTCTATTCACCAAGGTCCTGTTCGACATGGTCCTTGGCACTCCAATGCCCTGAGGTCGCCATGTTGGACGGGTTCTCTCAAGCAGTGTCCGCGATGGCGGGGTGGGACGTCCTGCTCGGCCTCGCCCTGGGCATCATCGTCGGCTACACGGTCGGCAGCATGCCCGGGCTGACCTCCAGCATTGGCATCGCGCTGATGGTGCCGTTCACCTTCTCGATGTCGCCGGTGATGTCGATAACCCTGCTGGTGACGCTGTACATGGCGACGGAATACGCCGGCGCGATTCCGGCGATCCTGGTGAACACACCGGGCGTGCCGGCGGCGGCGATCACGGCGCTCGACGGCTATCCAATGCGATTGCGCGGGGAGGCTGGTACGGCGCTGACAATCTCCATCCTCAGCGCCGCCTTCGGGTCTATCATCAGCACGCTGCTGCTGATCGTCACCGCCACCTGGATCGCCTCCTTCGCGCTGGCGTTCGGCCCGGTCGAGTATTTCGCTTTGGCGTTGCTGGGGTTGAGCCTGGTCTCCTCCCTCGCCAGCGGCTCGATGCTGAAGGGGTTCATCGGCCTGTTTTTTGGTCTCGCGGTCGGCGTGATCGGCACCGATCCGGTGGACGGCGTGCCCCGCTACGTGCTGTCGGATGACATGCTCAGCGGCATTCCATTCCTTCCGGCGCTGATCGGGCTGTTCGCGCTCTCGGGCGTGTTCGGCATGATTGAGACAGCATACCAGCGACCCGCTCCGGTCAAGCGTGTGCCGGGCGTGTCCGGCCAGTTCAGCATGATGCGCCCGCATCTGCTACCGCTGATCCGCAGCACGCTGATCGGCTATATCGTGAGCGTCATTCCCGGCCATGGCGCGACCATCGCCTCCATGGTTGCCTACGCGGTGCAGAAGCGCCTCTCGCGCAATCCGCAGAGCTTCGGGCAAGGTAACCCCGAAGGTCTGGTGGCGGCAGAGAGCGCGGCCAACGCCTCCGTACCCGGTGCACTCGCGCCGATGCTGTCGCTGGGCATCCCCGGTTCTGCCAGCACCGCGGTGCTGATCGGTGCGCTGACCCTGCACGGCGTGCAGCCCGGACCGTTGCTGTTCGACCGCCATCCGGAAATCCCGTTCTCGATCTTCATCTCCATGGCGGTAACGATGCCGTTCATGGTGCTACTCGGCCTCTGCGGCGTGCGGCTGTGGGTGCTGGTGACGCAGGTGCCGAAAAGCCTGATTGCGACGCTGGTGGGGGCGATGTGCCTGCTGGGCAGCTACGCCTCCCAGAACGATGTCTTCGCGATCTGGACGACGGTGTTCTTCGGTATCTCCGGCTATGGACTGAAGAAGATTGGCATCCATCCGGCGCCGATCGTGCTGGCGCTGGTGCTGGGGTATCTGACGGAATCCAATCTGCGGCGGGCGCTGTTCGCCTCCAACGGCGACTGGATGCCGTTCCTGACGCACCCGATCTCGCTCGTCTGTCTGGCAGCAGCCGCGGTAACGCTGCTGCTGCCGCTGATCCGGAGCGCTGCCCCGGGGCACGCCCTTGACGGCCACGGCGCGGCACACGTGCCGTGAGACGAGTGTACGCAGCGCATTGGCAGCGCGAAGGCGTGACGTGAGTACGGAACATGCCTCCACCGGGACTGCCGCGAAACTGGGGGTCAGGCGACGATGGCCGCTTGCGGGTGACAGTCGTTGGCAGCCGAGATGCGCTGGCCGAAACCGGTGCCGAGCGTGCCGTTGTAGACGGCGCAGCGAAGCTGGAGCAGCCGATCGGCGCCGCGTCGTGACCAGCGCATCCCCTGCGACTTGTTCATGCGGCGGTTCACCAGGAAGTTGGCCGTGCCTTCGGTCAGCGCCGTGCCGACCCGCAACCCAGCCCGGTGCCGCTCGCCGTAGTTGACGAGCCAGTCGCTCTGCCCGATGAGGTAGCCGTCCAGCGCCCGCAACGCGGTCCACAGCTTGCGCGAGGGCGCGATGGACCTGTGGCTGCCGGGCTCGCCCCGGAAGTGGTGCATGACCGCGCGGATGCGATCGATGCTGATCCCGGCATCCTTGGCCTTGCCGTTCCACAGCCGCCAGCGCAGGCGCTCGACCTCTTCGACGATCACCGCCTTCGCAACCGCGCGCTCCGGATCGTCGGACGACAGGGCTCCGGCAATCTGCATCAGATGTTGCAGCCGCATGGCAACATGGAACCAGTCCAGGATCGGGAGCCCATCAACGCCTGCTCTGATGAGGATGCGCCGCAGCCCGGGACAGCCATCGGTGAACGCCGTCAGCGCCGTGCCCTCGGTGCGTCCGACCGCGTCGATGCTGCGGCGGATCAGCACAGCGGGATCCGTGTCGGTCTTGGCAACAGCACCGAAGACCTGCCGTCTTCCGGTCGTCGTCTCGACATTGCCGATCCGGACCTCGAGGTGCCGCTCGCCCTCCTCGCAGCTCCGGATGAAGGTCGAGTCCAAGGTCACCACGATCGCCTCGGCAGGCGAGGCCGGCTCGGCTGTCGCCGGCACCGGCAGGCTCTCGGCGACCTTAAAGGTGTGACGGCGCAAGATCTCGGGATCAGTGCCTGCGTCCACCGGGAACAGCTGCGCCAACATTTCGGCGGCGGTCCGGTAGGTCATCAGCGCGGAAAACTGCGCCCGCAGCCGATCCATCTCTGGGGTCGAGCGGGCGTGCGATGGCCATCCCACGCCGGCTTCGGTCGCGCCGCATCCGCCGCAGCGAAAGCGAGGCAGCCGAACCCTGGCCTGGCCGAACAGCGTCGCAATCCCGTGCTGGCGGTGGTCCTTCACTCGGCACACACTACCGCAGCCGCGGCACCCCGGACGGCGCGCGGCATGGATCCGGGCCTGCGTTGCGACGATCTCCCGCTGGACGCCGGCCAGCAGCCGTTTGCCCTCGGCCAAGGTCAGGCCCAGGCTGGCTAGATCGGTGAGGTCGTCAGGCTTGGCGATCCGCATGACATCGGTGCTGTGTTCCTCGCCCTCGGCCCCGATGCTCACCAGCTTCACGATCCAGGCCACGCTATCTCTACCTCGACGGAAAAATAGGCCTGAAAGTACCCCTTTCGGCCTCGCACCCCCAATCTCGCGGCAGTCCCTACGCCGACCACCTCCCACTCTACCGCCAGACCCAGATCCTGCTGCGGCAGGGGATCGAGATCGGCCGCGAGGTGCTGGCGGATTGGACCGGCACCGCGGCTTGCGAAGTGTTGCCCGTCGTGCGCCGGATGCACGAGATCCTCCTCGTCTCGCCCAGGCTGTTCGCCGACGAGACCACGATGCCGGTGCTCGACCCGGGGCGCGGCCAGACGAAGAAGGGCTACGCCTGGGCACTCGCGCGCGACGACCGGCCCTGGGGCGGGACGGACCCGCCTGCCGTGGTGTTCCACTACGCCCCGGGCCGCGGCGCCGAGCACGCCCGCGCGCTGCTCCGGAACTACGGCGGCATCCTCCAGTGCGATGGCTACGGCGTCTACAAGGCGATCGCCGCCGAGCGGAGCATGACGCTCGCATTCTGCTGGTCGCACGTCCGCCGCGAGTTCATCGCGCTGGCGAAGGGCAAGACGGCACCGATCGCGGCCGAGGCGCTGCGGCGCATCGCCGCCCTCTACGCCGTCGAGGCGGAGGTCAGGGGCGAGGCTCCCGACCTCCGCCGGGCCGCCCGCCAGGCCAGGAGCCGCCCCCTTGCCGAGGAGCTGTTCGCCTGGCTACGGGTGGCCCTCGCGCGCCTGCCCGGAAGCAGCCCGACCGCGGAGGCTATCCGCTACGCGCTGAACCACCAGGCCGGGCTCGTGCGGTTCCTGGACGACGGTCGCATCGAGATGGACACGGATGTGTTCGACAAGCCCTTTCGTGCGGCGGCCCTCAATTCGGCTTCCCCACTCGCCCACGGCTTGGCGGCGGCTGTTCCTTCCAGGTGTTAGTGAAACGCCGGTACTCCTCCTCCGCCATGCCGAGCCATTGGCGCTCGCGGTCTCGCACCGCTCGCAGGCTGTACTCGCTCGCGGGTCCGGGCTTGTTGCCACCTCGCCGGGACGGCTCGCCAGCCTGCAGCTCGAGCTTGCGCCGTTTCCAGGCGACGAGGGCGGGGCGGGCCCAGGCGTAGTCCTCCTCCTTCGTCAGGAGGTGCCAGGCGAGAACCGCGAGCTTGCGGGCCGTCGCGACCGCCGCGACCTGCTGCCCGCGCCGTTCCTTGATGCGGATGAAGAACGCGCAGCGGCCCGGGGCCCGCCGCGATGGCCCAGGCTGCCTCGACCAGCATCGCCCGGGCATGGGCGCGGCCCTGCTTGGTGATCCGCCCATGGACCGCGGGACGGTCGCCGGACTGCCGAACGCTCGGGTTCAGGCCGACGTAGCTGACAAGCTTCTCCGGCGAGGAGAACCGGGACACGTCGCCGATTGCAGCAAGGAGGCTGACAGCCACGACCGCGTTGACCCCGCCGATGGTCATCAGTCGCTCGGCCCGGGGATCAGCCAGGGCGCGCCGTGCAAGCGTTGCATCGAAGGTCGCGAGGTCGACCGCGAGCTGGTCAAACAGATTGAGCTGGCGCGAGATGGTCCGCCCATGGTCCTCGGGCAGCGGCTGCGCCGCCAGCCATTGACGGCCGCCCTTGCTGAAGAGGTTGCCTTTGTAGGGTGGGATGAGGTTCGCGTGCAGCACCGCATGGATCCGGTTCTTGACCCGGGTCATGCTTGAGACGACCCCGACGCGCTCGGCGACCAGGCGACGCAGCGCCTGGGTGTCCTCGTCCGCGGACCAAACCTCGGGGAGGAACCCGCTGGCGTGCAGCTTGGCGAGCACGCCTGCGTCGATCTTGTCGGTTTTGACCTTCGCCCACGCGATCGCGCGCACCTGGATCGGGTTGGCGATCGCCACCTTAGCGACATGAGGCGAGATTAGCCGCACCACTGCGGCTGTATTCCCCGTCGCCTCCAGCACCACCTCGTCGTCGGGACGCAGCGTCTTGGCGAAGGCGACCACGGCGTCCCTCTCCAGCACAACGCGCTCTCCCGTGCGTAGCTGACCATTCTCCAGCACAGCGCTCACCGCGAAGCTGCGGTGGATGTCCAATCCGATGACCCGCATCCTTCACCTCCCTACGTGGTGGAAAGCCGGAGCAGGCGGGCAACACGACAACTACGGATCCGCGCTCGCAGCGCAACCGGGGAAGTCGAGGGGGCGGCCAGATAACAACTCGAGCTCGCAGCTCATTGTCTGTTCGGCCTGCCCGCCATGCGTGCTTCCGACACCCCCATCCCGGTCCCTCGACGCTAGCACCGAGGCGGGGCGCCGGGGCCTACACATGCCTGATAACAACACCGTCGAGCGCGCCATCCGGCCGCTCTGCCTGTCCCGAAAGAACGCGCTGTTCGCCTCCGGCGACGACGGGGGCGCCCGCTGGGCGGCTGTCGCCTCTCTCGTGGAAACGTGCAAGCTCAATGGCGTCGACCCGCAGCGCCACCTCGCCGACCTGCTCACCCGGCTCGTCGACGGCTGGCCCAATAACCGCCTCGACGAGCTCATGCCCTGGTGCTGGGCCGCCGCCGACGCGGGCTGACCCTCAGGTCAAACCGCCAAGGGCCTGCTTCCTGCGGAGCACTTCGTGGATCCCGGCTATGTGGACGCAGGGCTGCTGGTCAGCAGCCAGCGGGACCATGGGCTCTCGCTCGAGGGACCGGTCCGGGGTGTGTCGAGCCGACAGATGCGCGACGGGCAGGGCTACAGTTTGCCGCATTTCAGGATTGACTGGGATCGGCAGCAGGTGACCTGCCCGCAAGGCAAGACATCAGTCTATTGGCGTACCTTGCGCTTGCCGGATGGTAGCCCGCGCATTCAGGTCCAGTTTAGCCGCTCGGACTGTGGTGCCTGTGCCGCACGCTCGGCCTGCGCATCGGCGAAGACCGCGCGCCGGGTCATGCAGTTCCACCAGCGCGAAGAATACGAGGCGCTACGTGCTGCGAGGAACCGGCCGCAAGATCCCGCCTGGCTTGAGCGTTACAACAAGCGGGCCGGAGTGGAAGGTACGCTCTCACAAGGCATACGCGCCTTCGGTATGCGCCAGAGCCGCTACATTGGCTTGGCAAAAACAGGCTTACAGGAAGTCTGCACGGCGGCTGCAATCAATGTGTCCCGCGTGGTGCGATGGCTTGATGGCGTACCACGAAGCAAGACGCGCGTGACGCGGTTCGCAGCATTGGCTCACGCCGCATGAATTCACCGACAGTATCAACGCCTCATCAAGGTGCCAGATACCGCCCGGCTTCGGTCGGCGGCGCCGCAGCTTGCGGGCGAACTCCGAACCGAACTTGCGGCACCAGTTCCGGATGCTCTCGTGGGTGACGGTGATGCCCCGCTCCGCCAGGATCAACTCCACGTCGCGCAGACTCAGGCTGAACACATGGTAGAGCCAGACCGCGTAGCTGATGATCTCCGCCGGAAAGCGGTATCCAGGGTAGGTGGCGGGCTCCGAGGTCATCCCGTCAGACTGCCCCGGCCCGGTTGTTCCGACCACAGCCCATCAACTTGCCAATGCCTCTGCCAGCCCATGCGTCCGCGCTCGGCGATGGTCCGGAGGTGCTGTTCACGCTGGGCTGGCACCGTCTCGGCCGTAGTGCCCGGCACAGCACTGGAGCGGGGTGGGACGATCGCGACAGCATCGGGATGCCGTGCGGCGGCCTCAGTGTAGGGCTGCCCTGGTCGTAGGCGTCATCGGCCGTGAACGAGCCGATTGGGTCCGCGACCTGATCGAGCAATGGACCGACGTGCGACGCGTCATTGACGTCGTTCGTCGTCAGGGTGGACGCAACGATCCGCCCGGTGCCGGCGTCCACACCGACGTGCAACTTGCGCCACGCCCGGCGGGGGCTGCGCCACCTCCAACGTCCCGGCTCAGCGGCTGAGGGTGCTGTGGTCCGGCTCAGCGAGGCCGAGACCGAGCAGGGCCATGATGGAGCCGTCAGGCCTTTGGTCTGAAGCAAGGCCAGGCGGAACACGGCCCGAAGCGTCGGGGCCGTGGTGATGGCCAGCTCCGAATAGCGTGGCTGTCCCCCCTCGTGGTCCCGGGCTCGGCCATCCAGGCCGCGATCGCCGCATCCGTGAGCCACACGGCCAGGCTGCCACGACCGCAGAGAGCGGCATCGTACTCTGCCCAGTCCGTCGCCCGGAATCGCTGCTTCGGAATACGGTGCCGACGGTCGGCATTGGCCTTAGGGAATGGCCCGCCCCTCTGCCCTGCGGCGCTAGACTGCGGGGGCAACCGGAGCAACGGGGACCAAAACGATGCAAATCGCGGTTCTGGGGATCGATCTGGGCAAGAATAGCTGCAGCGTGGTGGGGCTGGATGGGGCTGGTCGGGTGGCGCTTCGGCGGCGGCTGCACCGGGACGGGGTGGTCAAGCTGGCGGCAGGGTCGCCGGGCTGCGTGGTAGCGATAGAGGCCTGTTGCGGGGCACAATCCGAGGCCGCTGAATCGGCTTGACGGAGTGGTCCCCATGTGAGCGCCGGACACACGACTGCAAGCGACTAACGCTGCTCGATCGCCAAAATTCTCTTGCAAGACAGGGGGCCATCCACACACGGATACGTTGACGTAGACTGATCAGACTGCTCGTAAAAAGGCACTTGCAGACGGGGCGGGCCATACGTTGAACGGCAAGGTGGGCTCCCCTGGAGGACGGCAGAGTGTCCCCCTGCTGCGGACAGGCCGACCTGTGCAACACAGCCACTGTACCCGCCCTGCGTTCCGCAATGATTAAGTCGTTGCGCAAAGCGTAATCCTTGCCTAGGCTCGTTGCGTCGCCGAGAGAGATCGGCCCGGACGGACTCGCGTGATCACTGCCAGCCGCGGAGAGATCGCCACGTGACAGCCCTCGTGCTGCAGATAACCTTCGATGCCTTGCTGCTTGGCGGGCTCTTCGCCATCGGTGGACTGGGCTTCGCCCTGATCTGGGGCGTACTCAACGTGCTGAATATTGCGTTCGGTGCCTTCATCATGATCGGCGGCTATCTCAGCTTTTATCTATGGCAGGCAGGGCTGGATCCGCTGGCCACCATACCAATCACCATGGCGATCATGTTTGTGATGGGCTGGCTCACGCAACGCCTGCTGATCGACCATGTCGCCGGCGGCCCCTCCTCGCTCGGTGTGGCCTTCACCTACGGATTGAACCTTGCCCTCATTGGGCTAGCGCTCTACCTCTTCAGCGCCGACTACCGCAGCATCATCCTTCCGGACTACCTGCAGGGCTATGTCAGCCTGGGCGGCGCCAAGCTCACTTATGTCCGAGTAATCACCGCTGGTATTGCACTGCTTCTTACCGGTGCGATGTGGTGGGCCATGGACCGAACTGAGCTCGGTGCGGCCATCCGAGCCACGCGCCTGGACCGCGAGGCGGCGCAGCTCGTCGGCATCCGAGTCCGCTCCGTCTTCAACATCACCACTGGCATAGGAGCCGCGCTCGCGGGCGCCATGGGGGCCCTGATCGCCCTCGTGTACAGCGCCTCTCCCGCCAATGGCGACCAGTACCTGCTGCAGGTCATCATTGTCACAGTGCTGGGCGGGCTCGGCAGCTTTGTCGGGCCTCTTCTCGGCGCGCTCCTCTTGGGACTCGCCTCCAGCATCGTCGCCAATCTCTGGGGCACCACCTACGCCATGCTGATCGGCACACTGCTTGTCCTCATCGTACTCGTCGTCCGGCCATCAGGCCTGCTCGGCAAACGCTACTACGAGTCCTGAGAGCGGCCTTATGGAACCAGCACCCGCAGCCACCTCCATCCAAACCCAGCCAACCCGCTCCGCACGGCCCATGGCGGCCCTGCAGATGCTCGGCCTCGCCACCGTCGCGGCCATCGGGCTCTTCGCGATCTGCGTGCCCTTCGTGCTCAGCAACTATATGGTGCGTGTAGCAACCACAGTCTGCATGTATCTTGCCTTGGCGCAGTCCTGGAACCTCATCGGCGGCTATGCCGGTCTTCTGTCGTTGGCCCACCCGGCCTTTTTCGGCAGCGGCGCGATCGGCGCCACCATCCTGCTCCTGAACGGTGCATCCCTTACACTAGCCGCAATCGGCGGCATCCTCCTAGCGCTTGTCCTGGCCGCGCTAATCGGCATTCCCACGCTCCGGCTCCAGGGCCACTACTTCGTGGTGGCTACGATGCTAATCACCGAGGCCGCGCGAAACCTCGTACTCAACCTGGACGCCTTCAAATTCAATGGTGGCATTGCCGCCAACATCATCAACTATGTCGGCCTCGTCGACCTGGATATACAGGCCTACAACGCGCTCTTCTTTTATGTCATGGCCGCGATCGCCGCAGTCACGATGCTCGTTGCCATAGTGCTCGAGCGCTCGCGCTGGGGCCTCGCACTCCGTGCCGTCCGCGATGACGAAAAGGCAGCCTCCGCTCTTGGCGTCTCTGCTGCCTGGCTGAAGATCTCCGTCTTCCTCATCAGCGCCGGGCTGGCAGCTGCAGTCGGGGTTGCCTGGGCTTTCTGGCTTGGCACCGTCGAGGCGAATGAGGCCTACAACCTGGCCTTCACGTTCGAGGTCATTGTGATGGTCTTCCTCGGTGGCCGAGGCACGTTATGGGGCCCAGTGCTCGGCGTTTTCATCATTCTGATGCTGAACGAGTTCATCGGCATCGAGCTGGCCGAGATCAACCTGATCGTCCTCGGCCTCATTGTGATGGCCATCGTGCTCTTCCAGCCCGACGGATTAGCGCGGGTGCTGCAGGAAGGGCCTGCCGCCCTGGCACCGCGCCGCCTCGCCGCGAATTTCCGCCGCTACAGGATCAAATAGGCCATGGCAGCGATCACCATTACCGGGCTGTCCAAGATCTTTGGCGGGCTCCGCGCCGTCGACGGCATTGACCTCCACATTGGCTCGGGCGAGATCCTGGGGCTCATTGGCCCAAACGGGGCCGGCAAGACGACTTTCGTTAACCTTCTCACCGGCGACCTCCGCCCAAGTAGTGGGAAAGTCGAGTTCAACGGGCGGGATATAACGGACTGGCCGCCTCACCGGCGCTGCGCCGTCGGCGTGGCGCGGACCTTCCAGGTCCCTCGCCCGTTTGCCGACCTGACGATCCGCGAGAATGTCATGATTGGCGGTCTTTTTGGCAGCACAAGCCGCCACACGAGCCTATCTGATGCACGCGAGCAGGCGGAGGAGATCCTCGAAAGCTTGGGCATGGCCCAGCTTGGGGACCGCGCATCCTCATCACTCAGCACTGCTGGCCTGAAAAGGCTGGAGATTGCGCGCTGCCTAGCCGTCAACCCGAAGCTGCTGATGCTCGACGAGCCGCTTGGGGGCCTCAATCCAACCGAAGCAAACGAGGCTCAGGAACTCATCCGGCGTATCAACCAGCGTGGCGTCACCATCCTCTTCATCGAGCACATCATCCCTGCGGTGATGTCGCTCAGCCACCGCGTGGTTGTCCTGGCCAATGGCCGTAAGCTCGCGGAAGGGCTCCCCTCGGAGATTCAAGAAAATCTCGAAGTCCAGCGCGCCTATCTAGGCGACGTTCATGGTGCCGTGGATCGGTTCGCGACCCGGCGCAGGAAGGTGCCCGCGTGATGCCCGCACAGAGCTTCTCCCCGGCCATGGCTGCAGACCAAGTCCTGCTGCGCGTCGAAGGGCTCGACGCGGGGTATGGCGCGATCCAGGTGCTGCGCGGCATCTCCTTCGAGCTTCGCACCGGCGAGGTCGTCGCGATCATCGGCGCAAACGGGGCAGGCAAGACAACCCTGCTCCGGACCCTCTCCGGCCTGATTGCACCGATGCGCGGCGCGATCTGGCTGAACGGGGTGAACATAGCAGGACGCAACTGCGCAGAAATTGTGCAGCTTGGACTTAGTCAAGCACCGGAAGGGCGCCGGGTGTTCAGCGGCCTCACAGTAGAGGAGAACCTGCGACTGGGCGCCTTCCGGCGGCCGGAGAAGTCGCGCCAGGTGGTAGCCGGCGCCATTGAACAGGTTTTCTGTTACTTCCCTCGATTGCGGGAGCGGCGACGGCAGCTCGCGGGCACGCTCTCGGGCGGCGAGCAGCAGATGGTTGCGATCGGCCGGGCACTGATGGCCGACCCCAAGCTTCTCGTCATCGATGAGTTGTCACTCGGGCTCGCCCCAATCATCGTGGAGGAGATCCTTCACATCTTAGGCGACATCTACGAAGCCGGGCGAACGATCGTCCTTGTCGAGCAGGATGTTCCGGTCGCTCTCGGCTTCTCCGACCGGGCCCTCGTGCTTCAATCCGGGCGCATTGTGGCCCAAGGACCCTCACGTGCCCTGCTCGAGGACAAGCAGATCATTGCCAGCTACCTAGGAGGGTGAGATGAGCGAAAAGAGCTATACTCGTCGGGCAGCGCTTCGCCTCGGCAGGGCTGCCGCAGCCGTGCAGGCGGCCGGTCTTCTAGCTACCCCGGCCGTGCTGGCCCAGGGTGGAGGGGACACGCTGAAGGTCGCCTCCGTCAACAGCATGAGCGGTGGCTTCGCACGCTATGGACAGGAACTGGAACGCGGGCTGGAGATCGCCGTCCAGCAGGTCAACGCCAAGGGCCTGACCATCGGCGGCCGAACCTACCGCGTCGTGACCCAGACCTACGATGACAAGACCGACGCCAGCACCTCGGCCCGGCTGGTGGAGCGCGCGGCCACGAGCGACGGCGCCCAGTTCATCATCGCCGGTTGCGGCAGCGTCATCACCAAGGCCATCATTCCAACGGCACAGCGCCTACGCATGCCGCTGCTGACCCACTGGGCGCAGGTCGACGGCGTATTCGCGGGGCAGAAAGGAAATCCCTATCTCTTCGGCGCCATGCCGCCCTTCAGCCATTACTACACGCGTATCTCCGAGATGGCGGCAGGCTTTGATGCTCCGAAGGTCCGCCGCGTTGCGATGATCACGCCGAACGACGAGCTGGGTGTCTTCACGGCACGCGAGTACCTCCCAGCCGACATGCGGAAATCCGGGCTGGAGCTGGTCGGAACGGAGATGTTTCCGCCGCGCTCGCAGGATTTCGCCTCAGCGCTGGACCGTCTCCGGCGACTCGAGCCCGACATGTTCGTTATCAACTGCTACACGCCTGACATCATCGCTGTATTTAAGGAGATGCAGGCGATCCGCTTCTTTCCGTCAATGATCGTGGTGGAAGCACCCACCAGCCTGCATGAGAGTCTCGGCGACGCCATAAACGGTGCCTTCGTCCCCACCTTCTGGGATCCGACGCTCGACAAGACCAAGGACGCGTTCATCGGCACCAGCCGCGACTTCGCCAACCTCTATTCCGCGAAGCACAATGCGCCGCCGCCTGACTTTGTCGCGGCTTGCGGCGCCAACAACCTAATTGTGATGGCGCAGGCCATGATGGCGGCGGGCAAAGTTGGCGACAATCGTGCGCTCCTCTCCGCGCTGCGAGATCTGAATGGTGAGACTTTCTTCTCCCGCGTGAAGTTCGACGACGACGGACTGAACCGCGGCGGCGAGGTCTATCCAAGCCAGTTCCAGGGCGGACGCCCGCAACTCGTCTACCCGCCAGAGGTACGGAGAGCCTCGCCAATCCACCCCTACTCCGCAGCGCAGCGCGCCTGACGCCGGTCGCAGACGAGGATCAGCACAACGCCTGCGCACCGACGCCTTGGCCGGTCGATTGGGCGGCCCCGCGCAGCGCGACGCAGAAAGGACCTCTTCCAGATGACAGCAGACAGCGGAAACGTCATGGCCGACAACAATTTGGACAATGTACGCCGCGAGCTTACGCGGGCTGGTCACGCTCCGGGCTATGTCTACAGCTCGCCCGAGATCTTCCAGAAGGAGATTGATGCCTATTTTATGCGCGACTGGCTCTTCGTCGGACGGGTGGAGGAGCTGGCGAAGCCTGGCGACTACATGACGATGCGCCTCGTAGGCGAGCCGATCATCATCGCCCGCAGCCGAGAGGGAGCGCTGCACGCCTATTACAACATGTGCGTCCATCGCGGCGTTGAGGTGGCGGAGGGCAAGGGCAACACCCGTGCCTTCAAATGCCCCTACCACGGCTGGGTGTATGATCTAGAGGGCAAGCTCGCCGGCGCCGCGCACATGAAGGACAGCGAGGGCTTCGACCTCAGTAGCTGCCGCATGCGGCCGATCCGTCTTGATGTTTGGCGCGGCAGCATCTTCGTCTGCTTCAATGCCGAGACACCGCCGCTCCAGGAGTTCATGTCGCAGTTCGACGAGGACTTCGGCTTTATGAAAATGGAGAACTGCCGCCTAGGGAATCGGATCGCCCTGGATCTGAACTGCAATTGGAAATACGTATCCGAAAACCTGATGGACTTCTACCACGTCAACGTTCTCCACGCGAAGACCTTCGGCGCTAAATTCTCGTGGGAGAACGACAATGTCGTGCTCGGCAAGAATGGCTCGCTTACCATCTGGTACAAGGCTGCGCCGCCGACTCCGGGCGGCGAGCCGCTCCTGGGCAAGATGCCCTGGCTCGAGGACCGGGACTACAGCTTCGCCTGCACCGGCTTCTTGCAGCCCAACCTGACTATCTTTGGCCGGATTGACTGCGTCCGCTTCTTCGTCGTGTGGCCGATTTCTGAAAGCCGTTCGCAAGTCATCATTTATCATCTCTTTCCCGAAGAGGTGTTTGAGCGACCCGACATTGAGAAGACGCTGAAAGTCTATCACGATTATCAGATAGCGGTGCTGGATGAGGATCGCTCGATGATGGAGTCCATGCAAAAGGCGATGAGCACGCGCGGCTATGTGCCCGGGCGCATGTCCATCCTGGAGAAGCCCTTGCATCATTACCTGAACGGCCATCTGGACCGCGTCTTCGGCCGGGCGGACGCGCAACCGTGACCTGCTCTTCCCTGCCTCTCGGGCCGGAGACGGCGCATGGCGCCCTCGTCCTGGTCACCGACTACATGGCTGTCATCGCAGGCGAGACCGTGCTCATTACCGCGGATACGGCCACGGATCCGGTCGCAGTGCGGGCGGTGTTTCTCGCCGCACGGGGCGCCGGCGCCAAGGTGGCCCTGGTGACTGTGCCACAGCTTCCCTTTCAGGGCGGGCTCGCGGATCCCTTCGTGCCGCCACCGCTGACTGCGGCGGCGCTGAGCTGCGATGTTTGGATCGACCTCACCTTTCCCTATCTCGCGGGTGCGCATGTGCATGATGAGGCGATGCGCGCTGGCCGGGCCCGTTACCTGCTCGGCGGTGACATGGGGGCGGGCGGCCTTGCTCGTCTCTTCGGTGCGGTCGACCTCGACCAGTACTTCACCATTCTCCGGCCCTTTGAGGACGCGCTGGCCAATTCCGCCGGACGCCAGGTCCGCGTTACCGATCCCATCGGGACAGATGTTACCTTCACCACCGACAAGCCCGCCCTGCGCAAGCCTCGACGGGCGGAGACGCCCGGCACCTATCTGGTACCTGGATCCTGCACCATGTTCCCGCAACTCGAGAGCGTGCAGGGCACCGTCTGCTTCAGCGCGGTATTCCATGAATTCTTCACGCCGCTCGAGCGCCCCTTGACCCTGAAAGTGGACGGCAAGATCCGCGAGGTGGCCGGCGGCGGTGGAGCGCGGCTGGTGCTGGAGCGGTCGCTTCGGCGCGCCGGCGGTGGCGAGTACGGCTACCTCATCCACTTCACATACGGAATGAATCCGGCGGCGCGCACCACCGATCATTCCTTTATCGAGGATTCCCGGGTGATCGGGAACAACGCCGTCGGCATGGGGTTGCCCTGGTGGATGCCGGGCGGGGGTGAGAACCACCCGGATGCCGTGGTGACTGAGCAATCCATCTGGGTTGATGGCGTGCCGGTCATCCGTGATGGCCTTCCCGTGGAACCCTCCCTCGTCGAGGCCGCCCAGGGCCTTGCCCCGCTGCTACGCAGCGGAAGCTGATCGGGAGCCGACAAGCAAATGCTGGAACTGCCGTGAAGCCCCCGCCCTTCCGATTTGAGGCGCCGCGCACGCTGGCGGAGACGCTTTCCCTGCTCGCGCAGCATGGTGAGGAGGCGCGCATCCTGGCCGGGGGTCAGAGCTTGGTACCGCTGATGAACATGCGGGTCTCCCGTCCCGCTGTACTGATCAGCATCAATCATTGCGCCGAGCTGTCCTATGTCCACATAGATGGGGGGCAAATCACTTGCGGTGCGCTGGTTCGGCAATATGAAGCGGAAACCTCGCCCGAGATACGGCGGGACTGCCCGCTGCTGGCGGAGGCTCTTCCTCTGGTCGGGAGCGCCGCCAACCGCAACCGCGGCACCGTCTGCGGCAGCCTGGCCCACGCGGATCCCCTTGCGGAGCTTCCGGCGGTCGCTCTGGCCCTCGGCGCCACTTTCGTCGTCAACGGCGTCAGCGGACGCCGCGAGGTGACGGCGGAAGACTTCTTTGTCGCGGAGCTCATGAACTGTCTGGCGCCCGGTGAGATGCTTGAAGCAGTGCGCTTCCCCAGCGCTCCCGCGGGCGCAAGGGCAGCCTTCGTAGAGGTCGGCAACCGCCGCCATGGCTTTGCCCTCGCCGGCGTTGCGGCGCAAATCGAGACGGCGGAAGACGGGGAGTGCCGCAGTATTCGCCTAGCGGTCATGGGCGCCGGGCCGCGCGCCATCCGGCTCCATCAGGCGGAGCGCGCTCTGCTTGACACGCGGCTCGATCGCGAGGCCATCCGCGCGGCTGGCGCCATGGCCTCCGCCGCGGTGGATCCTGGCAGCGACATCCATGCTGATGCCGCCTATCGCAAGCAGCTCGTAGGGGTGCTCGTCGCGCGCGCCATCAGCCGGGCGATGAGGGACCACCAAGTCGTGGGAGGACAGAATCTCCATGCATGACAGGACCGAGGTGGAGCTCGTCGTCAACGGGCGGCAGTATCGGCGCTCGGTCGAGCCGCGCTACCTGCTAGCGGACTTTCTGCGGCACGAGTTGGGGCTGAAGGGCACCCATATCGGCTGCGAGCATGGAGTCTGCGGCGCCTGCACGGTGAAGATAGATGGCCAGACAGCACGCAGTTGCCTGCATTTCGCCGTGGCCGTGCAGGGTAGCCAGATCACGACTGTGGAGGGAATCGCCGGACCGGATGCGCTTCATCCAATCCAGGAAGCTTTCCACGAGCACCATGCCCTGCAATGCGGCTTCTGCACGCCAGGCATGCTGATGACCGTCAGCGAGCTGCTCGAGCGGAATCCCTCCCCCAGCGAGGCCGACATCCGCGTCGCGCTCACTAGCAATATCTGCCGGTGCACGGGCTACACGAACATCGTCAAGGCTGTTGCGGCTGTGGCGGCGAAGCTGCGGCAGCGCCCGGCCGAAATGACGGAGGCGAACTGATGGCCGATCAGGACAGCAGCGCCTATATCGGCCGCAGCCAGCCGCGGCGGGAGGACGAGTACCTGCTGCGCGGGCTGGCCCAGTTTGTGGACGACCTTCCGGAACCCCAGGGGACGCTGCATCTCGGATTCGTGCTCAGCCCGCATGCGCATGCCCGCATACTGTCGCTGGACGCTTCGGCCGCGCTGGCCGTGCCCGGGGTGGTTGCCGTTCTCGGCGGTCGCGAGCTTGCCGGGCTCATGAGCCCGATGGTGACCGAGATCGAGTTCCCCGGCTACCACAAGAGCTTCCGGGATCCTGTCCCCGTCGACAAGGTGCGTTTCGTCGGTGAGCAGGTGGCCGTGATCCTGGCAGAGAACCCCTACGCCGCGCAGGACGCGATTGAGTTGGTGCAGGTCGAGTACGAGGTTCTCCCGGCCACCGCGAGCCTGGAGCAGGCCCTTGAACCTGATGCACCTCTGGTACACGACCACATCGAAGGCAACGTCATCTTCAAGGGCGAATTCTCCACGCCCGCCTTCGAGGATGCCTTCGCAAGCGGCGACCTAGTGCTGCGGGAACGGTTTCGTTCCGGTCGCGTGGCCGGCGTGCCAATCGAGCCACGCGGCTGCTTGGCGGTCCCCGACCATACCGGCAGTTCCTTTACCTTCTACAGCTCCACACAGATTCCGCATCTCCTGCGCACCGGGCTAGCGAAGCACTTGAACTTTCCGGAATCCCGCATCCGCGTCATTGTTCCCGAGGTCGGCGGCGGCTTTGGCACCAAGGCCCAGTTCTATCCGGAGGAGTTGGTGACCGCCGCACTCTGTCTGAAGTACCGTTGTGCCGTGAAGTGGATCCAGGATCGGCGAGAGGAGCTGCTTACCAACATCCACGCCCGCGACCACATCTACGAACTGGAAGTCGCTGTCAGCCGGGAGGGCGTCGTCAAGGCACTCAAGCTCGACCTCGTGACCAATGCGGGTGCCTATTCCACTTTTCCCTTCGGCTGCACGCTGGAGACCACAGGTGGTGCTCGCATGATCGTGGGTCCCTACAAGATCCGCAATTACGCCTACCGCGCGCGTGCGGTGGCGACGCACACCTGCCCCTCCGGCGCTTACCGCGGAGTGGCCCAGCCCACCTGCTTTTTCGCGATGGAGGGCATGATGGACCGCATCGGGCGAACCCTGGGCATCGATCCCGCCGAGGTGCGCCTGCGCAACATCATCCCGACGCGGGAGCTGCCCTGGGTAAACGTCGTTGGCGTCCGGTATGACACGGGCAGTTACGAAGAATGCCTGCGCCGTGCAATGGAGCTGGTCGATTACGAGGGATGGCGGCGTGGCCAGCCTGCCGACAGACTTGTGGATGGAAAGTACCGCGGCATCGGCATATGCTGCTTCACCGAGATCTCGGGCACGGGCGCGCCGGGCTGGCGCGCGCGCGGGTTGATCCGCATGCCCGGCTTTGACAGCTCCCTGGTCCGCGTGGAGCCGACCGGCAAGGTGGTCGCTTATGTCAGCCACGCCGCCGCGGGGCAGGGCCATCTCACCACTTTCGCGCAGATCCTCGCCGACCAGGTTGGAGCACGGATCGAGGATGTGACCATCATCGAGGGCGATACCTCGTCTTCCCCCTATGGCACGAACACCTTCGCCAGCCGAAGCGCCGTCACTGGCGGCGGAGCGGTGATCCGCGCGGGACAGAAAGTGGCCGCGAAGATGCGCCGCATTGCCGCCCATGTGCTGGAGGCGGCGGAGGAGGACATAGTGCTCCGCGATGGCCGCGCGGAGGTGGTGGGCGTGCCCGAGATGAACCTGCCCTTTGCGCAGATCGCTGAGACAGCCTATTCGATGAACAACCTGCTGCTCCCCCAGAATGAGGAGTACGGGCTGGAGGCGACTGACTATTACGACCCGCCGCTCGCCACCATGGCCAATGCCGTGCACATCGCCAGCGTCGCCGTCGATGCGCTGGACGGACAAGTATCGATCGAGCGTTATGCGATCGTTCATGATTGCGGGCGCATCATCAATCCGATGATCGTCGACGGCCAAATCCATGGCGGCACGGCGCAGGGGGTCGGCGAAGCGCTGATGGAGGAGATCGTTTACGACGAGCGCGGGCAGCTGGTGAACGCTAACTTGCTCGAATACCTGCTGCCGCTCGCGCCGGATCTTCCCGATTACCGGCTCGAGCACATCGAATCCCCCTCCATTGACGCTGTCGGCGGCTTCAAAGGCGTTGGCGAAGGTGGGGTTATTGGGGCGGTGCCCGCCATCGCCAATGCCGTGGCCGATGCTCTCTCGGGTATCGGAGCGAATGTGAACCGCATCCCCATGCGGCCCAGCTACCTCGCCGGTCTCATCCGCACGCATGCCGCCTGGGTTGCGGCTGCAGCTGCCCCGGAGGACACAAGGACCAAGGCCCACGCATGAGCGCCACGATCATCCTGGTCGCGACCATGACCGGCACGGCGGAGATGATCGCCGAGGATATCGAGGCCGCGCACGGGGCCAGCCACACGCTGGAGATCCGCGCCTTTGAGCGCAGTTCGCCGGAAATCCTGCAGCAGGCGGCGCGGGTGCTGATCGTCAGTAGCACTTACGGCGAGGGAGAGGTGCCGGAACCCTCCCTGCCCTTTTTTGAAGCGGTGGCGGCGGACCGGCCAGACCTGCGGGGGCTCCGCTATGGCGTCATCGCACTCGGCGATAGCTCTTATATGAACAGCTTCGCCCGCGGCGGTAGCCTGTGGGACGAACTGTTGGCCTCCTGCGGCGCAGTACGCGACCGACCGCTCCTGGTGCTCGATGCCTCATCGCAGGAGCCTCCGTCCGACCGCGCAGTGGAATGGTCGGGGCGCTGGCTCGCCGAGACTGCCGAAGTGCCTCCCTGCGCGGAACCCGGGCCTTGAAGGCCGTAGCTGTCGTCGGCGCCGGCCCGGCCGGCTTCTACACCGTTGATTCACTGTCCAAGGCAGACCCGACGCTCCGGGTCGACCTGATCGAGCGGCTGCCCTTTCCGTTCGGGCTGGTCCGATACGGCGTAGCCGTCGACCATCAGGGCACGAAGCAGGTCGCTCAGGTCTTCGCCCGCACGATGCGGCGGCCCAATGTCAGCTTCTTCGGAGGGGTGGAACTAGGCCGCACGGTCTCCATCGCGGAGCTGGAGGCGCGCTACAGCGCTGTGGTGCTGGCCACCGGAGCGGCGGTCGGACGAAAGGTGGCAATCCCCGGGGCGGAGCTGCCCAGCAGCGTCGCGGGCTGTGATCTCACGGCTTGGTTTAACGGCCATCCGGACCGCGCCGCCTGGGCCCCGCCAAGGCGCATCAGATCCGTCTGCGTGATCGGCAACGGCAATGTCAGCCTGGACGTTGCGCGGCTTCTCGCGAAGTCGGCAGAGGAGCTCGCGCCCACCGACGCCAACCCGGCAGCGCTTATTTGGCTAGCGGAGAACGAGATCGCGGAGATCCACCTCTGTGGCCGTCAGGGGCCTGGCCACGCGCGCTTTACTGCGGCGATGCTGGCCGAATTCACCTCTCTCGCGCGGTTCCGCCCGGTGGTGGATCGGGCAGCGGTGCAGGCGCCGCCGGGCCCGAATCTTGCAGCGTTGGCCGTGCTGCAGCGCATCGCCGGGGCCGAGCCCGATGCCAGGCTGCCGATCCACTTCCATTTCGGCCTTCTGCCCGTGTCCTACGATGGCAACATTCTGACGCTGCGCGAGGCGGGAACGGCGGCGGAGCGGCGCCTTCCGGCCGATCTGCTGGTTCATGCCGTCGGTCAGTACGCCGCCCCCGTCCCGGACCTTCCCTACGACGAGTCGTGTGCAAGCATTCGGCACACGGACGACCAGGTGCCCGGCAGCGGGAAGGCTTATGTCGCCGGCTGGGCCGGGCGTCCCGGGGAAGGCGTCATCGCCAGTCACCGGGAACGGGCGCAGAATCTCGCCCAACGCATCCTGGCAACGCTGCGGGAAGCGCCCGAGCTGCCGGAAGATGCCGGCATTGCCGCGCTGCTCGCGGGACGTGGCATCCGCGCAATCTCCTGGGTCGACTGGACCTTGCTGGACAACGCCGAGATCGACCGCGGACGGGGAAAAGGCCGCGTGCGGGAGAAGTTCACCAGTTGGCCGGCAGCCGAAGCAGCCCTGCGCGAACTGCGCAGCGCCGACTGAGATCCCGCGGCAGCCAGGCTCAGGACGCCGTCCGAGCCTGCCGCGCCTTCGGCGCCTTCTGAGGTTTAGCCACCGGAATGGAGAGCGCTGGTGGCGGCGTGCTCCCCTGCTCCGCCGTGCCGAGCTCAAGCCACTCCGCCAGGGACCCGCCCGGCTCTCGCGAGTGGAAGCCGAGCCGCAGGGACAGTTCCTCGGCCCGCCGCCGCAACAACGTGGCGGGAGAATCCGGCGTGATCGCCTCAATAGTGCCCGGCGGTCCAATCATGGCTACGGCCGCCGCCATCCGGCCCTCATGGTCGAAGACCGGCGCGCCGAAGGCGCTCAATCCGGGCAAGAGAAGCTCCTGCGTCATAGCGAACCGGTTCTTGCGCACCCCCGCGATCAGGCTGCGGACATCCATCTCCGTCCTCACGGGGAAGGCCCCCTCGTGTGACAGAGCGCTGTTGATCTCCCGCTCGAGCAGACGTTGCGTGCTCGCCCTCGGCAGATAGGCCAAGAACAGCCGCCCGCTGACGCTGTGCAGGAGCGGCAGGACGGAGCCGACATTGAGGTTACAGATCAGCATCTCGCTGCTGTCGTACCAGCCGATGATCACTGGTCCCCGCTCCGTCCAGATAGAGAGGAGGATGGTGCGGTCGATCTCCTGGTTGAGCTGGATGACGGCTTCCGTTGCGAGCCGAACGACATGCCGGCTGTTTAGGGCGGAAAGGCCCACCCGCAGCGCCATCGGGCCGAGCTCGTAGCGGCTGGTCGTTGGGTTCTGCTCGACAAGCCCGCAGCGCAGGAGGCTGACGAGATAGCGGCGCGCCTTGCTGGGTGGCATCCCTGCCCCTGCGGCAAGGTCCCGCAAATGCTGCGGTACAGCCGAGCGGGCCAGCGCCTCGAGAAGCTGCGCTCCGACCTCGATCGATTGAACCCCGTTTCGTCGCCCCCCCCCGGCCGCAGCAGGCCTCTTGCTCCCCATTGGCGTTCCCATCTGTCGATTTTCCTTAACCAGGATAACGGCTTCGCAATCAGATTAGCGTCGTAGCAGCGTCGTTTTTCCTTCATCGATCCCGGCTCATCCTTAACCAGGATGATGGTTCCGGAACCGAGAAATTCTTGTCTGGCCGTGCGGACATTCATGAGCATGATGACCCGACCTGACGCGTCGGCCAGGATCGCATGCGGGTCCTGGCGCCGCTTGCCGCGCAGGAAGTCGTGACGGCTGCGGCCGTGGATGCCGCGGCGCAGGAACTCGGGCTGCGGCGGGCCCAGTGCTATCGCCTGCTCCGCCGTTTCCGCGCTGACCCGACCCTTACAGCGTTGCTGCCTCGGCAAAGTGGCAGGGTCACGAACACCCGCTTCCTGGCTGGCGATGTCGAGGCAGTGATCAGGACCGCCATAGAGGAGTTCTATCTTTGCCGGTCACGGCCGACCGTTGCCGATCTCGTGTGCGAAGTCGAGCGGCGCTGTCTCAGCGAACAACTCAGGCCTCCAAGCTACAAGGCGGTTGCCGCTCGGGTACGGCTGCACGACCAGCGGGAAGTGCTTCGCCGTCGGCATGGACCCGCGCACGCGCGCAACAGGCTGGGGCGGGTTGTCGGGAGGCTGAGAGCCGACGAGCCGCTCAGCCTCGTCCAGATCGACCACACGCTGGCCGACGTGATCGTGGTCTCGTCGATTGATCGGCGCCCACTCGCCCGGCCCTGGCTGACCCTGGCGATCGACGTCGCGACCCGCATGGTGACAGGGCTCCATCTCAGCCTCGAGCCGCCGTCGGCCCTCAGCGTCGCCCTGGCGCTCAGCCATGCAGTCCTGCCCAAGGAGGAGTACCTGCAGGGCAGGGGAGTGGACCTGCCCTGGCCGGTATGCGGGCTGCCGCAGCGCCTTCACCTCGACAACGCCAAGGAGTTCCGCTCCGACGCTCTCGCCCGGGGTGCCGCCCAGTACGGCATCGAGCTGCGGTACCGCCCGCCGGCCACGTCGCACTGGGGTGGCCATATCGAGCGGCTGATCGGCACCGTGATGGGGGCCTTCCGGCTCCTGCCCGGCGCCACCGGCCGCAGCGTTGCTATGGACTTCCCCGGGAGAGATGGAGAGCGCTCAGGTAAGGTCATGAGGACCTGGAGGGCGCGATGGGAGATCCACGGCAGCGAGGCTGGACGGAGGAGTTCAAGCGGGAGGCGGTCCGGCTGCTGTCTACGAGCGGGCGGACGGTGG
>NZ_JBNBZS010000061.1:0-34406 GCF_049629625.1 Roseomonas chloroacetimidivorans | reverse complement strand
CCACCGTCCGCCCGCTCGTAGACAGCAGCCGGACCGCCTCCCGCTTGAACTCCTCCGTCCAGCCTCGCTGCCGTGGATCTCCCATCGCGCCCTCCAGGTCCTCATGACCTTACCTGAGCGCTCTCCAGTTCTCCCGGGGAAGTCCACATCTCGCCCAGCCTCGCCTTGAGCCGCTCGCTCTCCAGCGCCTCGCCGTCGCTGGGCCGCGTGGTCAGGCTCGCCTCACCCCCCGCCAGGAAAGCGTCGCGCCAGCCGCTCAGGGTAGACGCGGTCACGCCCAGCGCCCGCGGGACCGTCTCTAGATCCTCGCCCGAAGCAACCGCAGCACCGCGTCCCGCTTGCGCTGCCTCGACATCCGACCACCCCGGCCAGGACCAGCGGCATCCGTCGTCTCTGTTGTCATCATCCACCCCATTCGCGGATACCGTCCGCTTGCAGGGTGTCCCGATCAACCGTGGGGCGGAGGAACAACGCCTCGTCAATTTGCCAATGCAGGACTCGCGTCAGACCAAGTCCTGAGCCGCTCGGATTAACTCGGAAGCCCCCGGGGTAGTGCGACCGAACTCGCTCCAGACAGGTTGGATCGCCTCGATCCATTTGTCTCTGTCGGAGAGTTCCGCGATGGCGACGCCTCGTCTCTCAAGCTCCGCCCGTGCCGTCTGCATCTGCGTCTCGAATACCTGTCGTTCTAGCTTGGCCGAGTCCTCTGCGGTGTCGACAAGGACCTGCTGCAGCTCCTTGGGCAGCCCATCAAAGATGCGCCTCGACATAATCACCGGTCTTGGCTCAATCACGTAGCTCGACAAGGTGCAATGCCGGACAACCTCGTAAAGGCGCGCCGAGATGACGGTTGGAAAGTCATTCGCCGTGCCATCGACCGTGCCCTGCTGAAGGGCCGTGTAGATCTCCGGATATGGCAGCGGAACCGGAACGGCGCCGAGTGCCTTGAACCCATCGACAAGCGCGCGGTTTTGGATCACCCGCATCTTCAGCCCGCGAAAATCCTGAAGGGACTGGATGGGCGACCGGCGACTCTGGAAATGCTGCTCGCCCGCACTGTAATAAGTGAGGACCTTGAAGCCCTTGCTCGCCGCGTGATCGGCGATCTGCTCACCAAAGCGGCCATCCGCCAGCCGGTACATGTGCTGCAGATCGCGGATGAGGAAGGGCAACTCCACGACGTTGTAGGCCGGAACGAAGCCTGCCCAGGCGCCGGCGCCGATTCCGATCTGGATGGAGCCAGCCAGGATCCCCTCGTTGATGGTCCGTTCGTCGCCGAGTTGCGCAGTGTGGAAGATCTGGAAGTCCACCATCCCGCCAGTCCGGGCCTCGATGGCTTTCTTCCATGCCTTCAGCCCATCCACATAGGGAAAGCTCTCCGCGACGATGGTGGCGGCCTTAAACATGAACTTACGCGGTAGCCGGAGTACCGCCGGCTGGCCGAGGGCGCGGTGCCCGGCGAACCCGCTCGCTGTCGTCGCCAGCACGGTGCCGAGCAGTGCACGGCGGCCCGGCCCAGGCCGGTATGCGCGGTCCATGATGGTGCTCTCCTTTGCGTTCAGGATCCGAAGACGAGTTGCGGAACGGCGGTGGTCAGCCAGGGAACGGCAATGAGGATCAGGACACCGGCGAAGAGGACGGCGACATAGGGCAGCATCGCGCCGAAAGTCTGGTCCGCACGAAGGTTGGCGAAGGAGCTCGCGATGTAGAGCCCGACACCGACGGGCGGAAGGAAGAGTCCCATCCCGATTGCGGCCACAACGACCGTCGCGTAATGCAGGGGATCGATCCCGAGCGAGCTCGCGATCGGAAGGAAAATCGGGAGGCAGATGATCACCGCCGGCAAGCCTTCAAGGACAGCGCCAAGAATGATGAACACGATGATGCTGATGACGAAGAAGATTGAGGGATGTGACGATACCGCCAGCATCATCCGCGCCAAGTCCCGCGGCACCTGTTCGAAGGCGAGCATCCAGGAGAAGCTGGACGCGGCCCCCACCATGAAGATCACGATGCCGCTGGTGACCGCACTGTCCATGACGATCTTCGGCAGCTGGTCCCAACGGATCTCCTTGTAGACGAAGACGCCGACGACGAAGGCATAGGCCACGGCCAGGACGGCAGCTTCCGTCGGATCGGCGATGCCGCCCAGGATGGATCCGAAGATGATCAGCGGCATCATCATGGGGATGATGGCACGCCGCGTGACTTGCTTCAGCTCGGCCCAACTGGCGCGTCGGTCATCGGTGATCGGCTCCCGCCGCGCCTGCAGGTAGATGAGCAACATGATCGCGGCCGCGAGGACCGCGGCCGGAATGAAGCCCGCGAGAAACAGGGCGCCGACCGAGAGGCCTGCGATCTGGGCGATCACCACCATGACGAGGCAGGGCGGAACCAGAATTCCCATTGCGGAAGCGGCGGAGACGATGGCGACCGCGCGGTCACGCTTGAATCCGGCCCGGACGAGGGAGGGCACCATGATGGCCCCGATGGCCGACACATCCGCCACCGTCGAGCCCGAGATGCCGGAGAAGAACATCTCCGCCACCACCACCGCCATGCCCAGCCCGCCGCGGAGATGACCGACCAGGGCGCGGGCGAGGTCAACGAGGCGCGCTGAGATGCCGCCCGTCTCCATCAGCGCGCCGGCCAGGATGAAGAGGGGGATCGCCAGAAGGACGAAGGAGTCGGCGCCGGAGAACATGCGCTGCGGCACGACCAGGAGCGGCGCGGCATCCGCGACCAAGAGCCCGAAGGCCGCCGACAGCGCGATGGCGAAGGCCACGGGTGCCGTCAGCCCGATCATGATGAGGAAGCTGCCGACCATGACGAGGGTGGCCATGACGCGCGCTCCTCAGCTTCTGGCGACGGGGACACCGGCAGCGGGGCCGGGGACGGGGTCCACATGCACATCCTGAACGGCACCGGCGAGCGGCAGCACCCCGCCTCGCAGCACGTCCAGCAGGTGCCGCAAGACAAACAGGATCATCACCGCTCCGCTGCCGGGCACCACGGCGTAGAGAAGGCCCATGTTCCAGTCCATCACCGGCGAGGCCTGCTCCCAGCTGACGAGCATGATGTCCCAGCCGAAGCGTAGCAGGATCATGGCGGTGGCCATGACCACGAGCAGGGCGAAGACCTGCATGGCGCGGTGCAGCTGCGGCGGGATCCAGGCAGTCATGATAACCAGCTGGAAGTGGCCCCAGCGATTCACTGCTGCCGCGGCGCCTATGAAGCTCATCCAGATCAGGAGGAAGCGCGCAGCCTCCTCGGTCCAGCCCAGGCCAATATGGAGGAAGTAGCGGAAGAAGACGCCGGCCAGCACGATGGAGACGATCGCGAGAAGCATCAGCCCGGCGACGAACTCCAGGAGCTGTCCGAGCAGGCGGGCGGCGACGCCGACCGACCTGCGTGACTCAGCCGTAGACCGCGATTGCGTCACGATGCCGTCCCCCAGGATGGACCTTGCCCGCCGGTAACTGTCGCGCACTCTCCCGAACGTCCAATTTCGGAGCGACATGCCCAAGGGGCGCATCGCTCCGCCGAACTGAAATTCAGTGTAGTGAGCCGGGGGACGCATTCAAGAGGTTTCTTTCCGGTCTGCGCGAGCAGTGTGTGCCTCACATCCGCGAAGGTATGGCAGCGATCTCCGCGATGCCGGCCCTGATTCTCCTTGACGCCTCGCTCGCGGAGAGTTTGTACTGAAATTACTGAAACGCACGGAGGCTCGTTCGTGTACACCATCTCCGTCGATATCGGCGGCACCTTCACCGATGTGGCTGCATTCGATTCCGATGCCGGACGGCTTGTCGTTGGGAAGGCCCTCACCACCCCGGCCGATCTGCGTGAGGGGGTTCTGGAGGGGCTGCGGCAGGTGGCTTCTGCGGCCGGGGTGCCCTTAAATACGGTGCTTGGGGAAACGCAGCGCTTTGTCCACGCGACGACCCAGTCGAGCAATGCCATCTTCGCCTTCAGCGGTGCCAAGACGGCCGTGATCACGACGCGCGGCTTCGGCGATACGCTGACCATCATGCGGGCCAGTGGACGAGTCGCCGGCCTCAGTGTGTTCGAGCGCCATCACTACCGCATGACGCGAAAGCCGCGCCTACTGGCCGACGAGCGGGATATTTTCGAGGTGACAGAGCGGGTGGACTATGCCGGCCGTCCGGTGAACCCGCTCGACGAGGCAGCGATCCGCAGCCTTGCCGGCACCTTGCGTGCGCGTGGCTATGAAGCCGTGGCGGTGGCCTTCCTGTTCTCGCACAAGAATCCCGCGCATGAGCGGCGCGTCCGCAGCATCCTGGCCGAGGAGGCACCGGAGCTCTACGTCTCCCTCTCCGCCGAGATCGCGCCAGTCCTGGGCGAGTACGAGCGGAGCGCCACCTCTCTTTTCAACGCCTATGTGGGGCCCGTAATCGAGGGATACCTGGACGGGCTGGTGAAGACGCTGTCGGATGAGGGTCTTCCGAAGCCGCCGCTGGTCGTGCAGGCGAATGGCGGCCTGACGACGCCGGCGCAGACGGTTCCTATCTTCACCGTCGAATCCGGACCGGCCGCGGGCGTGGTCGGAAGCGCCCATCTCGCCGCGCAGCTGGGGCTCCCCGATGTGATCGCGACCGATGTGGGGGGCACCACCTTCAAGGTCGCGATCATCGAGGGCGGCCGCTGGGCCTATGCCAAGGAGACGGTGCTGAACCAGTATCAGCTCCGCCTTCCGATGGTGGACCTGGTTTCGATCGGCGCGGGTGGCGGCTCCATCGCCTGGGTCGATAACGGCCGGCTGCGGATCGGGCCGAAGAGCGCCGCGGCGGCGCCGGGGCCCGCCTGCTATGGTCTCGGCGGTGAGGAGCCGACGGTCACCGATGCCGATGTGGTGCTCGGCTACATCTCGCCCGACAGTTTCCTCGGTGGCCGCATGGCCCTACAGGTTGACCTAGCGAAGGAGGCGATTCGCCGTCGCATCGCGGAGCCGCTGTTCGGGGGTGACGTGACCGCCGCAGCGGCCGGCATCCGCCGTGTGGTCGACGCGCAGATGGCCGACCTGATCCGCAAGACCACGCTGCAGCGCGGGTATGATCCTCGGCGCTTCGCGATGATGGCCTATGGCGGTGCCGGCCCAGTCCACGCCGCCTCCTATGGCGGTGATCTGGGCGTGAAGGAGATCATCGTTCCCTACAATGCATCGGTGCACTCGGCCTATGGCGCGGCCCTTTCCGACCTGCGCTTCAGCCTGCGGTACTCCGACCCGCTGACGCTGCCGGTGGATCCCAGGCGGCTGGAGGCGATCTACTCCGCAATGGAAGCCGAGGGGGCGAAGCTGCTGGAAGGGGCGGAGGTGGCCGAGGCGGCCCGGCGCTACGAGCGCTGGGCCGAGGCGCGGTACCGCCGGCAGGTGCATACCGTGCGGGTGCGCGCGCCCGCATCCTTCTCGTCAGACAGCGAGGTCTTCGAACTGGGTACGGCCTTCGAGGCAGAGTATGAGCGCCTGTTCGGCCCGGGTTCCGGCCTCAAAGATGCTGGCATCGAGTTGGTGGATTACGGGGTGGACGCCGTCGGCCTGGTCGAGAAGCTTGAGCCGGTCTCGCTAAAGCCAGGCCTCGCTGCAATGGCACCTGGGCGGCGCCTGACATGGTGCCCCTTCGCCGCTGCCATGGTCGACTCCACAATCCATGACGGCACGACACTGCCGGCCGAGGCCGTCATCTCAGGGCCTGCCGTGATCGAGCATCCCGGCACGACGATCGTGGTCCATTCTGGCCAGTCGGCCAGGATCGACACCTTCGGCAACACCCGCATCACGTCCCATCGCTAAAGGGAGCACCGGCCATGCTCAATCCCGATATGATCGGCACGATCGATCCGGTCACCTTCGAGGTCCTGAACCACCGTTTCATGACCATCAGCGAGGAGATGGGCATCCAGTACATGCGATGCTCAGGCTCCAACGTCCTGATCACTGGCAATGACGCCGCCTCCGCCATCATGCTGGGGGATGGCGGGCTGGTTTCGGTCGGGCCCTATATCGTGACGCAGGGCAATGTGCTCCCGCTGATCGTCGACAGCACGCTGAAGTCGATCGGGCCCGGGGAGGTGATCGAGGATGGGGACATCTTCATCTGCAACGACCCCTATCTCGGCGCGATCCATCACCCCGACATCGCCACCGTGGCACCCGTCTTCTGGGAAGGCCGGTTGGTCGCCTGGGTCGGCGCGTCGGGTCACCAGCTCGACAATGGCGGCATGGACCCGGGCGGCTTCTCGATCAAGGTGGTGGATACGCACCAGGAAGGCCTGCGCATGCCGCCGGTGAAGATCGTCAGCCGCGGGGTGGTCCGGGAGGACATCCTGCGCTGGATCCGCAATCAGGTTCGTGACCCCCTCGTCGCGCTTGATATCAAGGGACAGATCGCCTCGCTCAACAGCGGCCGCCAGCGTGTCCTGGAACTGTTTGAGCGCTGGGGCGAACGCACGGTCATCTCCGCGATGCACCAGTGCATCGATCACGCCCGGGAGAAGCTGGAGGAGCGGCTGGCCGAGCTGCCCGACGGGACCTGGCGCGAGGTGCAGTATATCGATCATGACGGCCACACCCCTGCCATCTACAAGATCGTCTGCACCCTCACCAAGGTCGGCAGCCGGCTGAAATTCGATTTCACCGGCACCAGCCCGAACGCGCGTGGTCTGATCAACTGCTCCTACGCGGGCCTTCAGGCGGCCTGCCTAACGGCAACCTACCTGAACTGCTGCTGGGACATCGCCTGGAACCGTGGCGTCCGGGATTGCATGGACATCGTCAGCGAGGTCGGAACGGTCAACAACTGCGCTTACCCGGCGCCTTGCGCGATGGCCACGATCTCGGCGGTGATCGTGACGATCGATGCCACATGGCGGTGCCTGTCGCAGATGATACTGGCGAGCGGGAAGTACCGGGAGGAGGCCATGGCCTGCTGGTCCGGCACCTCGATGGCGCCCATCTTCGCCGGAACAAGCCAGCACGGCTTCCCCTTCGCCGCCACCGAGATGAGCCATTTTGGTGGCGGCGGGGGAGCCAGCTTCGACCGGGATGGCGTCGACACTGCCGGCATCGTGTTCAACACGACGCCCAATATGCCGAATGTGGAGGACCAGGAGGCGGAGTATCCCGTGCTCTACCTGTTCCGCCGGCATCTTCGTGACTCCGGCGGGCCCGGCAAGTTCCGGGGTGGACGGTCCGGCGAGCTGGCCTACACCATCTATGACGCGCCGGAGGGGCAACTCGAGGGCCTGTTCGCCGGCACTGGTGCGGAGATGCCAAATGCGATCGGCATCTCGGGCGGTATGCCGGGATCAGCAATTTCCATCGCGCGCGTCGTGCAGACGGATATCGCGCGCCGGCTGGAGGACGGATCGCCCCTTCCTGACAGCCTTTCAGCGACCGATGGCACGATTGAATGGCTGCAGCCCAAGCACACGCGCAGCCCGATCCTGGCGGGTGATGTGTGGTATCACAGCTGGCAGGGCGGCGGCGGCTATGGCGACCCGCTGCTGCGGGCGCCGGAGCTTGTGGCCGATGACGTGGCCCGCGGCGCCGTCTCTAACTCGGCGGCGGCCGATATTTATGGCGTGGCTCTGAGCGCGGACGGCATGGCGGACCTGGGGGCGACAGAGGCGAAGCGCGACGCCATCCGTGCCGCCCGCAAGGCCATGGCGGGGCAGGGGGCGGCCGCTTCAACCGCCGTGTCCTTCCCTGGGCCGGGCCGCGCCGCACTCGGCACGGCGCTGGTCGTCGATGGTGGTGAGGGTGCGGTATCGTGCGGCCATTGCGGCGAGCGGATCTGCGGGACGCAGGACAACCTCTATGCCGCGCTTGGCCTTGTGGAGGCGCCGCTCACCGCTGCCGGTCCGGTCCGCGGGGAAGCCTACCACCGCGGCCGCTTCAAGCTACGCCAGTTCATCTGCCGGAGCTGCGGCAATCTGACGGATGTGCAGGTCGGGCTGGATGGCGCGCCGTTCAGCTACGCCATGCCGGTTCTCGGCTGAGCGGGGCGACATCGGATGTCCGCAATGCTTGTGATGTTCTCCCCTTCGGGGCAGGACAAGCTCCGGCCCGGCCTTCTGAGCGGCGGGCACGTCCTGGACCTGAGCGGCCGGTACGGCAGCATCGCCGCCTTCCTGGCGGATCATCCGCAAGGCTGGGATCCGACTGGGGGGGCAGGCGAGGACATGGCGTCTTGGGCCCGGGATGCGGTGCGGCTTGGGCCTCCTATCGATCCCGGCAGCCTGGTCTATGCGGTCGGCGCGAATTATCGCCAGCACGCGGAGGAAGCCGGCTTGGCTGTGCCGGCGCAGCCCGTGATCTTCACCAAGCCCTACACCGCCCTGGTGGGCGCGGGTGAGCCGATCCGCCTGCCGCCCTTGTCCTCTCAGATGGATTACGAGGGGGAAATGGCCGTGATCATCGGCCGGAACGCAACGCAGGTCAGTCGCGCGGATGCGCCCTCCTATGTGGCCGGCGTGACGATCCTGAATGACACCACCGCCCGCGATCTCCAGTGGGTCGAGCTCGGAAAGCACCGCATCGTCGATTGGTTTGCGTCCAAATGCCTGGATGGCACCTCGCCGCTCGGACCGGGGATCGCCAGCATGCAAGGTATCGCGGATGTGCATCAGCTGCCTCTGAGGACCACGCTGAACGGTGCGGTGATGCAGGACGCGAACACCGGTCTCATGGTCTATGACACCTGGCAGCTCATCGAGTTCATCAGCGCACGGGCCACCTTGCGCGCGGGCGACATCATCGCAACCGGCACGCCGTTTGGCGTAGGCGGCTTTCGCAACATCTTCCTGCGGTCCGGCGATGTGGTGAGGATCGAGCTCGGCGGCGTCGGCGCCCTGGAGAACCCTGTCCTGCGCTAAGAGGAGGGGTGGATTCTGTCCTTGCAACGGATGAGGCGAATCCTTCAGTATCTTCAGTGAAATCCAAGTGGCGTCCGCCGCCATGCTGCGGCTCATCCGTCGTGACAGCGGCTCCAACAGTTCGAGGCAGGACATGAGAAGACGTGGTCTGATCGCCATCAGCGCTGGCCTGGGGTTCGCTCCGGCCATCCGGGCCGGAGCGGCCGAGCCGGTGCGCGTCGGCGCCCTCTATCCGCTCTCCGGGCAGGTTGCGAAGTCGGGCGAGGATACGCTCAACGCGATCCGTCTTGCGGTCGACATCGTCAACACACCGCAGGACAATATCGATTTGCCGTTGGCCAAGTCCGATGGCCTGCCCAATCTCGGCGGCGCGAAGATCGAGATCATCGCCGCCGATCACCAGGGCTCTCCCGAGGTCGGTCAGGCGGAAGCGGCGAGGCTGATCGAGCAGCGCGGGGTTCAAGCGCTGATCGGCGCCTTCCACAGCTCGGTGGCCGGCACCTCGTCGCAGGTCGCGGAGCGCATGGGCATCCCGTATATTTCGGGAGAGTCGGAGGACACCTCGCTGACCCAGCGCGGGTTCCGCTGGTTCTTCCGCACCACCCCGTCCTCTGATACGCAGACGCGGGACTTCTTCACCTTCCTGAGCGAGGTGCGGGACCGGGGCGGCCCCGGCATCCAGCGTATGGCCGTGGTGCATGAGAACACGCTCTGGGGCGAAGGCTTCCGGGATTCCGTGAAGCGCATGATCGGGGAGCGGCCCGGCTTCCGGATCATTTCCGACATCACCTATCAGCAGGGCTCGCCAGACGTGACGAGCGAGGTGCAGCAACTCATTGCCGCCCGGCCCGATGCCGTCCTGCACGCCTCCTACGATGCCGAAGCGATCCTGTTCGCCCGAACCTACAAGCAGTACAACTTGCGCACACAGGGCATCATGGCCCTCGGCGCCGCCTTCGGCTCGAGCGCATTCCGCAATGCGCTGGGCGCGGACGCCAATTTCTTTCTTGTGCGCGATCACTGGGCCCGGGACCTCGCGGGCAGCAAGCCCGTGGTGGCGCAGGTGGGCGCGATGTACCGGGACCGCTTCGGAAAGGACCTTGATGGCACGCCGGCCCGCGCCTTCACCGCGATGATGACGCTCGCCGACGCGATCAACCGCGCCGGCTCCACCGATCCCGAGAAGATCCGTCAGGCCCTGATCGCCACCGATCTCCGCGAGGCCGACACCATCATGCCATGGGAAGGGGTCCGGTTCGACAGCACGGGGCAGAATGTGCTCACGCGCGGGATCTTCACCCAGACGCTCGACCGCGTGCCCAAGACGGTCTGGCCCTTCAACCTGGCCGCTGGAACCCTGGTCTGGCCGCGGCCCGCCTGGCGCTGAGGACCGGGGGATGGAACTGTCGGGAAGCCTGATGATACAGCTGCTGCTCAGCGGGCTCGGAATGGGCTTCATCTTTGCCCTGATCGCCATGGGATTGTCCCTAATCTACGGCGTGATGAACGTCGTCAACTTCGCCCATGGCGAGTTCCTCATGCTGGCGATGTATGCGTCCTACTTGGCCTTCGCGGTGCTTGGCCTTGATCCGCTGCTGACATTGCCAGCCGTCACAGCGGCGCTGTTTCTGTTCGGGGTGGCCGTCTACTATCTGCTGGTGCGGCGTGTGCTCCGCGGGAGCATGCATTCACAGATCTTTGCCACCTTCGGGCTGATGGTCTTCCTGCAGGCGGCGGCTCATTTCGCTATGGGCGCTGATTACTACGCCATCTCCGACAGCCTGCTCTCGGGTGTGGTCGAGATCGGGGACGTGACCCTGCTGCTGCCGCAGGTCGCCGCCGTGATCGGGGCCTCCATTGCCACCCTGCTGCTCTATTGGTTCGTCTTCCGGACAGGGCTCGGCCGCTCGCTCCGGGCCGCGGCCCAGGACCGGCAGGCGGCTCTGGCGCTCGGCATCAATGTCGACCGCATGTATGCGCTGGCCTGGGGGCTTGGAGCCGCCTGCGTCGGCGTCGCGGGATCCCTGTTGTCCAACTACTACTACGTGTTCCCGCGTGTCGGCGTCGTGTTCGTGCTGCTGGCCTACGTGACTGTTGCCCTCGGCGGGTTCGGCTCAATCCATGGCGCGTTGATCGGCGGCATCATCATCGGCGTGCTGCAGGTCTTCGCTGGTTTCTTCGTCTCGTCGCAGCTCAAATTTGTCCCGGTTTATCTACTGTACCTAGTCGTGGTGCTGTTGCGGCCGCGCGGCCTGGTAGGCCGCGCATGAGGCTGGCTCTGCCGCAAGGCTTCGGCTTGGCCTCGCTGCTGCTGCTCTTCGCCCTTTTAGCGCTTGCGCCCTATGTCATCCAACTCCAGGCCTTCGAACTGCGGCTGCTCACCCTGATCTTCCTCTATGCGCTGCTGGGTCAGGGCTGGAACGTGCTCGGGGGCTTCGCGGGCCAGACCTCGATCGGCCATGGCATGTTCTTCGGCCTCGGCGCCTATACGGCAACCTTGCTAGCCGTGCGCTTCGACGTGAACGCCTGGATCGGGATGGGCGCGGGCGCTCTGGCGGCAGCCATCGTCGGCGTGCTGATCGGCCTGCCATGCTTCCGGCTGAAGGGCCACTATTTCGTCATCGCGACCCTGGTGGTGGCTGAGATCCTGTATCAGCTCGCCGCGGCATGGCCCTTCGTAGGCGGTGCTTCCGGCCTGTCGCTGCCGATCAAGCCGGCCGGGTTTCTGCATTTCCAATTCCATCGGGATCGCATCCCGTATTACCAGATCGCCCTGGCCATGCTAGCCGCCGTCACGCTGTTTGCGTGGTGCCTGCGTGAATCCCGGCTCGGCTTCATCCTGCGAGCCATTCGTGACGATGAGGACGCGGCGCGGAGCCTCGGCTTTGCGTCGCAACGATGTAAGCTCATCGCCATGGCGATGAGCGCTGCCATCACCGGTGCCGGCGGGGTGTTTTACGCGCAGTATGTCCTCTTCATCGATCCCGCGAGCGTCCTGTCATCGGCCCAGTCGGTGCTAATCGCGCTGATCCCCATTTTCGGTGGCATCGGCACGATCGCCGGCCCTCTCGTCGGGGCGGCTGTGCTCATGGCCCTTTCGGAATATGCCCGCATCTGGTTCTCTGGAACCGGCCGGAACGTCGATCTGCTCATCTACGGGCTTCTGATCATGGTTGTCGCCGTCTATCGCCCGGACGGCGTTACGAGCCTGTTCAGGGTGCCGGCGATGCAGCGGCTGTTCCGGCGGCAGGGGGCGGGACCTGTCGTGTCCGCCCAGGCGCAGCGCGACGGAGAGGCGGCGTGAGCCCGCCGAGGATGTCCCGGGCCGCTCGCGGCGGAGGCCGGAAGCCGCGCCTCGATCGGCTGGCTTCCCTGGACGTGGCGGGGAGTTTCCCATGACGACCATCCTGGAGGTCGACCGCCTCAGCCGCCGTTTTGGAGGCTTGGTGGCCGTGCGCGAGGTCAGTCTCACCCTCGGGCAGGGCGAGATTCTCGGCATCATCGGGCCGAACGGGGCTGGGAAGACAACCCTGTTCAACATGCTGGCCGGTGCGGTCGCGCCAAGTTCCGGGGAGGTTCATCTCAAGGGGCGGCGCATCACCGGCTGCCCGCTGGACATGGTGGCGCGCCTCGGCATGGTCAAAACCTTCCAGACGGCCCGGCTCTTCGGCTCCATGAGCTTCCTCGAGAACGTCGTCGTCGCCGCCTTCAGCCGCACGCGCGACACCCGTCACGCGCGGGCGGTGGCGGAGGAGAAGCTTGCGCTGGTGGGCCTGGCGGAGCATCGCCTGAACCCTGCCCGCGGCGCGAGCACCGGCCAGCGCAAGCGGCTGGAAATCGCACGCGCCCTGGCGGTCGAGCCGCACGTCCTGCTGCTGGACGAGCCCTTCGCCGGGGTTGATCTCAGCGCCATCAACGGGCTGATCGATCTGCTCCAGCGGATCCGCTCCTCCGGCGTCTCGATCCTCCTGATCGAGCACAATCTCGAAGCCATCCGTTCGCTGGCCGATCGCCTGATCGCGATGGCGATGGGCCGCAAGATCGCGGATGGCGATCCGCTGGCCGTCACGACGGACCCGCGTGTTGTCCGGGCCTATCTCGGCGATGAGATCATCGATGCTGCTTGAGGCGCAGGGCATCAGGGTCGCGTTCGAAGGGGCGCAGATCCTGCACGGGGTTTCAATCTCCGTGGAGGCTGGCGAGTTCGTGGCGCTCCTCGGGCCCAATGGTAGCGGCAAGAGCACGCTGATGAACGGCATCTCGCGCCAGGTCCCGCTGCAATCGGGCCGGATCCTGATCGATGGCCGGGAGATCCAGGAACTTCCGGGATGGCGCCTGCTGCAGCTCGGCTGCGCCCACGTGTTGGAGCGGCACCGGATGTTCCCTCAGATGACGGTATGGGAGAACCTGGTTCTGGGTGCCGGGCCGGGCGCTCCTCCCAGGCGCGTGGAGGCGGGGTTGGAGCGTTGCCACGCCCTGTTTCCCCGCTTGCGGGATCGCAGCCGCCAGCTGGCCGGCAGTCTTTCGGGGGGGGAGCAGCAGATGTGTGCCCTGGCCCGCGGCTTGATGTCGGAGCCTCGCCTCCTTCTGCTGGACGAGCCCTTCATCGGCCTTTCGCCCCATATGCGAGACGAGGTTGAGCGCGCCCTGCACTTGGTGCAAGAGAGCGGCGTTGCGATCCTGATGATCGAACAGAATGTCCGTGAGGCCTTGAGGATGAGCCAGCGCGCCTATGTGCTTCGCACCGGCCGGGTTGTGCTCGCGGCCAGGTCCGCGGAGCTTGACCTGGAAGCGGTCCGTGACGCTTTCATGGGGCTTTGCTGCGGGGTCTCGGCGGGGGTAGGGGGGCCGGCCGGGCCCGTCGCCCCCGGCTCCGCGCCGGTCCCATGAGGCGGGCGCTGCCGAAGGCTCGCCTCGTTTCGTCCCGCACAGTGGAATTCCGGCGGCCCGTGGCGGCCGGGACGGGCGAGGCTGTCGGATCGATCGGCCATACGATCCGCGTCCATCGGAAGAAGGCCGGCCTGACGCTCCAGGATGTCGCGCACGAGGCAGAATGCTCGATCAGCTATCTCAGCCAGATCGAGCGGAACCTGCTGGTGCCCTCGGTGGGCACGCTGCGGCGGATCGCGACGATCCTCTCGATCCCGCTGGGGCAGCTCGCCTTCGGCGACGGCGGCTCGGGCATCGCGCCCGTGGGCGTGGTGAGGCGGAATGAGCGCAAACGCTTGGTCTTTCCCGGTTCGAACATCGACTACCAGCTCCTTACGCCGGATATGCGGCGCCGCTCCTCCCTCCTCTGGGTCAAGGCTCCGCCGGGCTCGGAGAGCGGCCCGGCCTTCTCGCATGAGGGCGAGGACGGCGTGCTGGTCCTCGCCGGCACGCTCGAGATAGAGATAGGCGATGTCTGGCACCAGTTAGATGAGGGGGACAGCATCTACTTCAACGCGGAACTGCCGCATCGATGGCGCAATCGCGGGACCAAGACGGCCGAAGCGATCTGGGTGAGCAGCCCGCCAGCCTTCTGAGCGATCGCACGGCAGCCGCCTTGCCGGCGGCTACGGCATAACGGGGCTCATCCCATATAGGCCCCGCCATTGATGGCGAGGGTCTGGCCGGTCACATAGCTGGCCTCGTCGGAGCACAGATACACGGCGGCGCCCGTCACCTCTTCCACCGCTCCGAAGCGGCCGAGCGGCGTCATTCCATTCAGCGTGTCGCGCAGCGCCTGCGGCCAGCCGGCCGTGACGTCGGTATCGATATCCGCCGGCGCCAGGCAGTTCACGCGGATGCGGTCGGGCGCGAACCGGCGCGCGAGCGAACGCGTCAGCCCGATCAGCGCGGCCTTGGAGGAGGCATAGGCGGGGTTGCCCGCGATGCCGCCGTGCTGCGCGGCGATGGAGGACATGTTGAGGATGGCGCCGCCGCCGCGCTCCCGCATGGCCAGCGCCGCCTCCCGCGCGGCAAAGAAGCTGGCGTTCAGGTTGACGCGGTGAACATGGTCCCATTCCCCCGGCTCGATCTCCCAGAGGCTGGCGCGGCTGACCACGCCCGCATTGTTCACCAGGATGTCGAGCCCGCCAAGGCGGGCGACCGTCTCCTGCACGAGGCGACGGGGCGCGGTGGATTCGGAAAGGTCCGCGATAAGGGGGAGGGTCTCGCCCCCCGGCAGGGCGGCCATGGCGGCTTCCACCGTCGCGGCGCCGGTGCCGTTGAAGGCGACGCGCGCGCCTTCGCCGAGGAAGGCGCGGACGATGCCGAGGCCGATGCCGCGGCTGCCGCCGGTGACGAGCGCGATCTAGCCTTGCAGGCGGTTCATGGCGGCGTCCTCAAGAGGCAGGCGCTTCGGGCGGGACCTGGAGGATCGCTGCCTCCTCCGCCCGCCGACGCGCGATCACCTCGATCTGCACCTGGGCCATGGGGTCCCCGAGCGCGGCCAGGATGGTGGTGCGGGGTGGGAAGGGCCAAGCGACGCGCGGCCCGTAGGCACGGTTAAAGGCGGGGAAGAGCTGCCAGTGCGAGAGGGCGTTGTTGGTCCGCAGCACCGTGCCGGGGCCCATACCGGCCTCTCCGAGCAGCGCCTCGGTGCGATCCCAGGCCGTGTCGGCCTGGGCCTGGGCGTCGCGCCAGGGGCCGCCGGCATCCAGGCCCTGCTGCGCGCTGGTGAACAGGGTCTCCCCGACCAGGGCGGCCGGTGAGGCCGGGCCGAGCCAGGGCTGGGCCGCGCCGATGGGGTGGAAGCCCCCCGGCGCCGCCAGTGCTTCGAGCTGCACGAGAAGATCCGCGCGCTCCAGCGCTACGGCGGTGACAGTACGGGCCGGATAGGGTCGGGGGGCAACGGCGGCGAAGACCTGATCGAAGACGGGGAGAAGGCGCGGATCCGCGATGGTGACGTGGAGGCGGAAGAGCGTCGAGGGATCCAGGCCCGCGGCGCGCAGCGCCCGGTGCAGGTTCTCCAGCACCAGGGCGCATTGCGCGGCGGCGTCCCCTTCGGGGCTGGTGCCATCGGCCCGGAGGGGCAGGGCGGTGACGGCGTGGAACCCGCCCGCCGTCAGCCCGGCATTGGGGCCGCCGGAGGGAAGAGGTGGGAGGTCCGCGCTGCGATGCCGCCTGGCGCCGCCGCCCTTGATAGCGATGGCGTCGAGCTCGATCGTGGCCTGGGGCAGGGGGAAGTGCCAGGAGCCAGCCACCGCATGGGCGGGCGCCGCCTCGCCGAAGCGCTCGTCGAAGACGCGGCGGTAGAGATCGATGTCACGCAAATCCACCAGATAGGTCTTGAGCTGCACGAGGTCATCGAGGCGCGCGCCCATCTGGCCGAGCGCGATCTCCAGGTTGTCGAACATCCGCCGGGCCTGGTTCTCGGTATCATGCCGCCCGGGCACCGTGCCGCCGAACTGCCGGTCGGCATCGGTGCCGGCCAGCGCGCCCACATAGATCACGTCGTCGATCATCGCGGCGTGGGAGAAATCCGCGATCGGGCGCATCAGCGCCGTCGTGGGGATGACCCGCTGCGGCATCAGAAAACGTACTCGCGGGATACGCCGCGCAGGTCCATCTCGTAGTCGAGATCGGCGACGGGCGGGCGGACGAAGTGCCAGGACAGGCCCTTCTCCATGGCGCCCCGCGTCGCCAGTTCCTCGGCCATGAAGGGGTGGATGTCGTAGACGGTGTAGAGATGCACGCCCGTCGCATCGGCCCAGCCGGCGCCGAGAGCGGCGGCGCGGCGTTCCATCTCGCCCAGGACGAAGCGCGCCTTCTCGCGGAGGCCTTGGGGCGAGCGGTCGCCGAGGCGGATGGCGTGATCGCGGTAGTTGCCGCGGCCCTCCGGCGCCTCCCCGCTGCCAGCCACGACGAAGCCGCCCGCCTCCGCATCGTCCGCGGCCATCGTGTAGGAGAAGGCGTAGAAGCCCGGCTCGGCGGGCGGCGCGACTTCTGGGCAGACATTGGTGCGCGCGACGGGGTTCACGCCGTCCCGCATCACGCCCCAGCGCTTCAGCGGCTCCACATAGGCCTCGTTGAAGGCACGGAAGCCACCCTCGCTGAAGGGCGCGGGGGAGCGCAGCTCGCAGGCGCAGAAGGCGGCCATGGGGCGGCCGAGGAGCCGCAGATGCTGCTCAATGGCGGCGAAGCCTTGGGCCAGCGGGAGGACGGACCGGAAGCGCGCGCGCTCGATCCGGAAGCCGGGCTGGGCGACGACGCCACCCGAATACTGGAACACCGCCCTGATGAAGCGGTAGCCGCCCTCCTCCATCACGCCCAGCTCGTCCATCGGAGTCTCCTGCCGGGCCGTCGCGGCCGGTGGCCGGAACTCTAGGAGCGGGGCTCCGAACGCAGCCATATCAATATGGGGCGCGCCCTGTTGCCGGAGCGGCAACGATCCATTGGCCCGCCGGGGCCCGGTATGCGAGGATTCGACCATGTCGCTCGCGCGCTTCCGGTATTTCGAGAAGGTCGCCCGGCTCGGCTCCATCCGGGAGGCGGCGGAGGTGCTGCATGTCGCGCCATCGGCCATCAGCCGGCAGATCGCCCATCTGGAGGCCGAGTTCGGGGCGGAGCTCTTCGAGCGCCAGGCGCGCGGCATGCGCCTGACCCCGGCGGGGGAGATCGTGCTGCGCTCAGCGCGCAACCTGCTGGACGGGATGGACCAGGCGCGCTCGGCCCTCGACGACCTACGCGGGCTGCGGCGGGGCCATGTCCGGCTCTGGACCGTCGAGGGCATGCTCAGCGACTTCGTCTACCCGGTGCTGGCGCAGTTCAGCGCGGCCCATCCGGCCGTGACCTTCGATCTCTTGATCGGCAGCTCCGACCAGTTGGTGGACCGGTTGCTAGAGGATGAAGCGGACCTGGCCGTGGTGTTCAACCCGCCGGCGCATCGGGGCATCGCGACTCTCGGCGAGATGCGGGACCCGCTCCTCGCGATCATGCGGCCGGACCACGAGGCGGCCGCGGCTGGCCGGCTTTCCCTGGCCGAGCTGGCGCGCTGGCAGATCGCTCTGCCTGACGCGACCTTCGGCATGCGTCACGTGATCAATGAGGCGGCCGCGGCGGCCAGGCTGCACCTGCAGCCGCGGCTAGTGACGAATTCCGTGGAAGCCCTGCGTGGCTTCGCGCGCACGGGCATGGGCGTGGCTCTGCTGACGCGCATGGCGGCGCAGCGTGATCTCGACCAGGGGCAGCTGGCCGCCGTGCCGCTACGCGACCGGCTGCTGCGCACGACGCGCACGCGCATCTGCGCGCGGCGGGATCGGCGCCTTCCGGCCGTCGTTCATGCGCTGGCACGCGCCTTCGGCCAGGCGGCCACGACGGTCTGCGCGGTGGCCGACGCGGCGTGATTGTGCGGCCGCGGAGCCGCGGAGCCGCGGAGCAGGTTGCCGAATCGGCAACGGATGACGTTCAAGATTCGTCTTGTCGCGATATCTTAGCAACTCCTAGCCTTTTCGTGCCGCGGCCTAACGCGCTCGCGGGGCGGAAGAAGGGGCTGTCATGGGGCCGATGCTGAAGTTCTCCTTCGCCCGCGGCGGGTTCTTCACCGCGCGCGTGCTGATCGACAAGGCGCCACAGACCTGGGCGGCCATCCGGCCACACCTGCCCATGACCATCATCGCCCTGAACGCACGCTGGACCGGGCGCGAGACCCACACCAAGCTCGACCTTCCGGACAAGCCGCCGCGCGAGAACCAAGTGCTGAATGCCGCCACCGGCGACGTGATCTATGCCCGCGAGTGGTCGGACCGCGACGTGACGGGCTTCGAGGCGATCGGCTGGTTCTACGGCACCGAGACGGTGCGGGACTGGCGCGGGGAGTCGCGGGTGAACCTCTTCGCTCGCGCGGACCAGGACCAGTGGGCCTTCATGGAGGAGGTCGGGCTGCGCACGTGGCGGCACGGCGGCGAAGACTGTACCATCTCCTTTGCCGACAAGGACGCTTAGCGGAACGGCAACACTTGGCCGAAGAACGAACCCGCTATCGCGGGAGAGGTCCTGTTTGCGCTGATGCGGTGCCACGTCGACAGGCGCGCATGAATTGAGCGGGCCCAGGCCCAGGCCGACGCTGGAAGCTCCCCCTTCCCGAGGAGCTCCCTATGACCCATCTCCCTCCCGCAACCTCCGGCATCCTGCGTGAGCGCTTCGTCGCTGACATGGCCGTGCGCGGGTTCACCGAGAAGACCCGCAAGGACTACCTCCGCACCGTCGCGGGCTTTGCCGCCTTCCTGGAGCGCTCGCCCGGCACGGCGACGGCCGAGGACATCCGCCGGTTCCAGATCCAGCAGTCCGAGCAGGGCATGAATGCCCCGGCCATGAACAGCACCGTGGCGGCCCTGCGCTTCTTCTTCAACAACACGGTCGACCGGCCGGATCTCGCCCGCAAGCTGATCCGCCTGCGCTACCCGCGCAAGCTCCCGGTCGTGCTCAGCCCCGACGAGGTCGCGCGCCTGATCGCAGCCACGACCTGCCTCAAGCACCGGGCCGCGCTCTCGGTGGCGTATGGTGCCGGCCTGCGCGTGGCCGAGGTGGCGTCGCTCATCCCGGAGTGCCGCATCGAAGCTGTCGTAGCGCAGGTTCACCAGTGCAGCGTGCCTGGGGATGGGCAGGATGTTGAGCGTGGCCTCCGTCACCACGCCGAGCGTGCCTTCGGCGCCGCAGATGACGCTGTTCAGGTCGAAGCGGCCCTGGCTGTCCCGGATATGGGCCAAATCATAGCCGGTGAGGCAGCGATTGAGCTTGGGGACCCCCGCCTCGATCTCGACGGAGTGCTCCCGCTGGATGGTGTCCACCGCCCGGTGGACGGCGCCGACCAGATCAGTCCGCCGTCGAATAGTGCGGAGTGCCTCATTCTCCAGTGGCGCCGACTGCCAGACCGTCCCGTCTGTCACGACCGTGGCAAGCGCCAGCACGTGGTCGCGGGTCTTGCCATAGAGGCAGGACCCCTGGCCGGAGGCGTCGGTCGAGATCATGCCCCCGATGGTCGCGCGATTTGATGTGGACAGCTCCGGCCCGAAGAACAGGCCATGCGGCGCGAGGGCCGCATTGAGCTGGTCCTTCACGACCCCGGCCTGCACGCGCACGCGTTGCGCCGCTGGGTCGATCTCCAGGATGCGGTTCATATGGCGCGACAGGTCCAGCACGATGCCGGAGGTCAGCGACTGCCCGTTCGTGCCCGTCCCGCCGCCCCGGGCGGGGTGCCAGCACAACCTTCCGGAACCGCTCCTCGGCCAGGAGGCGCATGACACGGGTCACGTCCGCCGTGTCCCGCGGGAAGAGCACGGCCTGGGGCGTAACGCGGTAGATGGAGTTGTCGGTCGCGAAGACCGTCCGGTCAGCGTCCGCGGGCGAGATGTCGCCGGTGAACCCTGACCGCTTCAGGGCGGCAAGGAAAGCGGCATAGGGCTCGCTGGCTCCGTCGGTCTGCGCCAGGCGTGGGATCATGGATGTCCCTGCTGGTCAGGCGGCCCCATGCCGCCCACCTCGAGTGCGAGTTGCCCCGTCGGCAAGCCAGCAGCGGCTTGCCGGCGGGAAGCCGGGCGGGGCCCTACTACCGGCTTGACCCCGGCGCTGCCTTGTCTTGGCGCTGAGGGGCATAGCTGCTTCAGCGCCGCACCTTCTCCGAGCAGAGGCCTGAAGGTCTTCCCGACGTGTGTCATGCCCTTCGGGAAGCATCCAGCTTCAGGAGGAAGGGTCAGCTTCGGCGACCTGCGCGTCCGCCTGCCCACTGTCATCCAGGGCCTGCCTGACCAGACCCGACGCCTTCACATCCTCGACGAAACCCCTGAGGAAGGACATGGCATGCTCCCGGCCGTTCGGCATGGCCATGGCCTGCCGGATGGCCATGAAGCTGCCCTGTGTCACGCGAAGGCCGGGATGCGCCTGGGCCACCGCGGCAAGTGGCTGCCGGATTCCGGCCACAGCGTCCGTGTCACCCCGCAGGAATAGTTCCATGGCCTCCGGCGATCGCGGCGCATGCACGAGTGACGCGTGCTTCAGCTCGCGCCGAAGGTGCAAGTCGTAGGCAGTGTTCGGCGACGAAGCGATGCGCACCCCAGGCTGGTCCACCTGCTCGGCCAGGGTATAGGGGCTGTCCGAGCGCACCAGATAGGCCCCTTCGATCAGCACATAGGCTGCCGTGTAGTCGATTTGCGTGCCCCGCTCCGGGTCGATGGCCAGGAAGCCGACGTCGCATTCGCCCGTGCTGAGGGCCTTGAACGCCTTCCCCGCCGCGTCAAAGGGCACCAGTTCGAAGCGAACTTCGAGGCGTGCTGCGAGTTCACGGGCGACTGCCACAGAAGCGCCCCCAAGCTCCCCCGCGCCTGAGACCTGCGCCAGGACCGGATTGCCATGGTTGATCGCGAACCGCAGCTTCCCGGTCGGAGCGAACTGGGCGAGCAGGTCCTGAGTGGGGTCGGTAGGGGTATTCCCGGTCATCGGCAGCTGCCTCCTCAGGCTGGATCGCCGTGGTCAGCCTGGAAACCAGCCGCCGCGATGCCCGCCACGGCGCACTCCTCGTCCTTCAGCGAAGCGTCGCCACTGATGCCGACAGCCCCCACGATCAAGCCGGTCCCATTACGCACCAGCACGCCACCGGGGACAGGGACCATCCGGCCAGAGGTCAGGTCAGACACGGCATTGATGAAGGACGGAGACTTCTCGGCCCGCCTCGCCAGCTCACGACCGCCAAGGCCCATCGAAAGGCAGCCATAGGCCTTCCCGGTCGCGATCTCCGGCCGAAGAAGGCTTGCGCCGTCCTCACGTTTGGCCGCGACGAGGTGTCCACCCGCATCCAGGATGACGACACACAGGGGAGCCAATCCGAGATCCCGGGCCTTTGCGAGGGCCACGTCGACGATGGTGCAAGCTGCCTTGAGGCTCAGGCCGGTCATGAAAGTCGCCCTTTAGGAGTGAATTGAATGCTGGTGAGGACTGCATCGTGCCGTTGGCTAGGTCACGGGTACCCAAACGACATGGGCGCGGATCTCGCCTGAAGGCTCGCGCACCCAGCCGTGCTTACGGGCGAACTCGATCATCTTCGAGACTCCCTGCTGCCATCCCGGGTCGCCAGCGCATCCCGGGGCTTGGCGAAGCCAGTCTTCGGACACCCACATCACGGCTGAATCGACCAGGTCGCCCGCGGTTCTGACTGCTGGCCGGATCCGCTCCAGGTCGGCCTGATCTCCTTCGACCTGGACGCTGAATTTCTTAAATTCCTCAGGCTGCTCCAGCCCGACCTTCAAGAACCTGTCGATTCTGACGATCACAGATCATCCTCCCGAAAGAGATGTACCCATTGCGGCGAAGTCGGACGCAAGATTCCGAGGTGGGTAAGGCATCGGGGCACCGGCGAGCGAGACCCTGTTGCGCCCTTCACGCCCGTGTTCAGGCGGCCTGAGCAAGGCTTAGGTCGGGTCCGACCCGGTGATAGTTCCGGCGGAAGTACACGAGCCCGGCGTCCTGGCCCGAGTGCCTCACGGCGACGACTTCGGCGAAGAAGACCGTGTGGGTGCCCTTCTCCACCAGGTCAGCGATCCGGCAGTCGAAGGACACGACGGCGTCCTCCAGCACGGGCGCCCCGGTCAGCAAGGTGCCCCAACGGCCCGTCTCGAAGCGCTCCTCGACCGGGCACTTGGTCGCCCCGGCGAACACGGCCGAGATGTCCTGCTGCACTCCGCTCAGGGTATTAACGCAGAGGATGCCGTTGGCCCGAAACACCGCATTGCTGGCACTCGAGCGATTGACGCACACGGCGAGGGTGGGGGCTCGTCCGTGATGCTGCACACGGCACTGGCCGTCATGCCGTAGCGGCCGTTGGGACCAGCGGAAGTGATGATGTTCACCGCCGCGCCCAGATGGGCCATTGCATCACGGTATTCCTGGCGCTGGATCGTCATGGCTCGGTCCTCCTTTGGTTCCGGGAAGTGTCGCCATGACCGCCCGGGAAGAGAACCGGCGAACCTGGCAATCACTCTTGCATCCATGCTGCTAATCGACCGCCCTTAGCCTGGGCCGTGACGTGGCGGCGTGTCGACCCCTGCAGAGGCCAAGGACCGCTTACCAACGGGATGGGGAACTGGTGGTCGAGGAGGCCCATAGCGGGTCCAGGACCGTCAAGGGCAAGGGCCGGGATGCCGACCAGGGCCATTCCGACAAGGATAGCGCCACCCTCCTGGCGGCCGACAGAAGTGCGGCGCAGGGGGACGAGCATGTGCGGAGGGCAGGGAGCGGTCCAGGTAAGCCTTACCTGGATGAGGGAGCAGAGACCCGTTGCATCCGGCTAGTTGGCGACCACGCCCGCATCCCGCAGCGTCCGCTCCCATTTGGTGGTCTCCTGCTGGAGCCATTGGGCGGCGCTGGCCGGGGTGTTGTCAGGACGGATCTCCATGGAAAGGTCCGACAGGCGCTTCTGGAGAACCGGATCGGCCAGGACCCGATTAACCTCGCCGTTCATCTTGTTGACGATGGCTTCCGGGGTGCCCGCGGGAGCCATCAGCATGTGCCACGTGTAGGCCTCGAAGTCGGGCATGCCACTCTCGCGGAATGTCGGCACCTCGGGGAGTTGCGGAAGGCGATGCTCGCCGGTGACCGCCAGTGCCTGCAGCTGGCCTCGCTGGACATGAGGCACTGCGTCGGACGCGACGGCCATGATCATGCTCAGGGTGCCGTTCAGGAGATCCGGCATCGCGGCAGAAGAACCGCGGTAGGGAATGTGGTTTACTTGCAGGTCGCCAGCGGTCTTCAGGAAGAGCTCGGCAGTGAAGTGCATGGAGGCACCGACGCCGGACGAGCCATAGTTGAACTTCCCCGGGTTCGCCTTGAACAACGAGACGAGCTCCTGGACGGACTTCACGCGCAGGGTCGGGCTGACGATCAGGACGGCCGGTATCACGCCGCAAAGTGCGACTGGAGCGAAGTCCTTGATGGGATCGAAGTTGAGTCGCGCGAAGATGGCTCTCAACGTGGCATGGGCAACCACGGTGTAGAGGAACGTGTACCCGTCCTTCGGGGCAGCGGCCGCAGCCTCCGTACCGACAACGGCACCTGCGCCGCTGCGGTTCTCCACGATCACCCGTTGCGGGAGCCGCGTGCTCAGCGCATCGGCGATGAGCCGCGCAGCAATGTCGGTAGGACCTCCGGCGGCGAAAGGCACGATGAACCGGATCGGCTGGGCGGGCCAGGGATTCTGCGCCCGGCCGACTCCAGGAAGCACGCACGGCAGGAGCGATGCTGCCTGCAGAAGCTTGCGGCGATTCAGCTCAATCATGTTTCCTCCGCGTCTTGGTTTCTGTCGAAGTGCGTCCACTCACGGGTGCACTGCACCCTCATGGCTCTCGGCCGACAGCTTTCTGAAGTTTGTAGAACGCTATCCGGTCGGGGTGCCGTCGACTATTCTGGTTTGTGCTAGTATTCTGGTTTGTGCTAGTCACTCTTTCAGATTTGGCCAAGATCCATGACGTGCTTCTCATCGGGGCCCTACGCGGCACCGGAAGGTCGTGACGAACGGCCGTCACCCCTGCCGAGGCAGTCACCCATCCGCGTTGGAAAAGGCAAATAAGTGCATGGACCCATGCGGGTTCGGGGAGGCCAGGGGCAGCTTCGGCTAGGCATCAGGCCGTCAGGGTGGGACGCGCCATCTCGTTGCAGACCTGCCCGAGGTCAGCGAGGGTCTGCTGGATGGATGTGGCCTGGGCCGCGGAGTACAGTTCCAGCTCGTTCAGGACGGGCTGTCCGAGAGCCTCCTCGAAGGCTCCGCGGTTCGCTCGCTCTGCGTAGTTCTCCTGCACGTCGGTGCCCAGGTTCGACTGGAAGATCCCGGCAGCGCTGACCGGGAGGAAGTCCTCGTATATCATCGGGTCTACGTTGACGTATCCGCGCGCAACAAGGTCATCCATTGCTTCGGGCAGGTCGCCTCGAGCCGCGGTCGCGAGACCTTCAGTGGTTGGGGAGTAGTGGAAGAAGGCGAGGCCGTTCGACCTCAGTCGCTCCAGGTCGTCCGGAAGGAGATCGAACCGTGCCGCAAGCCTTTGCTCGTAGGAGCGGGTGTCGCGTCCTTTCGGCCCCACCTGCATCTCTTCCCGGACGGAGGTCAGCAGTGTGTCGTAGACCTTGCGCCCTGCGGCGGTCACCGTGAGCCCGCGCTGTTCGATCTCGCCGAAACGGGCGGTGTGGGTACCGGCCTCACCCTGTCCGGCTTCGTCGACGAACCGGATTCGCTCCTCGAGCGCCTTGAAGCTGGTCTGCCGCAGCAGGATCGGGACGCGCCGCCTCGGCGGGCCTTCAATCGCCGCCTTGGGCGTGATGCCTCGGCCGGGCATCCCCTTCTGGACGGCGTCGATGTCCAGTGTGCGTGGGGTGAGATGGTTGATGTGAGGCCCCTTGAAGCTGACGACATCGGCAATCAGCCGGTGGGCGTCATGGAGGCGCCGGTAGGTTTCCTGCGTGACCGTGGCCTCGCTGTGCCACCGGAACGTCTCCAGGGCCTCGCTCACGAATTCCGCGGCTTCGTCAGCGGTCAGGCCCCCTTGGGTCTCGAACCTCTCCGTCAGTGCAACAGCGCGTGGAGTGAAGATCTTGCGAGAAGCGAGGGTCGCCTCCGCCTCTCGTCGCAGACCCGGGTCCGGGATCAGCTCGAGGCGTAGGAGCGAGGTGAATACCCGGAAGGGGTTTGCTCGGAGAGCCTCTTCCTCGATGGGGCGGAACGCTGTCGCATGCACCGGGATGCATGCGACAGCCAGGTCGTAGTACCCGACCGGCACCATGCCCATCACCGCGAAGACCCGCCGAATCGTGGCAAGTTCCTCGGGCGTGCCGAGCCGGATGGCGCCGTGGCGCTCGAGATTGAGACGGTCCAACTCGCCGGTGCGCTCGAGTTGGGGCCGGAGTTCGGGGCCGCGCTCCAGCACCTGCGCGTTCACGTCGGCCACCAGCTCCAGGAGCGTGCCGTACTGGGGCACCTCGAGGCGGTACATCTCGGACATCGCCCTCGAGAACCGGGTGCGGATCTCGTCGGATGTCGTGAAGTCTTCCTTGGGCATGGGATCCTCGGGCAGAATCATGGACGGCGCGATGGCCCCCATGAAAGCCGGGGAGCCGTCTGCAGGACCCGTCGATGGTGGCACCTCGTTCGCTGCACCGGCCTCCGTGTAGGCGGAGGCCGGATGTGTCGTGCGGCTGTCCAGGGCTAGACCGCCGAAAGCTCGGCAGGGCTGAGCTCCTTGATTGGGTCAGCTCCGAACTCCGGCATGATCTCGGTGGCGAAGCGATGGAGCGTATGCCGCGAGCCGCCCAGGATGCTCAGGATCACATAACCCACACCGGCGTCCTGCAGCGCGGCAAGCTTCTCGCGGATCTCATCGATGGTGCCGATGAGAGAGCTGTCGGTGGGAGGCATGTTGCCGCCCTTGGCGTAGGACAGGATGTGCGATCCGCTGGTCTGGTTCGGAGCGCGAGCCACATCGATCGTCCGCTGCCGCGACTTGTTGAGGCGCTCGATGGCCGCCTCCTTTTCGCTCGCGTCCTTCGCGATGAAGAGGTCGCGCGCAACGGCGACTTCGGCAGGATTAAATTTCCGATTCTGCTCGGCCAGCGCCTGCTTGAACATGGCGATCCGCTGCCCGGTAAGGTTCGCATCGGCGAACTGGTCCAGAAGCAGATTGAAGCCGCGGGAGGCCACTTTGCGGATGGACGGCTCGCTGCCTGCACCCATCCACATGGCCGGGCGGGTCTTGGGAGTGGGCTCGACCACGATATTCTCGAGGCTCCAGAACTGGCCGTGATGCGAGAAGCGCTCCTTGCTGGACCAGGCCTTCAGCATGATGTCCAGGCACTCTTCGAAGCGTGCCTCGGCCTCGCTCGCGGGGATGCCGAAGCCAGCGAACTCGCTGTGGCGGTAGCCCTTGCCCACGCCCAGGTCCAGTCGGCCGCCGGACAGCATGTCCAGCGTCGCAGCCTGCTCGGCCAGCAGCACCGGGTTGTGCCAGGGCAGCACCATCGTGGCCGTGCCGACCCGGAGGGTTTTGGTGCGTGCAGCCAGCCAGGTCAGCATGTTCAGGGTCGCGGAGACTTGGCCCCAGCCGGTGAAGTGGTGCTCGACGAGGAAGGTGCTGTAGTAGCCGAGACGTTCGGCATCCACGTTGAAGTCGATATAGTCGAGAAAGCCCTGGCCGACGCCCGCCCCCAGGGTGGCGCTGTCTGCCTGGGCACTGCCGAACAATCCGAAAAGCATGTTCGTCTCCTCTCGTTGAGCGGGCTTGGCTTCGCTCGCTGGTTGACTGAGCGGATATTCGGATCTGTCGGGCCGCCTCGGAAGACAGAAGGCTGGTAACCACTCTTGCAGAAATGGTGAAAGCGAGAGGGGGTGGGTGACCGGCTCCGGCGCCAATGCTCTTGCGAGCTGGGAATTTCCATTGCCTTCCTGAGGCCACGGTGCTGGGGGCCGAACCGTCTGCCCATATGCTTGGCAACGCCGTAGCCGCAAAAACCCCTATGGGGATGGCGGGAGTGCGGCTGCGGGCTCCGTCCCGTGATCTCACGCCAGCCAACGCCAGGACGCAGAATAGAAACGCGGGACGATGGAAGTCACAGTTGAACACGAGGAGTGATGGGCTGTGTTCTAGCTGTGATGCCGAGGAAATGGCGAATCTACGCCATCCCGTCGAAATCCTGTTGACTGAATTCCTGGACAAGAAAGTCCAGGAGAGTTCGGACTTTACTGGCCAGGAGCCTGTTATGGGTCAGGACTGCATTGATCGGTCTCGATGGTGTCTCGTTCTGACGAAGGATGACCTGGAGCTTTCCATCAGAGACATGGTCGGCCACGGCCCAGGCAGGTGCGAGCACGATCCCACCTCCTTGCACCGCGGCCGTCACCACACCGTCCAGGGTGTTGGAGCGCATGCGGACCGGGACCTTCACGCGGACCGGGTTGCTACCGTCCATCAGGCGCCACTCGTCCGCGTTACTCTGCTGGCTGTACATGAGGCAGTCATGGCTGGCTAAGTCGGTCAGGCCGGTGGGGTGTCCCCTCCGCTGGAGATAGTCCGGCGAGGCGCTGAGCACCCATCTGATGGCACCGAGCCGTCGCGATATGAGGCTGGAGTCTTCCAGGTCCCCTACCACGATTGCGAGGTCGATACCCTCCTCGAAGAGGTTCACCGGCCGGTCCAGGAGGGAGATGTCCAGGGTGACCTGAGGATGGGCGACGAGGAATCGCGCCATGAGCGGCAGGAGATGGACCCGCCCGAAGAGGGTGGGGCCGGTAACCCGCAAGCGGCCGACCGGGGCCGCAGCGCCTGCCGTCAGGCTTCGTTCGACCTCGTCCACCTCCGCCAGCAGGCGCTTCGCCGCCGCGTAGTACATCTGACCGGCATCCGTCGGGGCCAGCATGCGCGTCGAGCGGATCAGCAGGCGGACACCGAGGCGTTCCTCTAGACCGGTTAGATGGCGGCTTACCGAGGAGAGCGACAGCCCCGTCTGTCGGGCAGCGCCGGACAGGCTTCCGCTCTCTACGGAGGCCACGAACAACTTCATCTCGTCAGCACGGTCAGTGGACAGCGGCGCCTCCCTGGCCATCCTTTCAGATCTGGTAGGATGATTGCCGCGTCGGCCCCTAATCTGCAACACCCTTCGGGGATAGATGCTCTCGAGGATCCCTCGAGCGAGATCGTCGATGCACAAGGTTCAATCCGGCCGGGGCATAAAGGCAGGGACTGCCGTGGGGGTCTCAGGCCACGAGCGGGTGATTGCGATGGTCGCGATCTCCATCGCCGTTGGCGCGGCGGGTGTCGTCGCGGATGTGGTGGAAAAGCGGGGTGGCGGAAGCAACGGCTCGCGCCTGCGGCTGTGGAAGCGCGAGTTGCAACGCCTCGCCGATGAACTCGGCATCGAGATCACCGTCCACCACTTGCCGCCTGGCACCAGCAAGTGGAACAAGATCGAGCACCGGCTGTTCTCCTTCATCAGCCAAAACTGGCGGGCCAAGCCGCTGGTCAGCTATCGCGTCATCGTCGACCTGATCAGCGCCACCACCACGGCTACCGGCCTGACCGTGCGCTGTGAACTCGACACCAACGCCTATCCCAAGGGCATCACCGTCTCCGATGCAGAGATGGCAACCATCAATCTCAGCCGTGCCAACTTCCAGGGCGAGTGGAACTACACGATCCGACCTCGCCATTCCCAAGATCAAGCAGTTAATCCCTGACAGCGCCTTAGTGGCGCTGCTCGGCCGTGGAGACGCGATACAGCGCCACCGCGTAGCATCAACCTCCTGCGGGAGCTGGGGAGAGCCTTCCCGTTCCGCCTCGCCCACGTGCTGACCGACAATGGCATCTGCCTCACCCCTGCCTTCGCCGGGGCCTGCACCGCGCCCGACGCGAACTATGGGCACAGAAGTACGAGGGCGGTCGTCACGCCGTCTGACCGGGAACATTGGCCGGGAACTGCCGTTCCATGCGTTGCCGGTTCTGGTTCAATACCGCCCTGCCCTCCAGCCAGCCGCACGCCCATGCCACCGGCAACGGCCTGTGCCGGGCAACTTTGCAGAAGGATCTCGTACGATACAGTCATGCCAATCAGAACGGCCTTCCACCCCGCAGGGTGGTACGATGCATAACGCGCAGATGCTTGCCTGGGTCAGGAGCGCCCGCCCGGTGCATGGTGCAGCGGTTGTCCCAGAGTACCATGTCGCCCTTCCGCCATTTGTGGCGGTAAACATACTTGTCCTGCGTCGCGTACTCGAGCAGCTCAACGACAACGTCTCGAGTTCCTGCGACGCCGTCCCTAATCGTGCCGGAAATGACTTCGCCGCCGAGGAAGAGCGACCTGCGGCGCGTAACCGGATGAGTGCGCACGATCGGATGCGCCACTGGCGGCACGCGCGCCATCGCCTCCTCCGGCGGTGCGTTCTGCGGAAACTGCACCTCTACCAAGCGACGGTAGTCGTGGATCGCCTGCATGCCCTCGAGAGCAGCCTTGGTCGCCGTGGGCAAGTCTTCATAGGGGCGGTACATCTCGGCGAAGAGCGTATCGCCGCCCTCAGGCGGAACTTGCACTCCATAAAACAGCGAACCGAGACTCGGCTCCGCATGGTAGGAATGATCGGAGTGCCAGCTAAGCGCACAGTTGAGTGCCGCGACCCGCCTGCCGTCTTCCACCTTGTTGCCGACAACGAAAATTTCAGGGAAGCCCGGCAGCAAGAACTGTACGTTAACATGCTCCTCCAGCTCCCCGAAGAGACGGCTGAAGGCAACCTGCTGCGCTGGTGTGATCTCCTGGCCGCGGATCAGCAAGAGTCCGTGCTGGTGGAAGGCAAACTTGACCGCCTCCAGCGTCTCCAGGTCTGGCAGACACGACATATCTATGCCGCGGACCTCCAGCCCGAAGGGCCCATCAAGGGGAAGGAGCTCAATCTTCGCTGACATCTGAACCACCTCCACATCTTGTTTGTTCGAAACACGCAAAACGCATGCCAGATTAGCCCTGTGCATGCGCATTGAGCTTTGGCCTCGGGGGCAAACCCGATCGAGCGCAATGGATGGCCCGATTTTTGCTTCCACGACGAGCCGCCAACAGCAGATGTGGGTTCCCGAATGTCGCGCCCCTTCCGTCGTGCCCTCGCCTGGATCGTCATTGCGGGCTTCGCAGCAGTGTCGTCGGCCGTGGCCCAAACGCCCTCCACCTTGGAACGCGTGAAGTCAGCCGGCGTGCTCCGCGCCTGCTTCGCCCAGATCTCTCCAGAAGCCTACAAAGATGCACGCACCGGGGAGTGGCACGGCGTCTTCGTCGAGCTGACGAAGGAGCTCGCCGACTGGATGCGTGTTAAGATGGAGATCGTGGAAGTGCAGTGGCCGACGATCGTGCCGTCACTCCGCCGCGGCGATTGCGACATGGTCGGAGGTAGCCTTGTCTACAATGCCCCCCGTGCCATGGAAGTCGCCTATGTGCGCCCGATGTGGGCGAAGGGCGTGAACGCTATTGTCCGGCGTGCCGATGCCGAGCGCTTCAAGCGCCCTGTAGACCTGAACAGCCCCGACGTCACCCTCGCGGTGGTCGCGGGCAGCAGCGAGAACGAGGTCGCCCGGCGCCAGTTTCCCCGCGCCCGAATTCTGGCTTTGCAAGTGCAGTCCAATATCCAGATCATGGAATCCGTTCGCCGCGGCGATGCGACCGCCGCGCTGCTCCCGACGCTCACACTGCGCTGGTGGCTCGCCGTGCCGGAGAACGGCAGTTGGGGAGCGCTGGCCTTCCCGAATACGGAGTTCGCCAGCGCTCCGAACGCTTGGGCCGTGCGTTACGGAGATCCGGACTGGGCCCGCTTCCTCGACGGCTTTGTCTCCTGGGCAGAGGCCAGCGGCCTTTCCGCCCGCCTTTATGATGAGTACCTGGAACGCGCGAACCCCTACCGGAAGTGAGACGTGGCCACGTTCGACCCTGTACGCCTCGTCCACTTGGCCTGGGAGTATCGCGACAACTTTCTGACGGGCGCCGGCGTGACCTTCGCCTTGACGATCACGTCTACGGCGATCGCGGCCGTTGCCGGGTTGGCTCTTTGCCTTCTCGGCATGGCACGCCCACGCGCGGCGCGGATCCTCGCCGTGATCTTTACCGAGTTCTTCCGCAACACGCCGATTCTCGTGCTCGTAGTCTGGGTGCATTTTGCGGTGCCCGACATGATCGGGCTAAAGCTCACCGCCTATGCTAGTGCAATCGCCGCCCTGGCCCTGCAGACCACCGCCTACTTGGCCGAGGAATACCGCGCCGGGATCGAGGGCGTGCCCGCCGGCCAAGTGGAGGCGGCACGAGCATTGGGACTGCCACGGCACGTGACGCTGCGCAAAGTCGTCCTGCCCCAGGCTCTGCGAGCCATTGCCCCGGGGCTCATGAACCAGTTCGTGCTGTGCTTCAAGTCGACCAGCGTCGTTTCCGTGATCGCGGTGCCGGACATAATGTATTACGCGACCGTAATAGTGAACGAGACCTTTCTCTCGATGTACATCTACACGATTGCCGCGCTGCTCTATTTCGTTCTGGTTCTTATAGTGTCGCTCGCCTGCCGCATCGCGTTGCAGATGGAAGCAAGGCGACGAATCCGCGCTTGAGTCGAGCAGCTTCTGGACGGGGAGGTCAGTTGACCACTCACGTCCGGAGGTGTGGTTTTTCCTTGAAGCGTGGAATTTCTGGATTGCGAATTCCTCATCCTTAGATCGTGGACTCGGGCACGTGGTTCCATTTCCTTTGACGTCCGGAAAGCTCTGCCCGGTCATGGTCGTTCAGGCATCGGTACAGGGTCGCAAGGTCAGCCTGCCAAGTCCTGATGGGTGATTGGCAGAACTCCCGCCGCAGGCTCTGCGGACCTGTCAGGACCGTCGCTGTGGCCAGCAGCACGTGCCGTTCGTGGATGGACAGGGTGTGCGCACGATCGGCGCCGCGTAGTCGGGGTAGATGCCCGGCAGGGGCTGAAGATTCCCCACCAGGTCCCGCTCGTAGCGGGCCGCATCGCGGATTGCGCGCTGGTTGGTCCTGGCCGTGTAGAGGTTGCACATGACCCGGAGGGTAGCGTCGGGGCCAGCATAAGGACCACCCGGCCCGAACGAGAACCGCCCCGCCGGTCAGGGGTCCGGCGAGGCGGCGGGGAGACTAGTGATGATCGAACGGGCTCTATAACGGGCGGGGGCGTCCGGGTTGCTGCCGGGAGATGTATGTAGCGCCCTATTTTTACTGTGTCATTTGCTGTGGGCCTTCGTATATGTAGGTCATGGCGAAAGAGATGGAAGGGGCTGTGACCAGCTGGACGAGGCGGACTGGGCAACCCGGCGCGACATCGTCCGCACCCTCGTGCGGCGGATCGAGGTCGATGGCCCGAGCATCCGGGTCGTGTTCCGTGTCGACCCCGGGCCAGGGGACGACCCTGCCTCATCACGGATTTCACCACATTGTCCAACACGTGACGGGAACCTGGCTGGTGATCAGCGTGGCGCCACGGCCGTAGCGATCCTCGGCGAGTTCCAGCAGGTCGCGCTGCTGCTCCGGGCCGAGTGGCTCGAGGCCCCAGTCATCCAGAATGAGCAGCTTCACCGCGCCGAGGGTGCGCATCAGCCGGGCATGCCGGCCGTCGCCGCGGGCCAGGCCGAGTTCGGCGAACAGCCGCGGCACCCGCTGGTAGAGCACGGAGTGATTGTCGCGGCAGGCCTTCTGGCCGAGGGCGCAGGCCAGCCAGGACTTCCCGACGCCGGTCGGGCCCTCGATGATCAGGTTCTCCCGGGCCTCGATCCAGCCGCCCTGGGCGAGCTTTTGGAACAGGGCGCGGTCGAGGCCGCGGCTGGTCCGCCAGTCGATGTCCTCGACGCTGGCCTGGTGGCGCAGCTTGGCGAACCGCAGCCGGGTCTTGAGCCGGCGGTCGTGCCGCTCGGCGATCTCGCGGTCGAGCAGCAGGCCGAGCCATTCGGTCGGGGCGAGTTCGCCGCCTTGTGGATTGGCCTGCAGCTCTTCGAAGGCCCGCGCCATGCCGGCGAGGCCGAGCTGGTGTAGCTGGTCGAGGGTGGGGTGGGTCAGCAAGGCTGGTTCTCCTCAGTGGTAGTAGCCAGAGCCACGGATGTTTGGGTGCAGCAGCGGCAGCTCCTCGCTGCCGCGCGTCGGCTGCGGCGCCGGCTGGCGGTCGAGGCCGTGCTGCAGGATTGATTGGATGGAGCCGTAGGACCGGGCGCCGATCTCCAGGCCGCGCGTGCAGGCCGCCTCCAGCCGGTCCCGCCCATAGGCCCGCAGCAGCCGCAGGATGCCGAGGCAGGCACGGAATCCCTGCTCGGGATGCGGCCGGCTTTCGAGAATGATCGCCGTCAGCGCCGCGGTGGCCGGGCCGATGGCGGCGGCCTCGCGGCCGATCCGCTCGATCGTCCATTCGGCATGGCGCCGGTGGGCCTGCGGCATGTGCTCGGCGAGTGTGGTGTGCCGGCCGCGCAGCCCGCCGCGGACATGGACCGCAACGCGCTCGCCCCGATGGAACAGCTCCACTGTCCGGGCGGTGACGCGGGCCTCCACCTGCTGGCGCAGCAGCCGGTGCGGCACCGAGTAATAGTGGCCGTCGACATCGACATGGTAGTCGAGCCCAACACGGCGGATGCGCCACTCGGCATAGACGAAAGGCTCGGCTGGCAGGGCCGCCAGGGCGGGCCGGTCCGGCCGATCCAGAGCGCCGCCTCGACGAAACGGCGAAGCGCTGCTTCGTCACGCTTCCACGCGAGCGGGATCTGCTGCAGCACCAGCATCAGGGACACCCATTGGGCGTCGTCCAGGCTCGTCCTGGTCATGGCCGTGTCTCCCAGAAAACCGGAAGAACGTCCCAGGTCGCGCAGCTGGCGGCCGTTGCAGCACCGAATGGCTCAGCCAGCCATTCCGGTCACAGAGCCTAGTGTCCCGAACCAGAAATTCGTTCTTGTATTCGGCTCAAGGGAGGTGAGAGGCTTCTCGGCCAGTCCAGGAGGTCGGGATGGGACGTCGGGCGGTTGCGCTTGAGCTGAGTGAGGCGGAGCGGG
>NZ_JBNBZS010000060.1:0-16858 GCF_049629625.1 Roseomonas chloroacetimidivorans | reverse complement strand
CCGCGCTGCTCGACGTGCAGCCGATCAGCGACATCTCGGGCATCGTGGATGCCGACACCTTCGTGCGCCCGATCTATGCGGGCAACGCGCTGGCGACGGTGCAGTCCTCGGACGCGAAGAAGGTGATCACCGTCCGCGCCGCCTCTTTCGACCCGGCGGCCCCCGAGGGCGGCTCCGCCCCGATCGAGCCGGCGCAGCCCGCCGCCGACCCGGGCGTCTCCTCCTTCGTCGGCGCCGAGATCGTGAAGAGCGAGCGCCCCGAGCTGACCGCTGCCCGCGTGGTCGTCTCCGGCGGCCGTGCCATCGGCTCGGCGGAGAACTTCAAGATCCTGGACGGCATCGCGGACAAGCTCGGCGCCGCCGTCGGCGCCTCCCGTGCCGCGGTGGATGCCGGCTACGCGCCGAACGACCTGCAGGTCGGCCAGACCGGCAAGATCGTCGCGCCTGAGCTCTACATGGCCTTCGGCATCTCGGGCGCGATCCAGCACCTGGCCGGCATGAAGGACAGCAAGGTCATCGTCGCCATCAACAAGGACGAGGAGGCACCGATCTTCCAGGTCGCCGATTACGGCCTGGTCGGCGACATCTTCAAGGTGATCCCGGAGCTCGAGGCGGAGCTCTCCAAGTGAGCGAGGTGCCGCCCGCCGCCGCAGGCGGCACCCAACCGAGCATTAACTCCGTCGGCGTCATCGGCGCCGGCCAGATGGGCAATGGCATCGCGCATGTCGCGGCCCAGGCCGGCCTGGCCGTCACCATGATCGACGTGAAGGCGGAGGCGCTGGAAAAGGCGCTCTCCACCATCAAGAAGAACATGGAGCGTCAGGTCTCCAAGGGCGCCCTTTCGGCCGAGGACCGCGACGCGGCCCTCGCCCGCATCACCACCGGCACCGAAATGTCGGCCCTTTCGGATGCCGACATCGTCATCGAGGCGGCGACTGAGCGGGAAGATCTGAAGAAGTCCATCTTCGGGTCGCTCTGCCCGCATCTGAAGCCCTCCGCGATCCTCGCGACCAACACCTCCTCCATTCCCATCACCCGTCTCGCGGCCGCTTCCGACCGCCCGGCGCGCTTCATCGGCATGCATTTCATGAATCCGGTGCCGGTGATGAAGCTGGTGGAGGTGATCCGCGGCATCGCGACCGATGAGCCCACCTACCAGGCCGTCGAAGCCCTCGCCCGCCGCATGGGCAAGACCACCGCGACCAGCGAGGACTTCCCGGGCTTCATCGTCAACCGCATCCTGCTGCCGATGATCAACGAAGCCGTCTATGCCCTGCATGAGGGCGTGGGCGATGTCGTCTCCATCGATACCGGCATGAAGCTCGGTACCAACCAGCCCATGGGTCCGCTGGAACTGGCGGATTTCATTGGCCTGGATACCTGCCTTTCCATCATGCAGGTGCTCTACCAGGGCATGAGCGACAGCAAGTACCGGCCCTGCCCGCTTCTGGTGAAATATGTCGAGGCCGGCTGGCTCGGCCGGAAGACCGGGCGCGGCTTCTACGACTATTCAGGCGATCAGCCGCGGCCGACGCGTTAAGGGGAAAAAAGCCGGGGAGAAGGAATTCTCCCCGGGCCCCTTATCTTTCTCTTCAAGTTTGGGGCGTGTTCCCTCACCCCGCGGAGCGCAGGCTCAGTTCCGCGATGCCGGCAGCCAGATTCACCCCGGTGCTGCTCTCAATGGCCAGCGGCTGCAGCGTCACCTGACTCCCGCTACCGCCGACCAGCACCGCGCTGCCGACGCCCACGCCCGCCGACACATTGGACGACGCGCCACCATAATTGCCCGCCAGGCTGCCCGGCCCGATATTCTGGCCGGTGCTCACGACATCCCACAGCATCGTGCCGCGGCCCGTGACGCCGATATCGACGCCGAAACGCCGGATCTCGCCGACATAGCGCTCCACAGGCCCATTGGCCGGCCGGAACTCGCAGGACAGATTGCGGGTGGAGCCGAAAACAAAGCTGACGCCGCCGGAGACGTCGCATTGCAGTCGCCCCACGCGCGCATTGCCGGCGGGCCGCTGGGGCTGCACCATCACCGTGCCCGTCTGGACCATGCCCGGCGGAATCGCGCTGCCCGGCGGCAGGACGACTCCCGGCACCATCTGGACCTGCGAGGGCTGCTGCTGAACCACCACCGCCCCCGGTGCGGCAGGCTGGCCGGGCACCACCACGGTCGGGGCCGGTGCGGCGCTGACCAGGGGTTTGTCGCCCGGCGCCGGTGGAACATGAACGACCGGCGGCGGCCCGGCAGCCTCGTCTTTGCTCTGCGCCAGGGCGGGGCCGGCAGTCAAAAAAACAACCACGGCCGCCAGGAACGGCCGGGCCGAAACGCGTGTCATGGCGTCGATTCCTCGATATTCCCGTCCGGAAACGCGAGGAATTCGTCAGCCCGTCTCCCTCGCCTTCCCGGCCGATACCGAAGAACGTACGGCCCCCGCCCTGGCTTCATCCGCCACCGCCCAGCCGGGCTGCGGCACCAGCACGCGCCGCGGCCGCGCAGGCGCCCGGGCGGTCGGAATCAGCCCCAGAACCGACTTTTTCGCCTCGATCAGGGTCACGCCACCGAATTGCGGCGCCAGGGCCCGGCCTGCCGCTTCCCAAAGCCGCGCGCCCTTCAGCAGCGGCCGGAACCCGAAGGGCGGGATGAAAAGCGCCGCCTCCCGCCGCTCCACCTCGAACATCGACCGCTCCAGCAACCGGGCGAGTTGGCCGGGGGAATAGGGTTGCCCATGGCCGAAAGGAGTGTGCTCCAGATGTGCCCAGACCGAACGCCGGTTGGGCACCACCGCCAGCAGCCTCCCCTCAGGCCGCAGCACCCGCCAAGCCTCGCGCAGCATCCGGCGGGCGTTCTCCGCCGCCTCCAGCCCGTGCACCAGAAGGATGTTGTCGAAGGACAGGTCGGCGAAGGGCAGCCGGTCCTCATCGGCCAGCGTCGCGGCACAACGCCCATCGGGCGGCCAGGCCAACATGCCGGTCCCGGCCAGCGTCGCGGGCGTGGCCGAAACCAGTCGCGCCGCCCCGCGCCGCCAAAGGCGCAGATAGGGCCCGGCATGGCCCAGCCCTAGCACCTCCCGCCCCGTCAGCTCCGGCCAGACCTGCCGCAGCCGCGCGCGCAGGATGCGCCGGGTCACCGCCCCCAGCGGCGCGTCGTAGAAGCCCTGCAAACCGCGGGCGGTGAAGTGGACCTCGGCGGCCATGACGTAGATATAGGATGTCCGAAGCCAGGGAGACAGGCGATGACGTGGACGATCCGGGCCGTGCCCAACCTCTCCGACAACTATGCCTGGCTGCTGCGGGACGAGGCCACCGGCCTGGTCGCCCTCTGCGATCCCGGCGAGGCCGCCCCGAATCTGGCCGCCCTGAAGACCATGCCCGAGCCCGGCCGGCTGGACTGGGTGCTGCTGACCCATCACCACCCCGACCATATCGACGGCGTGGCGGAAGTGGTGAAGGCCACCGGCGCCAAGGTGCTGGGCGCCGCTGCCGATGCCCACCGCCTGCCGAAGCTCGACCTCTCCGTGCGCCCTGGCGACCATGTGCCGCTCGGCAGCGCCACGATCGAGGTCCTGGACAGCCCCGGCCACACGCTCGGCCATATCGCCCTCTACATCGCCGATGCCCATGCGGTGCTCTGCGGCGACACCCTCTTCTCCCTCGGCTGCGGGCGCCTGCTGGAGGGTACGCCCGCCGACATGTACCGCGCGCTCCGTCTGCTCGACGCCCTGCCCGGCGACACACTGGTCCTCTGCGGCCATGAATACACCGAGAGCAACGCCCGCTTCGCCCTGACGGTGGAGCCGGACAACGCCGCCCTGAAGGCCCGCGCCGAAGAGGTCCGCCACCTCCGCAAGGAGGGCAAGGCCACCGTCCCCACCACGCTGGACCAGGAACGTGCCACCAACCCCTTCCTGCGCGCGAAGGATGTGGAGCAGCTCGCCGAACGCCGGAAGGCCAAGGACGTCTTCAAGGGCTGAAGCCCCGATGTTCTACGAACCGAGAAACGGCCACGGCCTGCCCTGGGATCCCTTCAAGGCGATCGTGGCCCCGCGCCCGATCGGCTGGATCTCCACTATCGACGCGCAGGGCCGCACGAACCTCGCCCCCTACAGCTACTTCGCGATCGTCCATAACGCGCCGCCGATGATCGCCTTCGGCAGCGAGGGGCTGAAGCACTCCGCCGCCAATGCCCGCGCGACGGGCGAATTCACCTTCAGCCTCGCCACCCGCGCGCTGTTCGAGGCGATGAACGCCTCCTCCGGCAATCAGCCGGAGGGGGTGAGCGAGTTCGAGGCCGCCAGCATCCAGGCCGCCCCCAGCCGCCTGGTCCGCCCGCCCCGGGTGGCGGAAAGCCCCGCCGCCCTCGAATGCCGCGTCGTCCATGCCATGGAACTGCACGACCAGGACGGACGCCCGAGCAACGGCTTCCTCACCATCGGCCAGGTCGTCGGCGTCCATATCGACGAGCGCTATCTCCGCGATGGCCGCTTCGACATGGTCGCCGCCGGCACCATCGCCCGCAGCGGCTACCGCGACTACGTCCATGTCACCGAGCTGTTCGAGGCTTTGCGCCCGACGGACGAGGGAAGCTTTCCAGCGGTTCCCGGGCGCTGAGCCCCGGCATCTCGCCGCATGGGGTGCGCCGGCCTAACCTGCCGCCAAAGCCACACGGAATCGCCCATGCGCCTCCTCGCCTCCTCCAGCAGCCCCTTCGCCCGCAAGGTCCGCGCCTGCGCCATCCTGCGCGGCGTTGATGCGGGGATCGAGATCGTGCCGACCAGCCCCCAGGACCGCCCGCCGGAGCTCCTGGCCGCAAATCCCCTCGGCAAGATCCCCGTCCTCCTCCTCGAAGACGGAACGGCCATCTTCGACAGCCCGGTGATCTGCGACTATCTCGACACGCTCGGCGATGCCCCGCCCCTGATGCCGCCCGCCGGCCCTGCCCGCCTGCGCGCCGGTACCATGCAGGCCCTGGCCGACGGCATCCTGGACGCCGCCGTGGCCCGCCGCGTCCAGATGGCCTGGCCGCAGGACGAGGGCCGCGCCAAGTTCGACGCCCGCCAGAAGAAGGTCATCGAACGCGGCCTCGACCGCCTCGAAGCCGACCCGCCCCAGGGCCTGAATGATGTCGGCGCCGTCGCGGTCGCCTGCGCCCTCGGCTATCTCGACCTGCGCTTCCCGGCCGAGCCCTGGCGCGACAGCCGCCCGAACCTCGCCGCCTGGCTCGCCTCGGTCGCCGCCCTGCCCGCCCTGGCGAGCACAGCCCCCGCATGAACCTGCGCGACCCCGGCCTGGACCCCGCCACCGTCATCGCCGCCCTGGATCTCCGCCCCCATCCGGAGGGCGGCCATTACCGGGAGACCTGGCGCGACACCCCACCCGATGGCAGCCGCGGCGCCGGCACCTCCATCCTCTTCCTCCTCGCCGCCGGGGAACGCAGCCACTGGCACCGCGTGGATGCCGCCGAGGGATGGCACTGGCATGCCGGCGCCCCCCTCGCCCTGCGCGTCTCGGATGGCGGCTCCCCGGTGGCCCAGCGCCTCGGCCCGGACCTCTCCTCCGGCGAAGCCCTCTTCGCCGTGGTTCCGAAGGGCCATTGGCAGGCCGCGGAAAGCCTCGGCGCCTGGACCCTGGTGGGCTGCACGGTCAGCCCCGCTTTCACCTTCGCCGGTTTCGAGATGGCGCCTGGAGGCTGGGAACCCGGCTGAAACCGGCCCCAGGGGCAAAGGCAGCACCGGACCGCTCATGGCGGAAAAAACCGCTGAACCAGTCGGGATTTAGGCCACCTCACTTTTCGTTGACCCTTCGGCCCGCCGTAGTTTACGGCAGCAAGCGCCGGGGGAGGCCGGCAGGTTTGTTGCACGCCCCGACCGCCTTTGTCCTCAGCTTCGCTCTGGCGGCGACCTGCGGGGCCATCCTCCTCTTTCTTTGGGTCCAGAACCGCCGGGATATGGCTGTTGCCAGCTGGGGCATCGGCCATTCGATAGCGGCCATCGCCCTGCCCCTGCTGGCGATGCGGGGGCTGGTGCCTGACCTCCTTTCGATCCAGCTCGGCAATGCCCTGATGGCAGTCTGCTACGGGCTGATCTGGGCGGGAGCCCGCCAGTTCAACGGCCTGCGCGTCCGGCCCGTCCTGACAGCCGGTGGGGCTCTGGCCTGGCTGGCCGCCTGCCAGGTTCCGGCCTTCTACGACAGTATCGGCGCCCGCGTCTTCGCCATGGGCCTGGTGGCGGCCGTCTATTATCTTGCTGCCGCCTGGGAATTCCGACGCGGTGGCGCCCGGCGCCCGTTGCGCTCGCTTCCCCTGATCATCGGTATCCTCATCGCCAATGCGGGCGCTTATCTGCTCCGGGTTCCCTTTCTCATCCTCGGCCCCATCCACGCCTCGGCAGAGGGCCTGCCCGTCGGTCTCTGGCTCGACATCCTCGTCATCGTCGGAACCGCCCTGGGCGGCAGCACCGCCCTTGCCATCGTGGCCCTGCTTCGCGAGAAGGAGGGGCTCGAGGCCAATGCCGCCCTCCGCGCGGCTCGCGACGCAGCCGACCGCGCCAGTGCCGGCAAGACCCGCTTCCTCGCCCATCTGAGCCATGAGTTGCGGACCCCGCTCAATGGCGTCCTTGGCCTCGCCCAGCTCCTCGAATCCGATCCCGATCTGACCGGCGAGCAGCGGGAACGCGCGGCCCTGCTGGAGCGTGCCGGCCGCCACCTGAACGACCTGCTGAACGACGTGCTCGACCTTTCCGCGATCGAGGCCGGGCGGCTGGAGCTGGTGCCCGTTCCCACCCATCTTCCGCCGCTGCTGGAGGATGCCGCCGGCATCGCCCGCGCCGCCGCCGAGGCCAAGGGCGTGAAGCTTTGCCTGGACGCCGCGCCCGACCTGCCGCGGGCGGTGCTCTGCGATCCGCTGCGGGTGCGCCAGATCCTGCACAACCTGCTGGGAAATGCGGTGAAGTTCACCCCGGCCGCCGGCAAAGTCACCCTCTCCGTCCACCGCCGCGCCGGGGGCGGCCTTATCATGACCGTCATCGATGACGGCCCGGGCGTGCCCGAGGATTTCCGCAGCCGCCTCTTCGAGGATTACACCCGTGCGACGCGGGAGGCCGCCAAGGGCGATGGCACCGGCCTCGGCCTCGCCATCTCCGCCGGTCTCGCCCAGGCAATGGATGGCTCCATCCGCTTCGGCACCGCCCCGGGCGGCCGGGGAAGTGTCTTCGAGGCCTGGCTTCCTCTGCCCGAATGCGAGCCCCCGCCGCCCGTGGCGGCGCCCGAGCCCGGCTTAATCTGCCCCACAAGCCTGCATGTGTTGATCGTGGACGACGTGGCCGTGAACCGCCTCATCCTGCGCGTCATGCTTGAACGTGCCGGCCATCGCGTGGAGGAGGTATCGAGCGGCCATGCTGCCCTCGCCGTCCTGGCCGGGGAAGGCCCGCTGCCCGACCTCGTGCTGATGGACGTGCTGATGCCCGGGATGGACGGGCTGGAGACCACCCGCCGCGTCCGCGCCCTGCCCGGCCCGGCCGCCCGGCTGCGCATCCTGGCCATCTCGGCCAGCGCCATGCCCGACCAGATCGCGGCCTGCCTGGCCGCGGGCATGAACGGCCACATTCCGAAGCCGGTGGAACGCCAGGTGCTTCTCGCCGCTCTAGCCACCACGGAACAGGCTCACGCCTGAGCCGGGCCCGGCGCCTTGACGCCGCCTGCCCGGAGGGGGACACCGAACCCCACACAACGAAGCCCCCGGCGCTCCAACCGCCGGCCGGGCCAGGAGCCCTTCTCCCTATGTCCCAGCGCGTTTTCTCCGGCATCCAGCCGTCTGGCGTCCCGACCCTCGGTAACTATCTGGGCGCCATCCGCAACTGGGTACCGATGCAGGACACGCATGAGAGCATCTTCTGCGTGGTGGACCAGCACGCCATCACGCAGTGGCAGGACCCGAAGGAGCTGACGCGCCAGACGCGTGACATGGCCGCCGCCCTGCTCGCCTGCGGGCTCGACCCGAACCGCTGCATCCTCTTCGTGCAGTCGCATGTGCACGCGCATACGCGCCTGGCCTGGATCTTCAACTGCGTCGCCCGCATCGGCTGGCTGAACCGCATGACCCAGTTCAAGGACAAGGCCGGCAAGGATCGCGAGAATGCGGGCAGCGGCCTCTATGTCTATCCGAACCTCATGGCCGCCGACATCCACGCCTATCACGCCACCCGCGTGCCGGTGGGCGAGGACCAGAAGCAGCACCTGGAGCTGGCGAACGACATCGCTGAGAAGTTCAACCACGACTACGGCGTGGATTTCTTCCCGCATATTGACGCCCACATCATGGGCGTCGCCGCCCGCGTGATGTCGCTGCGCGACGGCACGAAGAAGATGAGCAAGTCGGATCCCTCCGACCAGTCGCGCATCAACCTGACCGATGATGCCGACACCATCTCCCTCAAGATCCGCCGCGCGAAGACGGACCCCGAGCCCCTGCCTTCCGAGGTCCAGGGCCTGGAAGGCCGCCCGGAGGCGCGCAACCTCGTCGGCATCCTCGCCGCCATCACCGACACCACGCCGGAAGATGTGCTGCGCGAGTATGGCGGCCAGGGTTTCGGCACCTTCAAGGGCGTGCTGGCGGATGCGCTCGTCGCCCATCTCACCCCGATCGCCGATGAGACCCGCCGCTTGCTGGCCGATCCCGGCGCCGTGGATTCGCTGCTGCGAAAGGGCGCCGACCGCGCCCGCGCCATCGCGGAGCCGATCGTGAACAAGGCGGAGGAGCTGGTCGGCTTCCTGCCGCCACGCTGACCCGTCCCACCGCGTGCTGAAGGGCATCCTCACCGTCGGCGGCTGGACCATGGCCAGCCGCCTTCTCGGCTTCCTGCGTGACATGCTGATCGCGGCCAGCCTCGGCGCCGGCCCGATCGCGGATGCCTTCTTCATCGCACTCAAGCTGCCGAACCTCTTCCGGCGGCTCTTCGGCGAAGGCGCCTTCAACGCCGCCTTCGTCCCCGCCTTCGCCGCCACGCTCACCCTGAACGGCCCCGCCCAGGCCCGCGCCCTGGCGGAGCGCATGTCCACGCTGATGACGCTGTGGCTGACCCTGCTCACCGGCCTCGGCCTCGTCTTCATGCCCCAAGTGCTGCACGTCCTTGCCCCAGGCTTCGCGGATGAACCGGTCCGCTTCCAGCTCGCGGTCGAGATGACGCGGATCACCTTCCCCTATCTCGTCTTCATCTGCCTCACCGCGCTCATCTCCGGCGTACTGAATGGGCTGGACCGCTTCGCCGCCGCCGCCGGTGCGCCCATCCTGTTCAATCTTCTCTCCATGGCCGCGCTCTTCGCGCTCACGCCCTACGTCGCGACGCCCGGCCACGCCCTTGCCTGGGGCGTCACCATTTCCGGCGCCGCGCAGCTGCTCCTGGTCTGGATCGCCGCCGCCCGCGCCGGCATGCCCATGCGGATCATCTCGCTCCCCCGCCTCACGCCCGAGGTGCGGGATGTGCTCCGCCGCATGCTGCCCGGCCTCGTCGGCGCCGGCGTCACCCAGCTCAACCTGGCGGTGGACGTCATCATCGCCTCCCTCCTGCCGCCCGGCGCCGTGTCCTACCTCTATTACGCGGACCGCATCGGCCAGCTTCCGCTCGGCGTCATCGGCGCCGCCGTCGGCACGGCGATGCTGCCGCTGCTCGCGAAGCAGATCCGCGGCGGAAAGCCACTTTCCGCCCATCGCACGATCAACCGGGCCCTGGAATTCTCCCTCGCACTCGCCTTGCCCGCGGCCGCGGCCCAGGCCGTGCTCGCCTGGCCCATCATCGCCGCCCTCTTCCTCCGTGGCGCCTTTGGAGAATTGGAAGCGGCCGCAACGGCCGCCGCCCTCACCGTCTATGCCCTTGGCCTGCCTGCCTTCATCCTGGTGAAGGCCTATGTCCCCGGCTTCTTCGCGCGCGGCGACACGGCCACCCCCGTGAAGGTCGGCCTCTGCATCGTGGTGCTGAATCTCGCGCTGAACCTGATCCTCACGCGTTTCCTCGCCCATGTCGGCATCGCCCTGGCAACCGGCATCTCCGCCTGGGTCAACGTCATCGTCCTGGCCTGGCTCCTGCGCCGCCGCAACCAGTGGCGCCCCGACCGCCGCCTGCGCCGCCGCCTGCCGCGCCTGCTCATCGCCACCCTGGCCATGACGATCGTGCTGCTGGTCCTGCGCATGGTGATGCCGGAGGCGGTGGGATCGACGGCACGCCTGGTGGTGCTCGCGGTTTACGTCGCGGCGGGGCTGGCCACCTATTTCGGAATCGCGCAGGCCATCGGCGCGTTGCGCCTCAGCGAGTTGCGCCGCCGCCGGTGACCAGCCGGAGAACCGCCGCCCCGCTCAGCGAGGCCGCGCGAGGAAGGTCACCGCCTCCAGATCGAAGCTGCCATCCTCTCCCAGGGCGAAATGCCTCCGCACGATCGGCGGCGCCCCATCCTGAAGGGACCGGATGGCTTCGGCATGCTTCGCGGGGGCCCGCGTGCGGGCGATCCAGCTCGGGAACTCCATCCGCAGCCGGCGCAGCGTCAGCCCCTCCACCATGAAGCCGGCGCGCGACAGGGCGGGAACCCACTCCGCGACGGTGTAGTTCCGGACATGGGACGCGTCCCGCAACAGCTCGACCGCCTGCAAATGCGTATCCAGCACGGGATCCCCAGGTGCGACGGTATCGACGAAAATCGCGCGGCCATCAGGCTTCAGCACCCGCCGCGCCTCCCGCAGCCCGGCCTCCATGTCCTGCCAATGATGCACGGTGAAGCGGCACAGGACGAAGTCGAAAAATGCATCCTCGAAGGGCAGCCGCTCCGCCGGCGCCTGCCGCACGGCGATGTTGGAGAAGCCCCGCTCGGCCGCCGTGTCGGCCACCGCCTTCAGCATGTCCGGCGTTACATCGCAGGCGACGACCTCGGCCACATGCGGCGCCGCGCGATAGCTGACATGCCCGCCCCCGCAGCCCAGGTCCAGCACGCGGGCCGTGCGCTGACCGCGCAACTCGGCCTCGATCTGATCCAGGTCGGCGCCGCTGCTGTGAACGATACTGGTCACGTAGTCCTTGGCCCGTACACCGTATTGCGTGGCGGCGAATTCATGCTGTGACGCGCTCATGGCCTGTCTCTCCGGGGTTAGGCGGCCTTTCTGCACCGGCCCGCAAGCCGGTATAATCGGGGCGGATATACTGGTATCTTCTCTTCCCCCATGCCGATCGCAGCCGAGCAGCGGCGCCTCCTCGGCGCCTTCCTCCGCGCCCATAGAGAGGCGCTCGCCCCCGCTCTCGCGGGGCAGCCGACCAATCCGCTGGGGCGCCGCCGCACACCCGGCCTCCGGCGGGAGGAAGTGGCCCAGCTCTGTGGCCTCAGCACCACCTGGTACACCTGGGTCGAGCAGGGGCGGGACATTGCCCTTTCCGCCGCCGCCCTGGCGCGGCTAGCCGATGCGCTGCGCCTGAGCCCGCCGGAGCGCACCTATCTTTTCGAACTGGCGCGCCGCCGCGATCCGGCCCCACCCGCCGCCACCGCCGAGCCCGACACGGCCCCGCCCGAGTTGCTGGCTGTGCTACGGACCACCGAAGCCCCGGCCTATCTGCTCGACCGGCTCTGGCATGTCCGTGGCTGGAACGTGCCGGCCGGCCGCCTCTTCGCGCCCTGGTTCGGAAGCGGCGAGACCTGCCTGCTGCGCTGGGTGTTCCGCGACGCGGCAGCACGCGATTTCATCGAGGACTGGGATAACCGCGCACGCCGCCTGCTGGCCGAATTCCGCGCCGATACCGCCCATGATCCCGAGGATCCCGCCATGCAGGCCCTGGTGCAGGAACTGCTGCGCAGCAGCGATACCTTCGCGCGTTTCTGGAACAGTCATGCCGTCCTGGCGCGGGAGGGCGGCGCGCGGCGCTTCAACCACCCGCAGCACGGCACTCTGCGCTACGAGCAGGTCACCCTGGTTCCGGCGGCCCATCCCGGCCACAAGCTTGTCATGCTGCTGCCCGCGGCAGCATGAACCGGCCCGGGATGGCAACCGCCATCCCGGAAAACGGCACGCGCGTCAGGCGCGCTTCCGCCGGGGCGCCCGCGGAAGCGGCTGCATCGCCTCCACCCGGATATGCGCGTCCTCGCCGCCGGGCTTGCGCGCATTCTCCGCGAAATGGGCCGCCGCATAGGGCGCCACCTCGACCTGCGTCTCATGCCCGAGGATGCGGATCCGCCCGATCTCGTTGCGCGACACATCGCCCCGCTTGCACAGGAAGGGCAACAGCCAGCGCGGATCGGCTTGGCCGTCACGCCCCACGCCCACGCGGAACCACACGCCCTCGGAAGGTGGGGGCGGGCCACCGGCACTCCGGTGAGGACCACCATCCGCCCCGAAGCCGCGCGGCCCGTCGGCTACGGGCCCACGGCGCGGCCGCTCACCCACCGAAGACAACTCCTCGGGCGCCGGCAGCGGCGCGCGCAGCATCTTCACCAGGGCCGCCGCCAGGGCGAGCGGATCGACACCCGAAGGCGCCGCATCACCTTCCGATCGGCTCCACCCCGCCGGATCGCCGGACAGGCCGGTGATCGTCCGGGCGATCGCCAGATCCTCCTCCGCAGCCTCTTCCCCCAGGATTTCCGTCGCGCGGGCCGCGATGCGCTCGGCATCCTTTGCCCGCACCTGCTCGGCGGAAGGCGCCGGCCCCCAGACCGCGTCCACCTTCGCAACCTGCAGCAGCCGCTCCGCCAGGCGGCGGCGGGCAGGCGGCACGATCAGCAGGCTCACGCCCTTGCGGCCCGCCCGGCCCGTGCGGCCTGAACGGTGCAACAGCGTCTCGGGATCACGCGGCAGTTCCGCATGGATCACCAGGTCCAGCTCCGGCAGGTCAATGCCGCGCGCCGCCACATCGGTGGCCACGCAGATGCGCGCCTTGCGGTCACGCAGGCTTTGCAAGGCCCGCGTCCGCTCCGCCTGTGAAAGCTCGCCCGAAAGCGCCACCGCCGCGAAGCCACGCTCCGCCAAGTTCCCGTGCAGCCGGTTCACCGCTGCCCGGGTGGCGCAGAACACCATCGAGATCGGCGCATCCTCCAGCCGCAGCGCATTCACCACGGCCCGCTCCACATCGCCCGGGGAAACCAGCGCGGCGCGATAGCTGATATCGCCATGCGGCTCGTCGCCGGAGGTCGCCTCGATCCGCAGCGCGTCGCGCTGGAACTGCTTGGCCATCTTCGCAATGCCGGTGGGCACCGTGGCCGAGAACAGCAGCGTCCGCCGCCCCTCCGGCAGCGCGCTCAGGATCGCCTCCAGCTCCTCGCGGAAGCCGAGGTCCAGCATCTCATCCGCCTCATCCAGCACCACGGCCCGGATGGCGTCGGTCTTCAGGTTGCCGCGCTCGATATGGTCGCGCACGCGGCCAGGGGTGCCCACGGCGATCTGCGCGCCCGATTGCAGCACGCGCCGCTCCGTCGCCGGGTCCATGCCGCCGACGCAGGAAGCCACGCGCCCACCGGCCGGCCCGTAGAGCCAGCTCAGCTCCGCCTTCACCTGCAGCGCCAGTTCGCGCGTCGGTGCGACGATCAGCGCAAGCGGCGCACCGGGCGGCGGCAGGCGGGCGGCGTCGCCCAACAGATTGCCAGCCAGGGCCAGCCCATAGGCCACCGTCTTGCCCGACCCGGTCCGGGCCGAAACCAGCAGGTCGCGCCCCGCGGTGCCATCGGCCAGCACGGCGGCCTGCACGGGGGTGGGATTGGCATAGCCGCGGGCGGAAAGCGCATCGCGAAGCGGCGTGGGAAGAGTGTCGAAAGACATGAAGCAGGCGTCCAAGAAAAAGCGGCGCCTGGACGCGGCAGCGTGCTTCGGGGCACGACGTGGCGCGGGGGGTCGGCGCGGCGGGAAGAGCGAGGCACAAGGCACAGCCCTGCGCAGCGCCCCATATCGGTGCCCCTTCCGCAGGCCGCAACCGGTAAGCCCGCATTCCAGCCCTGCGCGGGCCCATCTCACCCGCGCCGGTGGAGCACCATCCCGAGAATCAGGGCCGAGCAGGCGCCCGTCGCCGCCCGCATCGCCCCCGTTGTGTCACCCATCGCCGCCAGCACGAAGGTCGCGATCACCCCCACCGCACCGCCTGCCAACAGGACCAGCGAGAGGCCGCGCATCCGCTGCTCTCCTGCTCAGCGCGGGCTCGCCGGCCGCGCGACCGGCAGGTTGTCCGGCACGGAAGACCGCCCGGCCTCCGAGGTGGAGGGCGCCTGCTGGGAGGCGTCGCGCGGGAAATAGGGATAGGGGCGCGGATAGATGATCTCGCTGGCCGGCCCCGGCGCCCGGATGGGTCCTACCCGTCCGCAGCCCGCCAGCGCCAGCAGCACCCCCAGCCCGAGACCCAGCCCGGCCGCCGCCCTCATGCCAGCTTCTCCCGCCATTCCTGCGCCATGGCCGCCACATTCGCCGGCGCCGTTCCGCCATAGGAGATGCGCGACCGTACCGAGGCCCCGACCGACAGCACGTCGAACACCCCCTCGGTGATGCCCGGCTCCACCGCCTGCATTTCCGCCAGGGTCAGGCCGGACAGGTCCAGGTTCTTGCTCTCCGCCTTCGCGACCAGCCGCCCGGTGACATGGTGGGCATCGCGGAAGGGCAGCTTCAACTCGCGCACCAGCCAGTCCGCCAGATCCGTCGCGGTGGAGAAGCCGGCCCCTGCGGCCTCCTCCATCCGTGCGGCCACTGGCTGCATGTCGCGCACCATCCCCGCCGTCGCGGCCAGGGCCAGGGCCAGGTTCTCCGCCGCGTCGAAGATGCCTTCCTTGTCCTCCTGCATGTCCTTCCCATAGGTCAGGGGCAGGCCCTTCATCACCGTCAGCAGCCCGACCAGCGCGCCGGTGATCCGCCCGGGCTTCGCCCGCACCAGCTCCGCCGCATCCGGGTTCCGCTTCTGCGGCATGATGGAGGAGCCGGTGGTGAAGGCGTCCGACAGCTTGATGAAATTGAAATAGGGGTTGGTCCAGATCACCACCTCTTCCGCGAAGCGGGAGAGATGGGTCGCGCAGATCGCGCAGGCCGAAAGGAATTCCAGCGCGAAATCGCGGGATGCCACGGAATCCAGGCTGTTCCGCGTCGGCCCGTCAAAGCCCAGCGCCTTGGCCGTCAGGTGGCGATCAATCGGGAACCCCGTCCCGCACAGCGCCGCCGCCCCCAGCGGGCTCTCATTCAGCCGGCGGCGCGCATCCGCCAGCCGTCCCCGGTCGCGCGACAGCATCTCGACATAAGCCAGCAGATGATGCCCGAAGGTGGTGGGCTGCGCCGGCTGAAGATGGGTGAAACCCGGCATCACCGTGTCCGCATGCTCCGCCGCACGCTCCACCAGCGCCCGCATCACATCGGCGATCTGCGCATCCAGCCCGTCAATCGCATCCCGCGTCCAAAGCCGCACATCCAGCGCCACCTGGTCGTTCCGCGAACGCGCCGTGTGCAGGCGCTTGCCGGCCTCGCCGATCCGCTCGGTCAGCCGCGCCTCGATATTCATGTGGATGTCCTCCAGCGCCTCGCTGAAGGGGAACCCGCCCGCCTCGATCTCCTTGCCGATGGCCTCCAGCCCCTTGCGGATCGCAACCTCGTCCTCTGCGGAGATGATCCCCACATGCGCCAGCATCGCGGCATGGGCGAGCGAACCCTTGATGTCCTGCCGCCACATCTTGCGATCGAAACCGATCGAGGCATTGATCGCCTGCATGATGGCGGAGGGACCGGCCGCGTAGCGCCCGCCCCAAGCGGCGTTGGCAGAATTGTTCGGCTTGGCGTGATCGTCGGGCACGGGAAGGGAGATCTCTCAGGTGGTGACTTACGGGCGTCGCGAGGCAGCGACCCTTATCGGGGCCCTGCTGGCCGGCGGGACACTAGGCGCGGCCCTGCCCCCAGGTCCAGCACAGGCGCAAAGCATCGGCAGGTTAAAGGAGGACGGCCCCAAGCCCCTCCCCGCCTTCACCGTCACCGACCCCGAGGGCAAGACCCGCGACATCGCCTCCTTTGCCGGCAAGGGCCTGGTCCTGAACCTCTGGGCCACCTGGTGCCCGCCCTGCGTGGAGGAAATGCCCGCCCTGGACCGGCTGGCCGCCCTGCTGGCGCCCGAGGACATCCTGGTCGTCCCCGCCTCCTCCGACCGCAACGGCCGCGCCCAGGTGGAGCCCTTCTATGCCCGCACCGGCATCAAGAACCTGGGCATCTGGCTGGACCCCAACTCCGCCGCCAGCCGCGCCCTCGGCGCCCGCGGCCTTCCCACCACCATCCTGATCGACCGCGAAGGGCGTGAACGCGCACGGCTGGAAGGCGCGGCGGATTGGAGCGGTGCGGCGCTGCTGGCGGATGTGCGGCGGCTCTGCGGGGATGGAAAGCGGGAAGCGGTGACGCAGCCAACATAGAAGAAGGCCGGGGGGATACGTCCCCCCGGCCCTGTTTCACCGCCGAAGGCTGAACCGGATCGGCACCACCAGATCCATGGTCGCCTCTCCCCAGTCGCTCGGCAGCGGCGGCATGTTCACCCGCTGCAGCATCGCCTCGGCCTCCGCGTCCAGATCCTCGTCGCCCGAACTGCGGACCATGCGCGCCGTCACCACCCGCCCATCCCGGGCCAGGGTGAAGCGCATCATCACCACCCCCTCCGCGCGCCGGGCCCGCGCACCCATGGGGTAGCGCTGCACCCGCGCCAGCGCCGCCTGGATCATCCCGACATAGCTGGGCGGCACGGAGGAGGCGCGCGCTGGCGCCGCCGCCGGGGCAGGCGTCGGCGCCACAGGTGCCACTGGGGCCGCGGGCGGCGCATAGGGCTGCACCGGCGCCTGCTCCGCCACCTGCGGCCGGCGCGGCTGCGGCGGCGGGGTAGGCCGCGGCGCG
>NZ_JBNBZS010000059.1:0-2491 GCF_049629625.1 Roseomonas chloroacetimidivorans | reverse complement strand
TGCTGCCCGGGGGGGGGCGGCGGGGCGGGGGGAGGCGGCATCGGCACGGGCTCCGCGGTCTCCACCGGCGGGGCCGCCTCCACCGGGGGCTCCTCCGGGGGCGGCGGAAGCTCGGGTTCGATCGCCTCCACCGGATCGGGCGGCGGCGGGGGCGCGGCCTCAGCCGGCGTGGCGGCCACAGCCTCGGGCGGGGGCGGCTGCACAGCCTCCGGCGGCGGCGGGGCCGCGGCCTCGGGCGGAGGAGGCGGCGCGGCATCCGGCGGTGGGGGCTGCACCGCATCGGGCGGCGGCGCGGCCTGAGCCACCTCCGGCGGCGCCGCAGCGGCGGCCGGCTCGGTCACCGGGGTCGGCTCCGGCGCCGGCATCGGCTCAGGCGGGGCCATCGTCTCCACCTGAATCAGCGGCTCGCCCGTCTCGGGCGGGGCGGAGGGCATCAGCATCACCGCCACCGCCCCGGCATGAATCAGGGCCGAAATCCCCCAGGCCGCCGGGCGCAGGTAGCGCCGCCAGCCCGGCCGAGGGGCCGGCTCGGGGGCCTTGATGGCCGCCTGGATCGCCGCAGCCAGCACCGCCGGCGCAGGCCCGGCCGGCGCCGCGGGCGGCGGCATCGGCGGCAGCGCCCGGCGCGTCTCGGGGGGCCGTTCGGCGAGGAGATGGTCCACGCGGCGCCTCAGCGCGCCTGCATGGCGGGCGCGCTCGCGTCAGCCTCGGCGATCAGGGACACCTTGGTGATCCCAGCGCGCGAAACCCGGCCCATGACCCTGAGCACGTCGCCATAGGGCACCGAGCGGTCGCCGCGCACATGCACCGGCGCCTCCGGATCGGCTGCGTGCAGCGCCACCAGCCGCTGCGTCAGCTCCTCCTCCGTCACCGGGTCCTGCCGGATATACAGCTTGTTCCCCGGCGCCACCGTCAGCACCACCGGCGGGTTGGAGGAAGCGGTGCGCGCCGCGGCGGTCTTCGGCAGGTTCACCGGCACGCCCACCGTCATCATCGGTGCCGCCACCATGAAGACGATCAGCAGCACCAGCATGACGTCCACCAGCGGCGTGACATTCATGTCGGCCATCGGCAGGGCATCATCGTCATCCCCGCCGCGTCCGCCCATGGACATGGCCATCCCGCGCTACTCCGCCGCCTGCGCCGCGCGGGGCATGTCGTCCCGCACCCGCCCGGGCGCCGGCCGCCGCGCCATGCCCGCCGCCAACTCCGCGATGGAAGCCATGCCAGCCTGTCGAAGCCGCGAGAAAGTCACGGTGAAGCGGTTATAGGCCATCACCGAGGGAATGGCCGCGACCAGGCCCACGGCGGTGGCGAACAGCGCCTCCGCAATGCCCGGCGCCACCACGGCCAGGCTGGTATCGCCGCTGGCCGCGATGCCGCTGAAGGAATTCATGATGCCCCAGACCGTGCCGAACAGGCCGATAAAGGGGCCCACAGCGCCGATGGTGGCCAGCAGCGGCAACCCCGGCTCCGCCGCGCGGAAGGCGGCAATCAGCGGGGCGCGCATCGCATGCTCCATCCGCTCCCGGTACTCGCCGCGGCTCTCCGCCGGGTCGCGCCCGTCATGCCACTCGCGGGCGCCGGCGCGGATCACCTCGGCGGCCAGGCCCCCATCCGGCGTTACCGCGCCGGAGGCGGCGCCCGCCAGCCGGCGCGTTTCCGCCCGCAGGCGGCGGGCGGCGATGATCTTTTCGATAATGATGCCCCAGCAGGCGATGGAGGCGACGAGCAGCAGCAGCATCACCCCCTTCACGATGGGGTCGGCCTGCAGGAAGAGCGCGAGTGGCGAAAGATCGTGCGCGACCGCCGCATGGGCCAGGTCCGGCGCGGCAGACCCGGCGCCGGGCGGCGTAACAGGCATAGCCGGGGCCGCCGACGTCTCGGCCATCGCGGGATCGACCGCAGCCACAGGGGCAGCCGGGGCCAGGGGAGTGGCCGGGGCCACGGGGGTGGCCGAAGTGGTGGGGTTCATGGCCTTACTTCTCCAGCGCCACGCCCTGGACGCGCGAGCTGACCGCGAGGCGGGACAGGCAGGCGGCGGGCGTCTCCGGCCCGCAGGCCAGCACGTCATTCAGCAGGATGGTGCCGACTCCATCGCAGGCCGTGCCTGCCAGGTCGAAGATCCGCACCATGGTCTTGTCAGCCGGCAAAGGTCCGAGATCGAGGGCAAGGCGGCGATTCACCACTGAGTCCTTGCCGAAGATCACCAGATCCAGCCGTAGCGGATCCACCGCGGCGCCCGGATTGGCCACCCGGATCCATACGCGGCAGCCCTCATTGCGGGCTTCCAGCCGGTTCAGCTCCACCGATACAGGCTTCGCGGCCGGCTGGCCGGGCGGCTCGTCCCGCGCCGGTTCAGCTGTTTGCCCGGCAGCCGGACCAGCAGCTTGGCCCTGGGCCATGGCCGGCGCCTGAACCAGTCCTGCCGCCAGTATCAGCATGGGCAGGAACCGGATGGGGCGGGGCAGAGGCATGCTGCGCGTCCTTG
>NZ_JBNBZS010000058.1:0-16127 GCF_049629625.1 Roseomonas chloroacetimidivorans | reverse complement strand
CCCCCCCCGCCCCGCCCCCCCCCCGCGGCCCCGGAAGGGCAAATGCGGCCCGGCGGGGGGCGCCGGGACCGAGCCACGTCAGTCGGAGATCTGCCCATATCGCACATGCACAGGGGATGCAACGCGGTTGAGAACGATTTGCAGTTATTTGCCCAGCCGCCTTCACCCCAACTCCTCGCGATCCACCCGCCGGGCTGCATCCCTGTCCCAGGCTGAGGCGTAGGACTCGCTTCACCGCGCTATGAAGGGATGGACCATGTCCGACCTGCCGAAAATCGACATCGAGGGCGACAGCGAGCCAGCGGTGGCCCTCGCCCTGCTCCGAATCATCATGGAATCCGCTGCGGACAAGGCGGAACACAGCCGCGACTGGATCCTCTCCACCTATGCCGACTGCCTCGCCGTGGTCGGCGGTGCCGAGGTTGCCTACGACGAGGAGGACGAGGACGAGGAGGGGGAGGAGAGCAGCGGGCAGCCCTGAGCCGCTCCGGCGCCATCCGCGCCGGAGCGGATGGCCCGACACCCAGACTCGGCCCAGCCGACAATGCTCTAGCCAACCCCCTGCCAGGCGGCCAGTTTCGGCGCGTGAACGACAAGAGCACCCCTCCTTCGTCCTGGGCTGGCATGAGCCTCGACCCGCCCGAAACCAGCGGCACGGGCCGGTCCGGCATCAGCGCAACGGAGTCGGTCTATGGATTGCTCCGCCGCCGCATCGTGACGGGCAGCTACCCGCCGGGCCTCCGGCTCAAGGAAGAGCATGTGGCGCAGGAGACGGGCTTCAGCCGCACGCCTGTCCGCGCGGCCTTGCAGCGGCTGGTGAATGACGGGCTGCTGATCGGCCAGGGCCGCCGTGGGGCCATCGTCGCGGAATGGACCCGGCACGATCTGGAGGAGGTCTTCGACCTCCGCATCCTCGTGGAGAGCCACGCAGCCGGCCTTGCCGCGCGCAATGCGACGCCCGAGCAGCTCGCGGAACTCGAACAGCTGGCGGAGGAGATGGACCGCCTCGGCACCGAGAAGCCCGACGAGTACCTGCGCGACCTCCAGCTCGCCAACAACCGCTTTCACCGCCTGCTCCTGCAATCCGCAGGCTCACCACGCCTCACCAAGATGGCGGAGGCGCTGGTGGACGCGCCGCTGATCATCGGCCTGTTCTATGGATATGGTGAGGCGGAGCTGCGGCGAAGCCGCCAGCACCACCGCGACCTGCTCCTTGCCATCCGGCAGCGCGACCCCGTGCTGGCGGAGCAGGTGATGAGAACGCATCTCCGCATCGCCCGCATCGCCTTCCGGGCCACCTCCGATTCTACCTCGCCGGAGAATGCCCCCTGACGCGAACGGCGCGGCGATCCTTCGACCGCCGCGCCGCCCTACCTATTTCCCGGCCGGTTCCCCGGGGCGGAATGCCCTCAGTTTGTCCGCTCGCCGATCACCGTGCAGCGGTGCATGTAGCGGTCGCCAAGCCCATCATAATCCATGACCGCGTAATGCATGGTGCAGCGGTTGTCCCAGATCACCAGGTCCTTCTCGCGATACACATGGCGGTACAGGAATTCCTGCTGCGTCGTGTGCTTGTACAGGAAGGCCAGGATCGCATCGCTCTCGGCCCTGCTCAGCCCCACGATGTGGGAGGTGAAGCCCTCATTCACAAAGAGTGCCTTGCGGCCTGTTTCGGGATGGGTGCGGACCACCGGATGCGTCTGCTCCGGCACGGTCTGCAACTCCTGCTGGGTGATGACCTCGTTGCGGAAACCCGTCTTGCTCGCAACCCGGAAGTCATGCACCGCGCGCAGATTGCCGAGGAAGGCCTTCATCGGCTCCGACAGCGCCTCATAGGCCGCATACATGCAGGCGAAGATCGTGTCGCCGCCATAGGGCGGAACCTCGATCGCGTGCAGCAGGGAGGCCTTGGGCGGCGTCTCGTCATAGGACATGTCGGAATGCCAGTAGGTGCCCGCGCCCTTGCGCCCCTGTGGCTTTCCGTCGATCACCTTGTTCGAGACGCGGTAGATCTCGGGATGGCCGGGCAGCAGGTACTTGGCGACCGTGTGGCCCTCCAGCTTCTCCAGATCGCCAAAGCGGGCGCTGAAGGCAATGTGCTGCTCGGGCGTGATGTTCTGGTCACGCAGCACCAGCACGCCATTCGCGTCGTTCCAGGCCTGGCGGATCTCGTTGAAGAGATTGTCGCCGATCGGCCTCGTCAGGTCGACACCGACCATCTCCGCTCCAATAACCGGGCTAAGCTTGCGGACTTGCACGCTGGACACTGTCTTTCTCCTGTTTCCTGCGATGATCCCGGCGGAAGGTCCTGCCTTCACTCGCGCCAGGGAGAGGTTTCCCAGAGCCGCGAGTAGTGCTCGCCCAGCTTCTGGAGTTCGGTGAGATACTCGTCGGGCCCGAGATAGCGCAGCGGCAGATATTGCTGGTCGGCCAGGCGCCTGAACTCGGGATCCTGCATCGCCGCTTCCGCGGCACTGGCCAGGACACGCAGCACCTCGCGCGGCGTGCCCGCTGGCGCCGCAAGGCCGCGCATCGAGCCCTCCACCACGTTCAGGCCCATCTCGCGCAGCGTCTGCACCTCGGGCGCGCCCGGCCAGCGCTCCACGCCCATCTGGCCAAGCGAGCGGATCAGACCCTGCCGCGCATCCGCCGCGCCCTCGCCCATATTGAGCGCGCCAACCGCGATCTCGCCGGTCATGAGCGCCTGCCGCACGGCCGAGGAACCGTTATACGCCACATGGGTCATGCGGATGCCGGTCAGTCCCTGCAGCGCCAGTATCGAGAGATGGTCGTCCGAACCCACGCCGGTCGTGCCATAGGAGATGCCGTCGGGCCTGGACCGTGCCTGGTCGAGCAGGTCCTTGAGCGACTTGTAGCGGCTGTCGGCCCGCACGAAGATTCCGCCCGGGTCGTCCACGACATTGGCGATCGGCGCGAAGTCCCGCAGATGATACTGCGCCTGCCGCTCCAGCGGGATCGTCACAAGATTCGGCGTATTGATGAAGCCCAGCGTGTATCCGTCGGGTGCCGAACGGGCGAGATAGGTGAAGCCGATCTCACCCCCCGCACCAGGCTTGTTGATCACGACGATCGGCTGACCCAGCCGCTGCGACATGAAGCGCGCCACGGTACGCGCCGCGATATCCGTCCCGCCGCCGGCCGCGAAGGCCACCACCATCGTCACCGGCCGATCCGGGTAAGCAGCCCGCGCCGGCGTCCCGAGAACAACGGCGACAAGGGCCAGAAACGCCCAGAGCCTGACCATGCTTTCCTCCCCCGGCCTTTTTCTGCACTGCTGGCCGGCCGCTTTCTTGGATACAAACACACCACTCCTGGCGACAGCAAGGCTAATATGCAGCCGCAGATACACGAATATTCGTATTCCCGCTCGCCAGATCACCCGCCACCATGCCCGTCACCCGCAGCCAACTGGGTGATTTGTATTTTTTTTGTTTATTTGAAGAAACGCCCGCCCAACGGAGAGCCCGCACCCAGCCCTTCCGCCCAACTCGGCTCATCGGTTCAGCAGCGCCTTCGCCAGGTCGCCCGAAGCCGTCCCAGCACACTCAAAGGCGGGGGCATGTGGTAGCGCCGCAGGGCGGCCGGCCTCCGGCCAACCTCTTGTCGACACTCTCCATTCGGCGCAGCGTTCCCGGCGAGACAAGGAAGGGAGGGGGCATGTCCAGGTCCAATGACGGGATGGCCGCGAGCTTCGGATCGCTACGGCCGATGGTGGCACCCAGCAGCGTGGCCATCATCGGCGCCTCCGATGAGCCAACCCGCATCGGCGGTCGCCCCCTCTCCAACATGATCCAGCGTGGCTTCGCCGGCGCCCTCTGGCCGGTGAACCCGAAGCGCGACCGCGTGCAGGGCCTCCCGGCCTTCCCCGATGTCGCCTCCCTCCCCGGCACGCCGGATGCCGCCGTCGTGGCCGTTCCCGGCGCCATGGCGGAACAGGCGGTGGACGCCCTGGGCCGCCGCGGCTGCCCCGCCGCCATTGTCTTCACCGCCGGCTTCGCCGAGGTGGACGAAGCCGGGCGCGAGGCCCAGGACCGCCTGGTCGCGACGGCGCGCCGCCACGGCATGCGCCTGCTCGGCCCCAACTGCCTCGGCCTCTTCAACGCCCCACTCGGCTACTTCCCGATCTTCACCTCTTCCTTCGACAGCGGCTGGCCGGCGGAGCCTCTCCCCGGCCGCGGCCGGATCGGCATCGCCAGCCAGTCCGGCGCCTATGGCACCCACCTCTTCGTCGCCGCCCGCAACCGGGGCATCGCCACCCCCGTCGTGATCACCACGGGCAACGAGGCCGAGGTCACGCTGGGCGACGTGATCGGCTGGCTGGCCGAGGATGACGGGGTGGACGTTATCGCCGCCTATTCCGAGGGCGTGCGGGAAGGCCCACGCTTCCTCGCGGCGCTGGAGGCCGCCCGCCGCGCCCGCAAACCCGTGGTGATGATGAAGGTCGGCCGCTCCGCCCTCGGCGCCCGGGCCGCGCAGTCCCACACCGCCAGCATCGCCGGGGACGACGCCGCCACCGGCGTTGTGCTGGAGGAATTCGGCGTCCACCGCGCCCGCAACACCGAGGAACTGCTCGATGTCTGCTACGCCGCGACGCCGCGCATCTATCCCGTCGCCAACACCCTTGGCGTCGTCTCCATCTCCGGCGGCGCCGGGGTGATGATCTCCGATGTGGCGGAGGAGCAGGGCCTGCCCATGCCCCCGATGCCCGAGGAGGCCCAGGCCCGGCTCCGCACCCTGATCCCCTTCAGCAACCCCTCCAACCCCGTGGACTGCACCGCCCAGGTCTTCAACGACATGTCCCTGGTCGGCGCCTTCGCGCGCGGCATGGTGGAGGATGGTGGCTATACCAGCCTCATCGCCTTCTTCACCGGCGTCGGCGGCTCCCCCGCCCTTGCTCCCCGGCTGCGGGCCGAGCTGAACGGGGTCAAGAAGGACCATCCGGACCGCCTCTGGGTCCTCAGTGTCCTCGCCGCCCCCGAGCTGGTGCGGGAATACGAGGCCGATGGCTATCTGGTCTTCGAAGACCCCTCCCGCGCCGTCGTCGCCCTGGCTGCCCAGGGCCGCTTCGGCCAGGCCTTCGCCCGCCCGCCCCGCGCGGAGGTCCCCCTCCCCACCGTTACCTTGCCCGCCACCACCCCGGACGAGGCCGAGGCCAAGCGCCTCCTGGCCGAGGCCGGCGTCCCGCCCGTGCCCGAGGCCGCCGCATCAAGCCCGGAGGAAGCCGTCGCGGCCGCCCACGCCATCGGCTTCCCCGTGGTGATGAAGCTCCTCTCCCCGGACATCCTCCACAAATCGGAGGTCGGCGGCGTCGTGCTGAACGTGGCGGACGAGGACGCGGTCCGCGAGAATTACGACCTTCTGATGCGTAACGCGGCAAGGAACGCCCCCGGCGCTCGCGTCACCGGCATCCTCGTCGCCCGCCAGATCACCGGCGCGGTGGAGATGGCCCTCGGCATCACCCGCGACCCCGTCTTCGGTCCTATTGCCATGGTCGGTCTCGGCGGCGTCTTCATCGAGGTGCTGCGCGACGTCGCGCTCCGCCGCTGCCCGGTGGACCTGGTGGAAGCGGAGGCCATGATCCGCTCCCTTCGCGGCTTCCCTCTGCTCGACGGCGCCCGCGGCCGGCCTCGCGCCGATGTCCCCGCCCTCGCCCGCATCCTCTCGGCGCTCTCCGCCTTCGCCGTGGCCGCTGGGGACGGATTGACCTCCGTGGATATCAACCCGGTTCTGGTTCTTCCGGAGGGACAAGGCGCCTTCGCTGCCGACGCAGTGATTGAACTGACGCCGAAAGCCTAGAAAACAAAGATCACAGCCAGGGCCCGTTTTCTCCTCAGAAAAACAAGCGACCACGCCAGGGACCAATTTCTGGGTTCTGCGGCCAGCATCATCCCATGCCGGAGGCGCGAAACATCTCCTTAATTAACAGGGCAGGGCCACCAGAATGAATGGCATTCTCCGTTCACAAGCCTTCACCCCAGTCTTTTTCTCCAGGAGAAAACGTCGCGCTTCCGGATAATTCCGTTCACAGCGGTCTACCCTAGCTTCTACCCTCTAAACAGCTTGTTTTGCTGCTGCCCGCTCTGTCCCAGAACGTCAAAGCGGTGGGCCGCCGGGCTGCCGTGACGAACCAGAGCGGCCTCGTCACCCCACGTCCTACGGATGAGCAATGAGGCCACACCGAGGGCAATAACGCCGGGCACGAAGATAATCAAAAATAAGGAAGCAGCGAGGGCAATGTCCGTCAGAACAAAAGAAAGCATCTGCCTCTCCCGGTGAGATATGTGCCCCGATAATCTCAAAGACCTCCACAATGTCGACCGGCGATGCGTCCAAGTTAACAATCAACGTGATAACCGCGCCATTCCGAACCGAATTGCATGCTGAAAACCAGAGGGCCGGGCTGCCCGGACTCTGCCGGCTTTCGCCACGCGATCAGCACAGGCGAGATCACGGCGCCCGAGGCGCCGCGGAGGCTTCTTTCTTCCCCCGGCCCTTTTCCCCCGGGGGAGACGCCCCGCCCCTCCTGTGGCAATTTGCGCCTCCCAGGGACGGAGGAAAGGACATGTCGCACCCCACCGGCGCGCTTCCCGGCCGCCCCGTTATCGTCTTCGACACTGAAACGACCGGCTGCACCGGCCAGGACCGGGTCGTCTCCCTCGGCGCCGTGCGACTGGATGCCGGGCTGGAGCCCGAGGCGACGCTGCACCTCGTCTTCGCACCCAGCATGCCCTGCCATTTTGGTGCCTTCCGCGTGCACGGCCTCTCTGATGCCTATCTCGCCCAGCAGCCCAGCTTCGCCGATCATGCGGAGGACATCGCGGATTTCTTCGCCGGGGCCCTCGGCTGCGCTCACAACATGTCCTTCGACCGCCGCATGCTCGGCGGCGAGTTCGACCGCCTCGGCATGTCCCGCCCCTGGTCCGGCGAGTTCTGCACCATGCTCGCCTGGCGCCGCCACCGGCCCGGGGCGCGCTCCGGCCTCGCCCATGCCTCCGCCGCCTGCGGCCTGGGCCGTGAAACCGCGCTGCATGGTGCGCTGGAAGACGCCTGGCTCGCCGCTAACATCCTGCGCGCTCTATACGCGCTGCCGCCCGCGCCGATGCGCCTGCACGGCTTCACCAATGACCGCACCGCGGAGATGGCCGCGTGACCCGGGAGAAGGCCGAGCGCTTCCGCGCCCTGCACGCGGCCGGCTGCTTCGCCCTGCCCAATGCCTGGGATGCCGGCAGCGCACGGCTGATGGCCGGGCTCGGCTTCCAGGCCGTCGCCACCACCTCCGCCGGCCTCGCCTTCACCCTCGGCCGCCGCGACATGGAAGCCGCCATTTCCCGCGATGAGGCCCTCGCCAATGCCCGCGCCCTGATCGAGGCCACCGACCTCCCTGTCTCCGCCGATCTCGAAGACGGCTTCGGCCCCGCGCCGGAGGACGCCGCCGTGACCGTCGCCGCCGCCATCGCCACCGGCCTCTGCGGCTGCACCATCGAGGACACGACCGCCAACCCCGCCGCCCCGATCCACGGTTTCGACCAAGCCGTCGCCCGCATCGCCGCGGCCGCGCGCACCGCCCGCGCCGCGCCCTACCCCTTCGTCCTGACCGCCCGCGCCGAGAACTTCCTCCACGGCCACCCGGACCTGGACGACACCATCCGCCGCCTCACCGCCTTCGCCGAGGCCGGCGCCGATTGCCTCTACGCCCCCGGCCTGCCGGACGAGGCGGCGATCGCCGCCGTGGTGAAAGCGGTCGCGCCGAAGCCGGTGAATGTGCTGATCGGCCCGCGCAGCGGCGCCGTGCCCTTCGCCCGGCTGGCGGAACTTGGCGTCCGCCGCGTCAGCGTCGGCGGCGCCATCGCCCGCGCCGCCTATGGCGCGGCTCTGGAGGCCGGGCGGTCTCTGATGGCGGGCGACCTGCCCGCCATCGCCGCCCTCACCCCCTATGACCGCATCGCTCAATACATGACTTCGGGAGTGTCAAAGCAGTGATCAACAAGATCGTCCGTGACATGGCCGCCGCCATGGAGGGCGTGAAGGATGGCAGCACCGTTCTCGTCGGCGGCTTCGGCGCCGCCGGCCAGCCTGACGACCTGATCGACGGCCTGATCGAGCAGGGCGCGAAGGACCTCACCATCGTCGCCAACAATGCCGGCACCGGCCGCACCGGCCTCGCCCGCCTGATGGAGCTGGGCCGCGTCCGCAAGATCATCTGCTCCTTCCCGCGCAGCGTCGGATCGGTGGTGTTCGAGGAACTGTACAAGGCCGGCAAGCTCGAACTCGAAATCGTCCCCCAGGGCACGCTGGCCGAGCGCATGCGCGCCGCCGGCGCCGGCATCCCCGCCTTCTTCACCCCCACCGCCGCCGGCACGAAGCTCGGCCAGGGCAAGGAGGCGCGCGAGTTCAACGGCCGCCCGCATGTGATGGAATACGCCCTGCCCGGCGATGTCGCGCTGGTGGAGGCCTGGGAGGCCGACCGCTGGGGCAACCTCACCTACCGGCGCAGCGGCCGCAACTTCAACCCGGTGATGGCGATGGCGGGCAAGCTCACCATCGTGCAGGCCCACAACATCGTCGAACTCGGCGAGATCGAGGGCGAGCGCGTTGTCACGCCGGGCATCTTCGTGGACCGCATCGTCAACGTGAAGCGCGGCGCCCCCTGGGCCTGACGAGAAGAAGGAGAGCAGCGATGGAACCCTGGTCCCGCATCCAGATGGCCGGCCGCGTCGCGCAGGACATCCCCGAGGGCTGGTACGTCAATCTCGGCATCGGCATCCCGACCCTCGTCGCCGACCATGTTCCGCCCGAGCGCGAAGTCGTCCTGCATTCGGAAAACGGCATCCTCGGCATGGGCCCCGCGCCGGAGAAGGGCAAGGAAGACGCCTGGCTGATCAATGCCGGTAAGCAACCCGTCACGCTCCGCGCCGGCGGCAGCTACTTCCACCACGCCGACAGCTTCGCGATGATCCGCGGCGGTCATATCGACCTCTGCGTGCTCGGCGCCTTCGAGGTGGCCAGCAACGGCGACATCGCCAACTGGGCCACCAGCGAGAATGACACCGCCCCTGCCGTGGGCGGCGCCATGGATCTCGCCGCTGGCGCCAAGCGCGTCTGGGTGATGATGGAGCACACGACCAAAGACGGCCGCCCGAAGCTGGTGGAGAAATGCTCCTACCCGCTGACGGCCATGCAGGCCGTGTCGCGCATCTACACCAACCTTGCCGTGCTGGACGTGACGGAAAACGGCTTCGCCGTGCGCGACCTCGCCCCCGGCGTGACGATGGAACACCTCCGCAGCGTCACCGCCGCCCCCCTGCAAAACGCGATGGCCGCGGCCTGACCATGCCCGACACGGATCTGCCGGACGGCATGGCCCTGCACATCGCCCGCGAAGGCGGCGTGCTCAGCCTCACCCTCGACTACCCCGCACGTCGCAACGCGCTGGCCGTGCCGCTGCGGGAACGCATGGCCGATGTGCTGGAGGAAGCGGAAGGCGATCCCGCCATCCGTGCCATCGTCGTCTCCGGCGCTTCCGGCAATTTCTGCAGCGGCGGCGACATCTCCGGCATGGATGTGCGCGACGCCCTGGCCGGCCGCGAACGCCTGCGCCGCGCGCACCGCTCCATCCGCCTCCTCGCCGCCGGCACCAAGCCCGTGGTCGCGGCGGTGGAGGGCTGGTGCGTCGGCGCCGGCCTCTCCCTCGCCTGCGCCTGCGACCTGATCGTGGCCGCCACCGACGCGCGCTTCATGGCCGGCTTCGGCCGGGTCGGGCTGATGGGCGATCTCGGCCTTCCCTTCACCCTGCCCGCCCGCATCGGCGCCGGCCGCGCCCGGAAAATGCTAATGCTGCACACCCAGGTAGCGGCGGAGGAAGCCGAGCGCATCGGCCTGGTGGAAGAAGTCGTGCCCCGCGGCCAGGCCCTGCCCGTCGCCCTAGAACGCGCCCGCTTCCTCGCAACCCAGGCCCCCACGCCCATGGCCCTCACCAAGGCCATGCTCACGGCGGGACTGGACGCAGCGCTGGAGACGGAACGCCACTTCCAGACCACGCTCTTCCTCTCGGCGGACCATCAGGAGGGGCGCGCGGCCTTCCTCGAAAAGCGCGAGCCTAAGTTTACGGGTGGATGAGGCTGGAAGGCTCTGCCTTCCGGCCCCCGGGATCTGTTTCCGGAAGAAGCGATCGAGGGCAGCGCCGCAGGCCCTTTATCCTGGCCTTCTGAACAACACTGGCCGTCGCCGAGGGTCCAAGATCCTCAGCACGCTCCAACAGGCGGAAGGTCCGGGAAACTCAGTTTCCTGGCGGATGGGTCCGGGAAGGCAGAGCCTTCCCGGGGCCACCCAGGCAGCACCAATCACTGCGGATGCACCGGCGGCACCCGCCGCCACCCGCGCGGCTGCCGCACCTTCTCCCGCATGAAGGTGAACACCCCCGACACGATGATGACTGCGACGCCCAGCGCCATCATCGCGTCCAGCCCGTCGCCGAACACCATATAGCCCAGCACGATCGCCCAGATCATCTGGCTGTACTGCGCCGGCGCCACCAGGCTGGCCGGGATCCGGGCGGAGGCCAGCATGACCAGGATGTTCCCCACCGCCATCAGCAGCCCGTAGCCCAGCAGCCAGACCCACTGCATTGGCGTCGGCCAAGCGAAGTCCGGCAGCATCAGCAGCCCGGCCCCGACCACCGGCCCCGCCAGCCCGGCGCCATAAAGCGAGAGCCGCGTCTCGCTCTTTCCATAGGCACGCATCATCACGACAGTCACGGCGCCGGACAGCCCGCCCACCACGGCGCCAAGATGGCCGATATTCATCTCCCGGAAGCCCGGGCGCAGCACCACCAGCACACCCACGAAACCCATCAGCACCGCCGACCAGCGCCGCCAGCCCACCGCCTCCTTCAGGAAGATCACCGACAGGATTGTCACGAAGGTCGGCATCAGGAATAGCAGCGAGAAGGCTTCGGCCATGGAGAGATGCGTGAAGGCCGTCACGCTACCCAGGCTGCCGCTCAGCGCCGCCCCGGCCCGCACGAACCACATCACGCGGTTGCGCGCACGGAACACATCGCCCAGCCGCTCCCCCCGCTTGCGCAACAGCGGCAGGGCCACCACGCCCGAAAGCGCGCCGAAGAACACCGCCTCATAGGTGCTGAGCGTTCCATGCAGCAGCTTCACCGAAGCATCGCTGAGCGCGTAGGCCGCAAAGGCCAGGAAGGCGAGCAGGATGCCCTGCGGCACGGATCGGTCCATCGGGCGCCGGGTAAACCGGCGCCCAGGACAAGGCCAGGGCCGAGGCGACCTTGAGGATAAAACTTTGCGCGGGGCAGACCCGCGTCAGCCTCCGTCCAGCACCGATCGGACCTTCGCCGCGAGAGCCGCATAGGTGAACGGCTTATTGATAAGTTGCACACCGGGATCGAGCCGCCCGTTATGGACGATAGCGTTCTTGGTATAGCCGGTCGTGAAGAGGACTTTCAGGCCGGGACGGCGGCGCAGCACCTCATCGGCGAGCTGCCGGCCACTCATCCCATCCGGCAACACGACATCGGTGAAGAGCAGATCAATATCAGGATTCCGGGAAAACAGGGTGAGCGCCGCCGGGCCGCTGCCTGCCTCCAGCACATGATAGCCGAGCTCGCGCAGAACACCTGAGCTGTAGGCACGGAGATCCTCATGGTCCTCGACAACCAGGATGGTCTCTTTCCCACCATCAGCGATCTTCTCCGCGGCGGCCTCCCCGGCTTCCGCCAGGTCGTCAGGCCCATGAAGCCGCGGCAGGTAGATCTTGACCGTCGTGCCATGGCCCAACTCGCTGTAGATGCGGATATGCCCACCGGTCTGGCGCACGAAGCCATAGACCTGGCTGAGGCCGAGGCCGGTTCCCTTGCCAACCTCCTTGGTGGTGAAGAAGGGCTCAAAAACGCGGTCGAGCGTCTCCTTGTCCATGCCCGTGCCCGTGTCGGACACCGCGATCAGCACATACTGGCCAGGCTGCACGGGTTCATTCATCGCGGAAACATAGGCCTCATCCAGAGAGGCATTGCCCGTTTCGATCGTCAGCCTGCCACCTTTGGGCATGGCGTCACGGGCGTTGACCGCAAGGTTCACCAGCGCGTTCTCGAGTTCGCCAGGATCGGCCTGGGCGCGCCATAGCCCTGCGGCAGCAATGGTCTCAAGCGCGATGGTTTCGCCAAGAGTTCTCTGGAGCAGGTCCGCAAGCCCGCCGACCAGCCGGTTGGCGTCGATCGGCTTCGGGTCCAGCGGCATGCGGCGCGAGAAGGCGAGCAGGCGGGCGGTCAGCGTGGCGGAGCGGTTTGCCGCCTGAACGGCCATGTTGCGCGCACGGCGCATCCGGGCGATCTCGGGCCCGTCCGGCAGCTTCTCCAATTGCCGCTCGATGGTTTCCAGGCCGCCGATGATGACGGTCAGCAGATTGTTAAAGTCATGCGCCACGCCGCCTGTCAGCTGGCCGATGGCCTCCATTTTCTGGGCCTGGCGCAGCGCGGCTTCGACCTTCATCCGCTCCTGCACCTCATCCGCGACCCGCTGCTCCAGGGTGGCATTCAGATCGCGCAGTTGCGCGCTAGCCTGAAGCGCCTCTTCCCTGGCCGCCAGGAGTTCCCGCTCGTAGCGGCGGCGATCCGTGGCGTTGAAGACGGTCATCCGGATGAAAAGCAATTCGCCGGCCACGTCCCGCCGCTCAACCGCGTTCACCAGGACAGGAAGGCGCGTTCCGTCCTGGCAAACCATGTCGAGGGCAACTTCATTGAAGAAGCCCTGCATGCGCAGCAGGGGCGCAAAATGCGTTTCGTAATAAATCTTTCCTGCAATGGTCAGCAGGTCCTGCAGCCGCCGCCCCAGCAGCTTGTCAGCGGGATGTTTCAACCATGCGACGAAAGTGGCGTTGACCTTGCAAATCCGCCCATCTGGCTGAGTGGAGACATAACCGCAGGGCGCGTTCTCATACAGGTCTTCCAGATCCTCCTGGAGTGGAGGTCCATGAGCGCTCGCCGATATTCCCTGCAACGTCATCCAGGGCCTTTCCTACAGGAAAGCTTCAATGGCGGCGATTGTCTCTTCGGGGGCACTCAGATTCGGGCAGTGGCCTGTTGCCTGCATCAGGACGAATTTGCTGTTGGGAAGTGCCCGGTGCACGTATTCCCCGACGCATGGCGGCGCGATCACATCCTCCGAGCATTGCAGCACCAGGGCGTGGGCCGTGACACCCTGCAGATCATGCCGGTTGTCGGAAAGGAAGGTCGTGCGCGCGAAGTGCTTCGCGATGTCCGGGTCCGTCCGGCAGAAGCTGTTGGTCAGCTCATCGCCAAGCTCAGGACGGTCAGGATTTCCCATGATCACGGGAGCCATGGACCGGGACCAGCCCATATGATTGCTGTCGAGGAACTCCAGCAGTTCCTCGATCTGCGCCCGGCTGAAGCCCCCGACATAATCGCCATCATCGATATAGCAGGGAGAGGGGCCAATCAGCACGAGGTCGTCGAAGAGCTCAGGTGCCTTCTTCGCCGCCAGCACACCCACCATCGCGCTGACAGAATGCCCGACGAAAACCCCTCCCCTCACCTGGAGTGCCCGCGCGATCTCGACCACGTCATCGGCGTAACCGTCCAGCGTGCTGTACTTCTTCCGGGAATAAGCGGAGAGATCAGATCCTCCCGCGCCCACATGGTCGAAAAGAATGGTGCGGTAGCGATCCTCGAAGGCTGGCGCAACGAACCGCCACATGTTCAGATCGCAGCCGAAGCCGTGAGCGAACAGCATGGCCCTCTCACCTGTCCCGCGGACGGTGACGTTATTGCGAGCCACAACGTCCATTTCACACTCCGAGTCCAGAAAAACGGCAGGCTAGCAGCCCCTGGCGCATCCGCCAAAGCCGGAAGACAGGCAGGGAGCGTTCGCTGCCTTTACCCTGTATATCAGCTTTCCGCCCCTCTCCCCCAGTTCCGTCCGCGAAGCGGCCATGCGGCTGGAACCTGACCCTCTCCGCGGTACAGTTGGACAAGCGTGCCAAGCCGGGCTGTCATACGCACCCATGACAGAGCACTGGCGCCTGACGGCGAGCGAAATCGCGGCTCATATCCGCGCACGGGACTTTTCTGCCGAGGAGGTCGCGCGCGATGCCCTCGCCCGAATCGACCAGGCGAATCCTGCCATCAACGCCGTGGTGCAGTTCATGCCGGAGGAAGCCCTCGCCGCGGCCCGCGCGGTGGACGCGGCCCTGGCGCGCGGTGAGGACCCCGGCCCACTGGCCGGCGTACCCGTCACCACCAAGGTGAATGTGGACCAGAAGGGCTTCGCCACCACCAACGGGCTGCGCATCCAGAAAGACCTGATCGCACAGGCTGACAACCCCGTCGTCTCCAACCTCCGCAAGGCCGGCGCCGTCATTATCGGGCGCACCAACACCCCAGCCTTCTCATTGCATTGGTTCACCCGCAACTCGCTGCACGGCCACACGCGCAACCCGCGCAACCCCGCCCTGACCCCCGGCGGCTCCTCCGGCGGCGCGGCTGCAGCGGTTGCGGCCGGAATCGGCGCCATCGGCCATGGCACGGATATCGGCGGCTCCGTCCGCTACCCCGCCTATGCCTGCGGCATCCACGGGCTGCGCCCCACCATTGGCCGCGTCCCCGCCTGGAATCCCAGCTCCGCCGAGCGCGCCATCGGCGCCCAGCTCATGGCCGTCTCCGGCCCCCTCGCCCGCAGCATTTCCGATATCCGGCTGGCCCTGCGCGCCATGGCCGCCCCGGACATGCGCGATCCCTGGTGGACGCCCGCACCGCTGGAAGGCCCGGCCTATCCGAAGCGCGCCGCCCTTTGCATCCGCCCGGAGGGCATGCCCACCACCCCGGAGGTCGAGGCCACCCTGCGCGACGCCGCCCGCCGACTGCAGGATGCCGGCTGGACGGTCGCCGAAACCCCCATTCCCCCGCTGCGCGAACCCGCCCGGCTCCAGGCCATGCTCTGGCTCGCCGAAAGCCGCCGCGGCCTGAAGAAGGCCCTGCAGGAGGAGAATGACCCGGACGCCAACTTCGTCTTCGCCCAGATGGAGCGGCTCTGCCCCGAGCCCGACATGGGCGCCTTCCAGGATGCGCTCCAGGCCCGCGCCGGCTTCCTGCGGCAATGGAGCCTCTTCCTGGAGCGCTACCCCGTCGCCCTGATGCCTGTCGCGGCGGAGCCCCCCTTCCCCGACCTGCTGGACCTCGAATCCCCCGCGGCCTTCGACCGTGTGGTAGAGGCCATCCTCCCCCAGGTGGGCCTGCCGCTGATGAGCTTGCCCGGCCTGACGGTGACCACCGACCTTTCCGGCCCCGCCCCCCTCGGCATCCAGCTCGTCGCCGGGCGCTACCGGGAGGACATCCTGCTGGAGGCCGGCGCGATCATCGAGGCGGCGGGGGCACCGGTCACGCCGGTGGATCCGATCCGACCATAGCCCGGCCGCGGACCGGCTGGGGCCAGCATCCCGCCTGGCCCGGCCGGTCCGGACGTCTATTCCTTATCCGCACCCGACGGCACGGCCAGGCGCCGTGCCTTCCGGCGCGTCCCGAAGGTAAGACGCCAGCCCGGCGGCGCGCCCTCGCGCCGCACATATTCCACATCTTCGTCGGCGGCCGCCCCCTCCAGGCGCTTGCGCAAGCGGTCAACCTGCATGCGGAGGGCCGCGATGGGATCGTTCGGCCGCTCGCCATCCGGCCAGACGATCTGGGCAAGCGTCAGCAACGGAAGCGCCTCCGGCCTGGCAGCCCGAAGCGCCGCATAGAGGGCGCGGCTCCTGGGCGACGCCATCCGCAGCAAATCCAGCCTAACCAAGCGCGTGTCTCCTTGCCAAACGGGCCGGAGCAGCATTGGCGGCAACGGCAGCTTCCCTACTTCTCACGGATTTGTGTTCACAAGGGAAGCCAGGAACTTTCCACGCGAGCGACGGGAAGAGGAGTGGTTTCCTCTTCCCGTCGATGCTGTGGGGTCGTGGAGCCCCGCCCAATGAGGGCGGGGCGTGGGTTGTGTTGGCTTTAGAGGGCGAAGTCGGAGGCGGCGAAGGCGTAGTGGCCGTTGACCTCGATCTGGAAGTCGGCCTTGCCGTCGCCGTTGACGTCGCCC
>NZ_JBNBZS010000057.1:0-35897 GCF_049629625.1 Roseomonas chloroacetimidivorans | reverse complement strand
AGCCGGCGGGCGCCGCTCCTCAAAACCGCTGTCAGCGGATCCTCGACCGTCTCCGGCTGACGCAGGGGGACAACAGTGGTATCGCTCATCTCGGCGTATCGCTCCTTCGGGAGGTTCAGGCAGGCTTTCACCCACCTCGATACGCCGCCTCTCTCACATCGCCATCACCCACTTTCGGCGATAGCTCGTCGGAGCAACGGGAGGCTCTGAAGGTCAGCCTGCTCCGGGGATACCTGATGAACATTGCAATGTTCTGCAGTGAAGCGCACCGGCTGCCTGAAGCGCTCCGGCCACATATGCCGGAGATACGCGCTGCAGAAAAACTCAGCATCCAGCACTTCGGCTCAGTCGAGAACTTCCGGGGCTATATCGCCTCGCGGACGAAGCAGCAGATTGAGGAGCTTTCAAGGATCGGACCGCGCGCCTGTCCGGCGGCGCTCTCCATCTTCGACCGACTGCCTTCAGAGCCCGGTCCGGGTGCGCTGGCTGCGTTCGCTGGCAGGCCGGACATATTTGCCTCCCTGCAGCAGGGCACTCATCCGCTCTGCCCTCCGGAGCAGGAGCAGCGCGTCCATCCCTCGGGCTGAGTGCCCCAGGTCGGCCTAGGGCACCACATGGGCGAAGAGCCATATCGCCGCGACAGCCAATGCTGACCCAATTACCGCAGTTGCGGCGCAGACGGCTAGGATTTCCCGGCGGGCCTGCAGCACTTCCCTGGATCGCCCTATCGACATGCCGAATGGATAACACATCCGTGAGCGGCGTAAACATCGCTCTTCTACTGCGCCGCTGCCCGTCGGCTCGCCTGGGGAACAGCCTTGGGTTCCTTACCTCGGGCCACTACTCTCCTTAGAGGGTGCCTGCCGTGGAATTTTGTACGACTGTTCTATGCGCTCGGCCTGTTCCAGGCAGCGCCGAGCCATGTTCTTCAATATTTCCTGGTCTGAAGGCAGGCTGATCTGGTCCGCCACCCTCAAACACATAGCCGCTTCTTCACGCAGCTTCCGCGCCTCGTCCAGGATCATGGCTCTCGGCCTCAGTACGGATAGCTTTAACGCCGCGGTCGGAGCCTCTGTTCCGTGGTTTTGGCCTAAAATGCGCGTAGGTCAGCGCGTGCAACCTTACCCTCCGCCTGCCGGGGACAAACTTGACTTCGCCACCATCACTCGGAGATCTCCCGCTCCAGCCGCAGATGCTCGCGGGCCAGGGCCAGGCTCTTCCCCATGAGCTGCAGCAGGTCGTTCGCCAGTTCGGCGGCTTCCGCATGACCACCCCGGATTAGCTGGACTACGATCTCGGCCTGCCGCTCCATTCGTGCCTCTCCGTCGCGGACGTGGCGCTCAGCGATCTCCAGTGGTGTCTCGCTGCCTGCCCCCTCAGGTTCCTCCATGGCTGGCAGCCTCACGCCTCGGCCAAGATAGCAATGTGAGCTTGGGCGCGGTCGAGGGCGGCTGCCATCGCTGTCTCCCGGGTGGCCATACTTCCCGCGTCAATCTGGCCTTGTTCCGGGTCGCCCTCGTTATCGGCCTCTACAACCCGCCAGCGCCAGGGATCGTCACCCTGATCGGTCAGATCGCTTGGAGAGACCCGAAGCAACAAAGGTGGCTCGTCGGCGGCGATCTGGAGCGTCCTCGTCCAGGTACCGTCGCCCTCGGAGGCCCAGTCGGTGGCAAAGCTGTCCACGCAATTACCTCTATGTCGCTTGTTGGGCTGTCGCCGATCGGACGCGGAGGCGCCGCCGGAAACAGCCCGTCACGAACGACAGGAACTCAGGACAGGTTTCCGCTGCCTGAGGATCGTCGGTCAGGCTGCGCGAGTTCGTAACCGCACCCCAGCACCCCCGTCATTCTCCGGAGTGAGCTCCACGCCGCCGGTCGGTGAGCCTGCAGGGTGTACCGCACGCCGTTGCGCCACTTGCCTTGTGATTGGGCTTGCTGATCGCGCCGCAACGGGCTGTGCTCGCAAGTGCAGCAAAAACCCTGCTGGCGGCGTGGAATTCTTTCGCTGTGCTGCAAAAAAAGCGTGTCGTGCCGGATCGGAGCCCCGCATCTTGGCTCCTGAGGAAGGGGATTTCCCCCTTCTGCCGTGTGACTGGCGTTTCCTCCCTAAACTCGGCCGCTCCTTCGGGGGCGGCCTTTCTTTTGCGCCCCTGCCGGCGGCCCTCTGAGGTGATTAACTTAGGCTAATAAGCTCTACTGCACCCAAGCTTTATAGCTTCGGTTGTGAGCGCCACGCCCCGCGGCGCCCGGAGCAGCGACCGCGTTTGCTCCGCGCTGAAGGAGCAGCTGTGCCACAAACTGAATACGGGCCTGAGCGGCGCCGTCTCATTCGCAAGTTGGAGAGCATCGCGGACCTAACGGAGGAGGAGCGGCAAGCTGTGCTGGGCCTGCCGATGGCGGTCCGACGTCACGTTGCGGGGCAGGACATCGTCCGCGATGGCGACCGCTCAGACGAGTGCTGTCTGGTTCTGGAGGGCTTCGCTTGCAGTTATAAGCTGCTGCCCGACGGTCGGCGGCAGATCTTGTTCTTCCACACGCCCGGTGACATCCCGGATCTGCAAAGCCTCCATCTCGGCATCCTGGACCATGCGGTTGGGGCGCTGACGCCGACCGTGGTGGCCTGCATCCCGCACAAGAGCATCCGCAAAGTGACGCAGCGCCACTCCGGGCTCTTGCATGCCTTCTGGCGCAGCACCATGGTCGATGCTGCGATCCTACGCGAGCGGGTGGTTAGCCTGGGCCGGCGCAGCGCCCATGAGCGAACTGCCCACCTTCTTTGCGAGATGCTGCTGCGCTTCAAGGCAGTGGGGTTGGCGGCCGATGGCACATATCAGTTACCCGTGACGCAGGCAGAGCTTGCGGACGCGCTTGGCCTCTCACCCGTGCACGTAAACCGAGTGTTGCATGCTCTGCGACAGGAGAAGCTGATCACCTGGGCCGGTTCCACCGTCACCATCCTGAAGTGGCAGGAGCTGCAGGACCGCGGCAGCTTCGATGCGGCCTACCTACACCAAAAGGACGACGAGGTATGACGCTGACGAGCGGCGCACTCGTGCGTTGAGTATCGCAACCAAGCACGTCCTTCTGGATGCCTGCCGATGCCCCGGTACTTCTTCCACATTCAGGACAGCCAGTCCCTAGCCGACAAAGAGGGGACGGAGATCGGCGGCCTTAAAGAGGCACGAGAAGAGGCCGTCCGATTGGCTGGCCAGATGCTGCGGGACGGGGCGCAACAGTTCTGGGAGGACGGAAAGTGGCGCCTAGACGTGGCTAGCCCGGCCGGCGTGGTGCTGTTCACCATCGTCGTCGCGGCTTTTGATGCGCCAATCATTGATCCTGAAGGAATCGACGGTCCCTAGGCTGCCTCTCAAGCGCTGCGGATAGTCGGCTCGCCTGATCCGACCACCAGCACTGAACCTCGTTCCGGCCGAGATCCTCAGTGGAAGCGCAGTTCCCCCCAGGCAGGATCCCACACCCCGAAAGGGTCAATGATCACGAGTGGTGCCTGAAGAGCCTGAGCCTTTCTGATCCCATCATTGATCGCCAGGCTCGCGGCACGCGGAACGAGACCTGGACCGCTGGGGAGATCGCCCGTCAGGGAGAGTTCACGGTGACTGCCGGGCGCTACCACGACGCCGACCAGGTTCCGGTCATCATCTTCCGTGAGATAGACGGCGACTTCCTCTGGGAAAGCCATTTGGCGGCTTCCGAAGATCCCTTGGCCCAGCATGTGTTCCTCCCGGCCGGTCTGAAGCCGGCTAGGCATTCTCAGCCAACTTCTTGCCGGATGTCTAAGCTATTCGGCGACAGAGAGTGGCGGCTAACCCTGTTGCTCCGCGTCAAGGCTGCCGCTTCTTTAGCCTCACGCCTGGCCGCTCGCTATTCTCGTCCACGAAAATCACCCCGGCCGCTTCCAGAGCGGCGTGAAGCGCAGAAACAGTGGCCCGCCGAGGCCTACCGTTCCCCATCTCGAAATACATCACGGTGCCGACCGTCACACCCGAGTGCAGCGCCAGATCCCACTCGGTCCAGCCCAGCAGGGATCTGGCCGCTTGGCACTGCTCAGGGGTCAAGCCGTGAATTCCTTTGGCCTCACGCCTGGCCCCCCGCCGTTAAGCTCGCTGAACTCCACCCCCACCGCTTTCAGGGCGGCGCGGATCGTGGGAGCTATTCTCTGGCGTCCGCTCATACACCCAGGCCGCAATCAGCGCGCCGTCGGGACCGTAGACGTGAACCTCGGCATCAACGCCACGGCTTCCCCATCGCTCTGCAACAGCAATTGCCGTCCCAGCAGCCAAGTCCTGGGTTTTGTAGCCGGTATAAGCCAACTGGCCGTGCAGTACCTTCCAGGTCGCGCCTTCCGGTAAAACTAGGAACTGTTGCATTGTCGGCCACTCCTCGACGGTGAGCCTCTTGGGCAAGCCGAAACTGGCCGGACTTATGGCCCGGCCGAGTTTGCGTTGAGCTTCACGTTTTGAGGCGGACGCCGACCACGGGCTTAATTCTGCCCCGTCATCACTGCTTTTCGTTTACGGCGCCTCGTTCCGCAGCCTCACCCCAGCTCCCCCGCCGTTCTCAGGAATGAACTCAACCCCCGCTGCCTCAAACGCAGCGCGAATGGCGGAGCACGTAGCCAGAGTAGGCTGAAAACGCGCTTCCTCCAGGTTCCTGACCGTCTCGGATGAGACCTGGGCCTGCACGGCTAGATGGCTTCTGCTCCACCCCAAAAGCTCGCGCGCCTGGCGGCAAAGATCACGGGCCATGGTATGGCGTTCGCCGCGTCTGCTTCGCTCGCTCAAGGGCATGGTGTCCATCCAGCGCACGACGGCCAGCAGCAGTGATGGCCCAGCCGTGAGAATGTGGCTGCACAGGGCAGGGGCCCAGTGTGGCGAAGCCACGATCGAGAAGGCCCTCCAGCGTCGATGGCCCGACGCCCCGCCCCAAGTTTTCCATGAGCTCGAATTCGTATGGGCAGGCGGCCATAGCCTCCAGCGCGCGCCGCTCCCGCGCGTTCAGATCCCCAATCACAAGCGCGTCCTCAGTCTCACCTCAGCGCCGCCTTTATTCTGAGGAATGAACCCGTCTCCAGCGACGGTCACGCTATCATTCCAGCTCGTAGGTTGTAGCCCTGGCGACGGCCGCCGCCATGGCAGCGTCGCGACTGGCCGATCCGCCAACCTCGATCTCCCGCTCAGCCTCATCATCCAGCGCCACCACTTCCCAGGTCCATGGTTCAGAAGTGTGGGGCGGATCAGGAAACACGCGGAGCAACAGGTCCGGCCTGCCCGGCTGACCGGGTATGGTTAGGGTCCAGGTCTCGCCCCAGTCCTCGGTCCAGTCTCCCGTCGGCTCGATCATCTGCGGGTATCCTCCTCCTTCCGCAGCCGCACGCCCGGGCCGCCGCCATCGCGCTCGATGAACTCGACCCGAGCCGCCTCCAGGGCAGTGCGCATCGCCGCGATAGTTGACGGCCGGACTGGCCCCTGACGGCCTTCGAACCTTCTCGCCGTTGACTCTGCGAGTGACGACAGGATCGCGAGCCGCAACACCGACCAGCCAAGTAATTTCCGAGCTGTCCGGCACTGCTCGGGGGTCAAGCCGTGGAGTCCCTAAGCCTCACGCCGGGACCACCGCCGTTGCGCTCGATGAACTCGACGCCTGCGGCTTCAAGGGCGGCGCGGATGGCGGCGAGGTTATTGGGATAGGGGGTCCGGGCGCCCCGTTCGAAATCAACCACGGTCTGCCGCGCGACCCGCGCCTTCTCAGCCAGTTCTGCCTGGCTCCAGCCGATCATGGCACGAGCGCCTCTACACTGGGCAGCAGACAGGTCGGTATCGAGCAAGGTCTATCTTTCTGATTGACGTTAGCGCTAAGACCAATCAGATTAATTGAGGTTGGCCACCACGCCAATCGGAAATCGGCCGAGCGGGGTGTTGCGACCACCCAGCCCGGCCTGACCGCAACCCTTGCTGTGGAGCAGCACGGATCATGGCTAAGCACGCCCATACCACAGGTGCGCCCAGAAGAGATGCGCTCCCCGTAATCGGGGCACTGAGAAGAGTGCCCATCCTCAGCCTCGGGGAGAGAAGAAGACCCCCCGAGCTCGCCCCCGTGGCCGAGCTGCGCGCCCTCCGCGAGAGACTGGAGGTGCTGGTCACCAACACCATCGACATGCTCGACGCGCTCGACGGTGACTACGACCTGGAGCCCGACGCGGAGGGCGAGGCCGAGAAGGTGTCTCACGGTGCGACACCTTTGCCGGGGGGCCAGCAGCCCGTGACGCTGGTGCCCGACTGGGTGCGGCCGGTGCAGGTCCTCCGCCCCGGTCACCGCGAGATGCGCGAGGCGTACCGCCGGAACGGGGATCCGATCCCGGCCAATCTCCGGTTCGACATCTTCGGGAGGCCGCGCGGATGAGCCGGTCCTTTCTGCAGCCAGTCGAGCAGCCCAGCCCTAACCCCTTCGGCCACGGGCCGCGGGTCTTCCGCATGACGGGGCCGATGATGGAGCCGACGCTCCGGCATGGGGATCTGCTGATCGCTGTCCCGATGTCGCGCTACCACTGCGAGGGCCTTTACTTCCTCAGCTTCGGTTTCGGGCACATGGCCGTTTGGCGCTGCGAGGCCAGACAGGGCAGCATCTTCGCCTGGAAGGATTCCGAACCCGCGTATCAGCTTGAGATGACGCGCGCGGAATTCGAGGAGGCCGTGCTCGCCCAGGTCGCCATCACGGGCCGCCTGGTTGCGGGCGGACTGCTGCCCGAGGCCGGGGGGATCATCGGATGACCCGCCGCACCCCTACAGGCCGCCGCGCGGTCCTGACCGGCGCAAGCTGCGCCGCCCTTCTCCTGGCCGCCCCCGAGGCCGGCGCCACCAAGGCGGCCGAGCTGGACGGGGAACTGATTGCGCTTCTGGATGAGGCCAGAGGACTTTGCCGCGAGTGGCAGAGGCCGATGAGCACACCGCCCACGCTGGAGGAGATCAACGCGCCCCACCCCTGGGAAGCCTTGATGGCCCGTGCAGCGGCCATTCCCGCCCGCACCCCCGAGGGAGTGAGAAGAAAGGCCGAAGCGGCGGCCGATTGGCTTGCCGGTGGCGACCGCGCTCAGGGGCTGGTCTTCCTCAACCGCGACGGTGAAGCGCTGTTGGCCTGGAGCCTGCTACGTGACTTGCTGGGCGAGCACGCCTTGAAGGAGGCCCATCCCCGGGGCCCGCTAGCGGAGGTCGGTCTGCTGGGGAGGGCCGAAGCATGAGCCGCCCCTTCCGCACGCCGGGCGAGCCGGTGCCCAGGGATCCGCTGGTCTCTGTGCCGGTGCCAAAAACCAGCCTACCGCCCCGCCGCGGCTTCCTGGCGGCGGCCGCTGCCCTTGTGGCGGCCCCTGCTGCTGCGGCCGAGCCCCCTCTGCTCCGGCATGTGCACGTCACCTGCTCGCCGCTCATTCCCATGTCGGACGGCGAGCTGCCGGCGGACGAAATCGCGGCCAGAGCCGCGCGCCATCCCGACGCCGAGGTGATGCGCCTGGCGCAGGAGGTGGCGGACATGGAGGCAGCGTTCATCGCCTCCTACCAGCCCCCACCCGTGACGCTGGAAGAGCAGGAGGCCCGCGAGCCTGAGCAGGACCGGCTGATGCACGCCATCTCCGATCATGCCGATCTCCTGGCACAGATGCCCGTGGCGACGCTGGCTGGCATCGTGGCAAAGGCGCGGGCGGCGCTGGCTGTTGCCGAGCACTGCCCGGAAACGGGAGAGGTGATCGCCCGTGACTACATCCAGATGCTGGCCTTCGGGGCGCTGGAGGATCTGGTGCGGATCATGGAGTGCGGCCAGGACGAGGCCAAAGCCATGGCCGAGGTGGATGCGCATTTGGAGACGGTGCGCGCCGCGGCGGTGGCGTCATGAGCCGCTGTCGTGTTCTTGCCTACATTGCCCGGCTGGTGCCGGCGGCGGTGCTGGCGTGAGCAGGCACGTGACGATCGCCACCATCCTGGCTTCCGGCGCCACCTACCGCGCCCTTAGGGACGCCCTTCGCGTGGCGCCGGACGCGGCCCGGATGCGTGCCCGGCGGGCGGGGCTTCGGTCCCGGTATCGGACCCGGCCGCCGGATCCCGAGACCGCTCGTCGTGTCTAGGTCGCGCGGCAGATGCTGGCGCAAGGGTGCGAATGGCCGGCCGTCGCGGAGCGGCTGGGCATGGAGGTACCGGCGGTTCGGATGATGCTGCGGAGGCCCTCGGTGTGACCGGTTTTCTTCGCCGCTGGCTCACCTTCTGTGACGTCGTGGTCTGCACCACTCGCACAGCCCTCGCCATCGTCCTTCCTGGCAACTCTGCCGTAGTGGATGCTGCCCGTTGCGGGAAACCTCGCAGCCGGGACGCTGTGCTGACTCGATGCTCTTGCATCCTTTGGAGTTTGTGCCTCGCAATCCCCCGTGTTGCCGCTTGACGCCACGTTTTCAAATGCACATCATCCACCGCAGTGGTCGCACTGGCCCAAAGCAGTGCTGCGCGGGAACCGGGCGTTATCGGTTCAAGGCTGTCGCTGAGCCAAAACGGCGTTGCGCTGGAACCGAGCGTCAACGGTTCGAAGTCTTGACCGGACTTAAAGCGGTCTGCGCCTCACCCCGAGCGTCATCGGGTGTTTCGCCAGTCGGGCGGTCCGACTACCCCAGCGAACACGTGAGGCGCTTCATGCGCGCAGCCAAGAGCGGCACCGCCGCACCTTCAATCGACCTATCGTCCTATCCGGTGAACGTCACGCGACAGCGCGGCGCCGAGCTGGTTACACACCATTTCTTTCCGGTCTCTCACCGCACCCTGGAGCGGTGGCCAATCACGGGGAAGGTGGTGGGGGGCCGCATGGTGTTCCGCACGGCCGATCTGTTCGCCATCGCTCAGCAGAAGATGGACGAGGCGCCCCTAGTGCGCTCCGGTTCAGCCAAGAGCAGCAGCTAACTCTGGAAAAGCAAACCCGCCGCGGACAGGTCCGGGCGGGCTGCGAGAACTCTGGGCTACGACTACGCGGGACAACTACGGACACCCGGCATGTAGCGCAGCGCTCGCCGCTCTTCCAGTCCCTTCCGCGGTCTCAACGGAGGCCGCTATGACGCGGAACAACAACAGCACTGGCCAGCGCCAGGGGCAGCGACAGAACGCACCCTTGCTGCCTGCCTGCCGGCTCTATCGGAAGAACAACAGCACGACTGGCGCGCCCTTCCTCATAGGCCGTCTGGGCGGGCTGCGCGTGCTGATCTTGCCCAACGGCGAGGGCGAGGAGGGTGAGCACACCCACAACCTGCTGATCGGGGAAGCCGCCCAGCGCGATAGCGCGGAGGGGCAGCGGTGATGGCCCGCGATCCCGAGATGCACCTTCGCCGGCTGGCGGAGCACTCCAAGCTGCAGGAGACTTCAGGCCATCCGGCTATCCGGAGCCTGTCCGACGCGATCAGGCTATTCCCCTTCCGGTCCGCCATCGCGATGCCCTCGAAGGCGGGAATGGGCGTGAAGGATCTTCCGCCGATCACGGGCGCTGTCGCGCTTGTCCCAGGCGTCCCGTTCGGCGGCCAGGACTTGGCCCAGGCGGTGGAGGAGGCCAGGACAGCGCTCGCCCAGAACGGAACTTTTCTCATCCTCGCTGCCGATCGGGCGCAGCGCGACGAAGCCAAGACGCGGATCATGTCCGCCCTCGGCTTGCTGATGACGGCCGCCCCGACGGCAGGGCGCGCATGATGCGGCCTGCCCCGAAGCGGCGCCGCCGCACCTCTCTGCCGCAGCGGTCGATCACCCTGCCTCGGCTTGTGTTGCTGGCCGATGCGCCGAATCTGGACGGCCTGCCTCGTGCCGGCCTGCTGCATCCCGGATCGCGGCTTCCAGTGATCTTCCCGAACCTGCCTGCGGCACTGGCCGCCCTGCACGCCATGGAGACGTCGGCATGACGCGGCACAGCGAGGTGCGCGAGGCGCGCTCTCTCACCATCCTCCGCAGCCGCGGCCGGCGCCTCGCCAAGCTGATCCGGGCCGGCGGCGACGTGCAGGGCTATGACAGCGCCCGTACCTACGACATGCACGCCGTCGCCTTCGACGGGTTGGACGGGCTACGCGATCACCTGGCTGTGCTGGCGCACCGGCCGGAGCATTGCGTGGTGCGCGGTGCGATCCTTGATCCGTCTCACACGAAAGGGGTGCGCCGCCTGGTGCACCCCGACAAGGAGACGGGCGATCCGCCCACGCTGCGTGACGCGCCCCGCGCGTGGGTCGCGATGGACTGCGACGGCATCCCGGCGCCCGAAGGTATGGACCGGCGCGACCTGGAAGCCTGCGGCATCCTGGCCCGGCTGACGATGCCCGACGCCTTCCACGGCGCCGCCTGCATCGTCCAGGCCACGGCAGGGCACGCCATCAAGCCCGGCCTGCGCCTGCGCCTCTGGTTCCTGCTGGAGCGGGCGCTGACGGGCGCCGAGTGCCAGCGCTGGCTTCGTGGCGTGCCGGGGGTGGACCCCTCCACCCTCCGGGCCGCCCAGGTCACTTACACGGCGCAGCCGCTTTTCGTGGACATGGCCGATCCGCTGCCGCGCCGGCTGGCGGTGCTGGAAGGGGGCGAGGTGGTGCCGTGCCCGACGCCTGCGGAACTGGCACCCGTGCCACGGCCGGAACCGGATGCGAGTGCTGCAGCGCGCGCGATGAACGGCGACCGCTATGTGCGCGCCGCCCTGATGCGAGCTTGCACTGCCATCGCCACCGCCGCCGTGGACAGCCGCCACCCGACCGCCGTGGCGGAAGCCTGGGGGTTGGCCCGCTTCGTAGTGGCGGGGCTGATGACCGCGGACGAAGTGGTGCGCGCCGTCGACGGCGCCTTGGAGCAGGCTGGCAAGCCCAAGGGCGAAGGCGCCGCCATCGCGGCCTGGGCGATCTCACAGCGCACGGACTCCGGCAACTTCCCGCAGGGAAGGCGCGGCTGATGGATTCTCGCATGGATCCCGATGGCGTGCCGCCGGACGACGCAGGCGCGTCGGAGACGGAGGGCGGCACCAGTCGCGCCGAGATGGCCCTTGAGCTGGTGCGGCTCGCCGGCCTGAGCGAGGCCGAATACCAGGCGGAACGCAAGCACGTCGCCGCTGCACTCAAGCTGAACCTCACTGCGCTGGACAAGCTGGTGAAGGCCGAGCGGAACCGCCGCCGTCAGGAGGAGGCCGCCGCTTCCCGCCGGAAGGCACCGCCCGCGCCAGGGCAGGTCCGGTGGCCGCCCGGCTTCACGATGAAGCACGGTGATGGGCTTTACGCCGATGCGGGAGAGCAAGGCCTGATCTGGCTCTGCGCGCCCCTGGAGGTGCTGGGCGGGGCACGTGACGCGGCCGGCGAGGGGTGGAGCCTGCTGCTGCGGTGGAAGGACGACGATCACCGCACCCACACTTGGCCCATGCCTAAGCGCCTGTTGGTGACGCAGCCGGGCGAGCTGGAGGCCGCACTACTGGAGCGGGGGCTGCGTCTGTCGCCCCACCCGAACGCGCGGCTCTACCTGCGCGAGGCCCTGAGCGGGGTGCAGGCCGGGTCGCGTGTCTCCTTGGTGGGGCGCGCGGGCTGGCATATCGCGGGAGAGCGGATCGCCTACGTGATGGCGGACGGCACGACCTACGGTGGCGGCGGTGAAGAGGTGGTTCTGACCACTTCCGACGCGGGCGCCGCGGCTCGCCTCGCGGCTTGTGGCACCCTGGAAGGGTGGCGGGAAGGGGTGGCGGCGCCTGCGATCGGCAACCATCGCCTGGCGCTGTTCATAGCGGCCAGCCTCGCCCCGCCTCTGTTGGAGATCATCGGCGCCGAAGGCGGTGGCGTGCATCTGTTGGGCGGCAGCTCGACGGGCAAGACGACGTGCCTGGAGGGCGCAGCCAGCGCTTGGGGAAGCCCACGCATGGGCCAGCAGGTGCGGTCCTGGCGAAGCACCGCGAACGCATTGGAGGGCGCGGCCGTCGAATGCTCGGACGGCCTGCTGGCGCTGGACGAGATCGGGCTTGCGGACGGCAAGGATGTGGGGGTGACCATGTACACCCTCGCCGGCGGTGCTGGACGGGGCCGTGCCGATCGGTCTGGCGCGCTCAGGACTCCCAGGACCTGGCGCACGCTGTTCCTCTCGACTGGCGAGATCAGCCCGGCCGACAAGATCGGGGAGACTGGCCAGCGCAGCCGGGCCGGGCAGGACGTGCGATGCGTGTCCATCCCAGCGCTCGCGGGAGGCGGGCACGGCGTGTGGCAGGACCTTCACGGGCACCCGTCCGGCGAGGCCTTGAGCAACGCGGTGAAGGCGGCAGCCCTCGCCCATCATGGGCACGCTGCCCGCGCTTTCCTGGCCGCGCTGGTGAAGATGCGGGCAGAGCGCCCCGTGGAACTACTGAACGGCCTGCGCGAAGCCGTCGCGGCCTTCACACGGGGCAAGCACGTCCCGACCGGTGCGGACGGGCAGGTGCGGCGCGTGGCTCAGCGCTTTGGCCTGATCGCTGCAGCCGGCGACTTGGCAGCAGAGATCGGTATCCTCCCCTGGCCGGATGGCGAGAGCGAGCGCGCGGCGGTGGCCTGCTTCTCCGCATGGCTCGCGGCGCGCGGGGGGCATGGTGCGGCAGAAACCCAAACAGCGCTCCAGGCTGTTCGGGCGTTCATCGGCGCGCACGGGTCCAGCCGGTTTGCTACCCTCATCATGTCCTCCGGCGAGCAGGGCGGTTTGGAGGAGGACACGAGCCGCCCCGTCATCAACCGTGCCGGATGGCGCAGGCAGAGCGGCAGCGGGTGGGAGTATCTCGTCCTGCCCGATGCCTGGAAGGACGAGGTTTGCCGAGGCCTCGACGCCGATCAGGTTGCTCGTGAGCTGGGGGACCGCGGCTTGCTGATGCGGGATGGAAAAAATCTCCGCGTGAAGGTGTCCATCCCCAATGAAGGCCGCCCCCGGCTCTACGTGGTGCGCCCCGGCCTGCTGGAGGGGACATGAACGCGGGAGGCTGCGGGACCCGCTGCCCGACCTGCCCGACCTCCAGCCCAACAGGTCGGGCAGGGGGTGAGGCCGCGAAATACGAGAAAACACGGGTGAAATCTGACCCTGCCCGACCTGCCCGACCTGCCCGACCGCATTTGCAAAGGGGTGGCCTGAAATGAGGAGGTTCGCGGCCCTCGCAGGGGCCTACCGTCTGCCAGGTGCGCCAGAGCCGCCACCGCCCCTGAACATTAAGGCCCCGCCAGCGCAGCCTGAGCCGCGCATGGACCACGACGTCGGAGAGGCCGAAGCCATGGCGTGGTTCTACGCCCAACCCCCGGAGGAACTGCCGCCCTCTTCCGAGAAAGAGAAGGCTCTGACGCGGAAGCCTGCGGAGTTTTGCCACACCATAAAAAGCGCGCCTGAGCCGAGACGCCGGCCGCTACCTCCTGATCAGGTGCAAATCGAGGCGGGGGGGGCGATTTATCTGGAGCAGGACGCCCGGCGGGTTGCGGAGATCCTGGAGGCTGGTGGGCGGGCTGAATGGTGCTTGTCCGGTGGGCTGGACCTGACGCGCAGGAACGGCGGCACGCTGATGCTCTCACCGGCCCAGGCAAGACGCTTGTTGGCTGCGGGGATGCTGCCGGCCGAGGTCGCCCATAGGGCGAGACGCTGAGGGGCGCCTGCGGGGGCGGGCGGAATTTCTGGACCAGTACGCGCACATGCATAGGCACGCGCGCGAGGCTCGGCCGATCATTCAACAATCACGTTGCGACCTGAGAGCAGGGCCGCTGAGCAGGGAGATGGAAGGCGACATGACGGTAAAGGCAATCGAGACCCGCCGGGAACGCGATCGGGAACGGGCTGAGGAGTACCGCAGCCGGCGCCGCCGCGGAGCCATGGCGGCATGGGTGGAAGTGGAGGCCCAGAACATCCGGGCCCTGGAGCGCCTAGGCCTGCTGGAGTTGGGCGAGAGGGAACCCAAGGCGGTGGGAGCCGCCGTTTCGCGCTTCCTAGCCACTGCCGGTGCGGTAGCTGCCATTGGGGACAGCCTCTATCCGCCGGGGACGATGGGCTGATGGGCGCGCCGTCACGCTCCCCTGCAGATAATGGGAAGGAATCGGGGAATGCCGTCACGGCCTCCCCGAACCTGTCTTCCGGATGGGCGGCCTTTCGCCTCATCCGTGTGACCCACCCCGAGCCATTCCAGCCAAAGCGACACGGGAACTGGCGGCACGGCTACTACAGCGCGGAGGGCATCGCGAAGCGGCGGGAGGGGCTTGGCCTTTTGCGGGCCATCTTGGGGCGGCCCACTGGGAAACTGCCGCCGGAACGGCCCCCGTGCGGATGGCTTCGATCGAGAGGATTGCCCCCTGCCGAATGAGCCCCGCCCAGGGGAGGAGCCGGAGGTATTTGCCCGCGATGTCCGGGCAATGTCCGGGCAGGTAAGTGGCAACCGATGCAGGTATGCTCCAAAACCCAGCATTTATTGGTGTCCCCGGCGGGATTCGAACCCACGGCCCCGGGATTAGGAATCCCGTGCTCTATCCTGCTGAGCTACGGAGACACGCAGCCCCAATGCTAGCGTCCCGGACGGCTCTGGCAAAGTCCTCCTCTTGAGTCAGGCTCCGAACCGTCCTCCACTCCACCCATGCCGAACGATCCCCGCCTCGACCCAGAGATGGCCGCCTTCACGGCAATGATGGAGGCCCGTGCCGCCAGCTACCCGCCGCAATCGCTGGAGCGCCCGTTGGACGCCTCCCGTGCGGTGAACGACGAACTGAACATGACGCTTTTCGACCCCGAGCCCCGCATGGCCGAAAGCGCCGACAAATGGCTGCTCATCCGCGGTCGCCGGCTGCTATGCCGCCTGCACCGCCCTCGCACTGACGCGCCGCTGCCCGTGCTGATCTACCTGCATGGCGGCGGCTGGGTGTGGAACAGCATCGACACGCATGACCCGCTGATGCGCCGCTATGCTGCGGGCTCGGGCTGCGCCGTGATCGGCCCCGACTACGCCTTGAGCCCGGAGGCCGTTTTCCCGCAGGCGCTCGAGGAAATGGCGGCTGTGGTGCGCTGGGTGGCGGGGCAGGGGGGCGAATGGGGGCTCGATCCCAGCCGGATCGTGCTGGGCGGCGATTCCGCCGGGGCAAATCTGGCGCTGGGCGCGGCACTGATGCTCCGCCAGTCCGATCCGGACCTCCACTTGCGCGGGTTGCTGCTGAATTACGGTGTCTTCGACGACCGCATGGCCACACCGAGCTATGCCGAATTCGCCGAAGGCTATGGCCTGACGCGGGAGAAGATGCGCTTCTACTGGGACTGTTACGCGCCTAACCCGGCGGATCGCCTCTCGCCCTATGCTGCCCCGATCCGCGCCGATCTACGGGGCTTACCACCTTGCCTGATCCATATCGCGGAACTGGACGTCCTGTCGGACGAGAACCGCGAGATGGTTCGCGCCCTGCGTGCCGCGGGCGTTGCGGTGGAGGAGGACACCTTCCCCGGTACCCTCCACGGCTTCTTGCGCGCCCAGAGCCACGTCGGCGCTGCAAGACGGGCGGTCGAGGCGGGGGCGGACTGGCTCAGGCGCACCGCCTAGTAGGCACCGCCTCAGCTACCCGGCAAGGACCAGGCGGTCAGCGCCGCCGGAATCGCTCCACGGCTGCCACCAACGCCGTCCGTACTCCAGGCTCCAGTGCTGAATGTCCGGCATCCGGCACCACGGTCAGCCGCGCCATGGGCCAGGCCTCGGCCAGCTCAAAGGCCGAGACCGGCGGGCAAACCATGTCGTAGCGCCCCTGCACGATCTCGGCCGGCACATGCGCCAGGCGGTGCATGCCGGCCAGCAGCCCCTCGGGCGGCAGGAACAGGTTATGGACGAAGTAATGCGCCTCGATCCGCGCCAGACCGAGGGCGGAGCGGTCCTGCGCGAAGGAGGCAACCGTCTCCGGGCTCGGCAGCAATGTGCTGCACAGGCCCTCGTAATTGCTCCAGGCGCGGGCGGCGGCCATGTGCACGGAGGGGTCAGGATCCGTCAGCCGCCGCATATAGGCGCTGAGCAGGTCGCCCCGCTCGGCCGGCGGCACATGCTCCGCGAAGGCCGCCCAGGCATCGGGGAAGACGCGGCGCAGCCCGTAGAGAAACCAATCCACCTCATCCGCCCGCCCCAGGAAAACGCCCCGCAGCACGCAGCCAGCCACGCGCTCGGGATGTGCCTGGGCATAGGCCAGCGCGAGCGTCGATCCCCAGGACCCGCCGAAGAGCAGCCAGCGATCAATTCCGAGGAAGCGGCGTAGTGTCTCGATATCCTCCACCAAGCGGGGCGTGGTGTTGTCGCGCAACTCCCCCAGCGGGCGGGAACGGCCGGCGCCGCGCTGGTCAAAGATCACCACGCGCCAGTGCAGCGGGTCGAAGAAGCGCCGGTGCACCGCTCCGGCCCCGGCTCCGGGGCCCCCATGCAGGAACAGGACAGGCTGGCCACGGGGATTGCCCACCTGCTCCCAGTACATGACATGGGCTGGCCCGCCCGCCCCAGCGGGGGAGAGTGGCAGCAGTCCCGTCTCATAGGGTGCGATGTCTGGAAAAAGGTCGCCACGCGGCATGGCCCATCTTTGTCGCATGAGGAGGCGGGGACGCAACGGGGTGGGCCACCCGTCTTGGTGATTTCGGAAGCCCCTTCGCGCAGAGGCCTCGGGACCCTAGTATAAGTTGCTCATGTCCCGTCCCACACCTGGCCCGTCCCACGCCGCCCGCAACGGCCCCCAACCGGGGCCGCGGGCCGCTGCGAACCGCCCGGCCGAGGTGATTTGCGCCGTTTGCGGGACGGAGAGCCGCCAGACGCGTTTCCGCCCTATTCCGCCGGAGGGCGCGCCGGATCTCGACCTGCGCCCTGGCGAGCCGCTGCGGAGCACCATGGCCTCCTGGCTGCAGCAATGCCCGCATTGCGGCTATGTCGCGCCCGAGATCGCCCATGCCCATCCTGCCGCGATCGAGGCCGTGGGCACTGCGCCCTTCCGCGCCCTGATCGCCGAGACGACTCATCCGCCGCTCTCCCGCCGTTTCCTGGCCTATGCCTATGTGCTGGAGGAAACCGGGGCCCTGCACGCCGCAGCGGAGGCGACCCTGCAGGCCGCCTGGGCGGCCGATGACGCGCGCAAGCCCGACCTGGCCCGCGCCTGGCGTGGCGATGCGGTCGCCCTCTGGCGGGCCGGCCCGCCGCTCGATGCCGAGCAGACAGTTCGGGTCATCGATGCCTTGCGCCGTGCGGGCGCCTTTGAGGATGCCGGCGCCACCGCCGACCAACTCGCCGCCTCCCACCCGCCTGAAGCGGTGGCGGGCGTCATCGCGCTGGAGCAGCGGCTGATTGCCCTGCAGGATTCCGGCCGGCACACCGTAGCCAGCGCTCTGCCACCCCCGGCCCGCCGCCCCCATGCGACCCAGGCCACGATCGCGCGGCGGAACCGGGCAGGCGGGTGGTGGGAACGCCTGCGCCGGCTGTGGCGGCGAGATTGACCGAGAGAGCATAGGCCGGCCTTTCAAGCGCGGGGCTCGAGGTCTTCCCTTGCAAAGGCAGGCCGCTTCGAAATACGTAATGTTATAACGTAAGCTGAGGCCCATGATGAAGCGACGCGTCCTTCTCGCCGCTGCCCTTTCTCTGCCTGCTCTTCGCACGGCCCGTGCGCAGGCCGCACTGCCGGTTGTTGCAAGCTTCTCCATCCTCGGCGACCTTTTGCACCAAGTCGCGGGAGAGCGGCCCCTCAGCCTCAGCGTCTTCGTGGGCCCGGATGGGGACGCGCATGACTTTCAGCCACGTCCATCCGACGCGGAGAAGCTGCGTGGCGCCGCCCTGCTGGTCCGTAACGGACTGGGTTATGACGATTGGCTCGGCCGCCTGATCGGTGCTGCGGGTTTCCGCGGGACGACGACCGTCGCCACTGAGGGGGCCCGGATCCGCGCGGCCGAGGGTGGGGCGGAACATGGCCATTCCCACGGAAGCGGCGCCGCCCGCCGCCGGCCCCACGCGGTCGAGCCCAGCCGAACGCCCGACCCGCATGCCTGGGGCGACCCGCGGAATGTGCAGGTCTATGTCCGCAACATCGCGGCGGGCCTTTCCGCCGCTGACCCGGGCAATGCCGCCCTATATGCACGCAATGCCCAGGCTTACATGACCCGCTTGGCCGCGCTGGATGCTGAGACGCGCGCAGCGATCGGGACCGTTCCCCAGGAACGTCGCAAGGTGCTCACCAGCCATGATGCCTTCGGCTATTTTGGGGACGCCTATGGCATCACCTTTCTCGCGCCGCAGGGTATCAGCACGCATTCCGAGCCCTCCGCATCCGATGTCGCGGCGCTGATCCGGCAGGTCCGCGCCGAGCGAATCACTGCGGTCTTTCTTGAGAACATGGCGAGCACCGCCACTCTGGATCGTCTGGCCCGCGAGGCCGGGGTGCAGGTGCGCGGCCGTCTTTACTCCGACGCGCTCTCTCCACCCGGCGGCCCGGCCGCCACCTATGAGGCACTGATCCGCCACAACACCGGCCTGATCGTGCCGGCCATGCGTGGCGACACATGATGCGTGCACTTCTTGCCGCCCTTGCCCTGGCGGCCGCGCCTGCCGCCGCTCAGGTCGCGGCCGCGCCCGCCACGGATGACGTGCGCCTCTACCCGCAGATCGCGGGGGAGGTGGATATGCGCATTTTCTCCCAATCCACCACCTCCGCCACGGATCGTCGCCAGAAGGGCACCAACATCTTCGCCCGGGGGGAGATTGCGACTGGTCTGTTTCTCTCCCCGGAGTGGTCAATCCAGAACGTCATCCACTTCGAGCCTGTGGGCGAGGTGGAGCCGAATGGCGGTACGGTCGGGTTTCGCTACCAAGCAGCCTATGTTGAGGAACTGCGCCTGGACTGGCGGCCCTCCGATCGCCTGACCGTCTATGGCGGCAAGTTCTCGGCGCCATTTGGGCGCGGCCATCATGACTTTCCCGGGCTGTTGCTCGATGTACGGGCGCATGAGGTCTATCTCATTCGGGAGAGTGTCGGCGTCGGCGGCACGGCGACCTATCTTTCCGATGTCCGCTTCGGCGACCACGACATCTCCGTCGCCGTCTTCGGCTTTGACACGAGCTTCCTGAGCGAGACCGCCTTCACCCGCGAACGCTGCTGCACGCCCGGCTTCGAGCGCTATTCCCGCAATTCGCGCCGTCAGGGCGGGGCGGGCAATACCGGCCAGTTCGACAATGTCGCCATTGCGCTTGACGGCGACAACATGCCCTTCCTGCCTAATACCTCATACCATCTAGCCTTCCTCTCGCGCGGCCCGGGCGTGGATGGGACGAAGCGTGAAACGGGCCTGGCCTTCGGGCTGCGGCACGAGATCCGCTGGACCAGCGATATCCGCACTCTGCTCTTTGGCGAATTCGTCCAGTTCCGGGGTGCCGGCGGCAGTCCGCGGGAGGAGGGACCGGAGATCCTTAATGAGTTCGGCATGGGAACTGGCAGTTATGAGCCAGTGACGGCCAATGAGCGCCGCCGCTTCACCACGGTCGGTGCCCAGACCAAGTCTGGCCCCTGGCGCGCGACGATCGGCTTCCAGCGTGACGAGCGGAAGCGCAGCCAGAACCCCGTCCCGCGCGCGAGCTATTTCGAGGTTTCGGTCGGCCGTGACCTGCCGCTGAACTTCCGCCTGGATGTCGGATACCAGCGCAGCGTCGGCGGTGAGAGCCGAGAGGACAAGGCCGATGCAGCGATTGCCGTGCTGGGCTGGAGGGTGTCCTTCTGAGGCCCGGGAGCCGCCGGAAGCAGTCCCATTCTAGGGCCTGTTAGCGCCTGAAGTCCGCGCATAGGTGCGCGTTGAGCTGCCTTTCTGGAGCGCGGTAGTGCTGCCTGTATCACGGGCAGGTGAGCACCTAGCAGCATACGCCGACACAAGCACGATCGAAATTGTCGGTCGCGTCAAGGAACGGGCGGAGTGTAGGATGATGGGGCAACGCTTCGTCGCCTGTTGAAGGCGCTTAGCCCAGATAAAGGTGCGCCTTACTCGCCGCTTTCATTTTAGCCGTGCAACATTCGTGGGGTCGAGCCATGTCGTCCGAGATCGAAATCAGGCGCTTCGAGACACCGGATCAGCTGCTGGACATGAAAGATCATGGCCGCATCTCTATCATCCGGATGGCCGACGGTACCGCTGGAATGCACGCGATCTTTGAGCCTGGTTGGACCTGGGAGGCCGACGAGAAGCCGTTGCTAGGCTCACCCGCCTCCTGCCCGATGCGCCACACCGGATATTGCTTCAGCGGCAAATTGGTAGTTCGCATGCTCAACACGGGCGTCGAGACCCGGATCGGGCCCGGTGACTTCTTTGAGATCCCGCCGGGGCACGATGCATATGTCGAGGGCTCGGAGCGCGTGGAACTGGTCTTGTTCGCGCCGCCCGAACACCAGCATTAACGTCGGAAGACTGTCGCGAGGGTCTATTGGCGCCTAAACGCTGATGCTCTGCTGGCGTTAAGCCGCCTTTCTGGAGGGGCGGCTATGGTGCTGACGGACGAGCAATAGGCTGTGCTGGAGCCACTGGTGGAGGCGTACCGCCCGCTATCCCGCCGAAGAGGAACGAGGCGCCCATCTTCTGTCCAGCATGGATCTACAACAACCGTAACCGCGTCGAACGCCTCTGGGCGAGGCTGAAGGAGTGGCGCGCAGTCGCAGCCCGCTACGAGAGGACCGCGTGCTTCCTTCTTGGCGTCCTCTAATCGCCGCCACCCTGGGCAGGCTCAAGCGCTAACAGGACCTTGTGCGGGGCGCCCAGCCGGAAGGGGGAGCAGGCGACGCCGAAGATGAAAGAGACCGGGAGGATGAGTCCTCCCCATCCCCTCGCACATCAGCGGATCGGGGGGGCGTAGAGGATGCCGCCGCGGGTCCACAGATCGTTCAGGCCGCGGCGCAGCCCGATTGGTGAGTTCTTGCCCAGGTGCCGGTCGAAGATCTCGCCGTAATTTCCGACGGCGCGGATCGCATTGTAGGCCCAGCGCCGATCCAGGCTCATCGAGGGGCCGAAATCACCGGTGGTGCCGAGCAGACGGCGGATCTCCGGATTCGGGCTCTCCAGCATGTTTTCGATATTGGCCTGGGTCACGCCCAGCTCTTCCGCCAGGATCAGCGCATACACCGTCCAGCGCATCACATCATACCATTGCGCGTCGCCCTTCCGGATGGCGGGGGCCAGCGGCTCCTTGCTGATGATCTCCGGTAGGATCACATGCTCGTTCGGATCGGCGAAGGTGGTGCGGAAGCCGGCGAGCTGGCTGGCATCCAACGAGTAGCTGTCGCAACGACCGGAGGCATAGGCCTTCCGCGTATCCTCGTTGCTCTCGAACACCAGCGGGTGGATGGCCAGCCGATTGGCGCGGGCCCAGTCCGCCAGGTTCAGCTCATTGGTGGATCCCGCGCTGACGCAGATGGTTGCGCCATTAAGCTGCGCGGCGTGCTCGATCCCGGCAGAGCGGTGGACGATGAAGCCCTGGCCGTCATGGAAGGTGATCGGGCCGAATTGCAGCCCCGACCCGGCCTCGCGCCCCATGGTCCAGGTGAAGGTGCGGGCCACGATATCCACCTGCCCGGATTGCAGCGCTGGAATCCGTGCCTGGCTCGTCAGCACGGTGAAGCGCACCTTGGCAGGATCGGCCAGCACGGCCGCGGCGATGGCGCGGCAGATATCCGGGTCCATGCCGCGATGCTCGCCCCGGCTGTCTGGTACGCCAAAGCCGGCGGAGCCGGGGTTGGCGCCGCAGTCAAGATAGCCCTTGGCCCGGATGTTCGCGATCGTTGGCCCCGGCGCCACCTGCGCCCGCACCGCCAACGGAAGGATCATCCCGGCCAGAGCCAGCGCTGTGCCGATCAAGCGGCTAAGCCGCTTCGCTCCGATTACCATGCTGCCTCTTCCCCCGACCCGGCGCGGAACGATGCCCGCCAGCCGAACCGGAAAGCAAACGATACGCCAGTGGGCCCGTTCCCCCCCTCTCGGGGCGGCTTTCCGGAAGGGAGGCCTGCCGTGTTGCTGCTGACTGGCGAAGCGACAGCCGCTGCCGAGAATGGATTTTATGTAATCTGGTTGAAGCTAACCAATATGGATGTTCAACCGTTGGTTGCAGTGAGCCCCGGCGTCCAGCGGCGTGATCCGGCCCGGCCTTCGGGGACCCGAACCAGGATTCATCACGAATGGCGAACACCCTCACGACAATCAGCCCCGAGCTCCTCCTGAGCATCCAGGCCGGTACCGAGCTCCAGACGGGCGGCGCTGGTCCCGACACGCTCATCGGCGTTCCCGGCCTCGACCGGAGCGGGAGGGGGGCTGACGACGAGCTTCAGGGGGCGGAGGGGCGCGATCATCTCTATGGAGATACCGACGACCAAATGGTCGCGAGCGCCGCTGCAACCATCATCGGTGGCGATGACCGGCTGGAAGGCGGGAGTCGCAACGACGTCCTTTACGGCGACAGTGGCACGAATCTCGACGCTTTAGGGCCGCGGGCCCTGGCGCGCGGCGGAAGCGACCTGCTTATCGGGGGCAGTGAGGACGACAGACTTTTCGGCGACGCCGGCGCGCGGATGGAAGCCCTCACCCGGGGCGAGGTGCGCGGCGGGGATGATCGCCTGGATGGCGGCGACGGCCGGGACCACCTGTACGGAGATGCCGGCACGCTGATCTATGCTGGCTTCTCGAACGCTGTCCTGCGCGCCGGGGCCGATACTCTGAATGGTGGCCGGAACAACGACGTGCTGATCGGCGATGCTGGCCAGAACATGGAGGCGGAAGGCATCACGGGATCGATCGGCGCCCTTGTCGTGGGCGGCGCCGACCGGCTTGTAGGTGGCCATGGACGCGACCTGCTCATCGGGGATGCCGGCGGAAACTTCGTGTCCGGCATCGGGGGAGCGGTCCGGGGTGGCGCTGACATCCTTCTCGGCGGCGAGGACCGGGACACGCTCGTCGGGGATGCCGGGGCTGGCATGTGGGCCGGCATGAGCGCCGAGCTGCGCGGCGGGGACGACATCCTCAACGGCGGTGTTGGCGACGACCGGCTCTATGGCGACGCCATGGGCGACGTGATCGCGGCCGGAGGCACCATCACGGCCGGCAGTGACACGCTTATCGGCGGGGCGGGGGCCGATATCCTCTATGGTGATGCCGGCGGGCGGATCATGGCCACCGGCACCGGCGTTATCCGCGGCGGGGATGACGACCTCCGGGGCGGAGATGGCGGCGATACCCTGTGGGGCGGCGTGGGGGCCGACATCCTGTCCGGCGGCGCTGGCGCCGACCGCTTCATGTTCGCCGCTGGCGATGGTGGCGCCGGCACCGAGGCGGCGGATGTCGTCCTCGACTTCGACCGGGGCTCGGACCGGATCGGGTTGTCGGGCCACCTCTCCTTCGACGACCTGACTCTGGACTCCTCGGCCGATCTGGTGGGCGATGCGGCGCATGACACGGTGGTGCGGATCGCCGCGACGGGCGAGGTCCTCGTCACCGTGCAGGATGTCAGCACGCTTGGCGGCAGCGACTTCATCCTGACCTGAGGCACCGTCCGCGCGCCGGGCGTATCAAGCGCCTGACGCGCCGTGCGGCCTGCGCGGCTTAGCGCAGCCCCTGACAGAACTCCTGGATACGCGCGCAGCCCTCGCGAAGGCTCTCCACATCCACGGCGTAGGAAATGCGCAGGTGTGGGCTCATGCCATAGGCCGCACCCTGCACCGTGCCGACCCGCGCCTCCTCCAGCAGGGCCATGGCGAAGTCGGCGTCCGTCCCGATCCGCCGTCCGCCGCGGCTGGTGCGGCCGATGCAGCCCGAGACATCGGGGAACAGGTAGAAAGCGCCCTCCGGCTTATGGCAGCGGAAGCCCGGCACGGCGTTCAGCAGGTCCACCACCATGTCGCGCCGGACGCGGAAGGACTCCGTCCGTTCCTTCACCAGGTCCTGCGGCCCGTCCAGCGCCGCGGCCGCGGCCGCCTGGCTGATCATGGACGCACCGCTGGTGGACTGGCCCTGCATGTTCGTCATGCCGCGGATCAGGTCGCGCGGGCCGCCGCAATAGCCGATGCGCCAGCCCGTCATCGCATAGGTTTTGGAGACGCCGTTCACCGTCAGGACGCGGTCGCGCAACGCGGGCTCCACCTCGGCGATCGTGCAGAACTCGAAGCCGTCATAGAGAAGGTGCTCATACATGTCGTCCGTCAGCACCATCACATGGGGGTGGCGCAGGATGACGTCGGCGATCGCCCGCATCTCGGCGCGGGAGCAGGCGGCGCCGGTCGGGTTGTTCGGGAAATTCAGGATCACCCAGCGGGTGCGCGGGGTGATGGCGGCTTCCAGATCCTCCGGGCGCAGCTTGAAGCCGTTCTGCTGCGGGCAGTCCACCGGCACCGGCACGCCACCGGCCACCACGGCCATGTCGGCATAGCTAATCCAGAAGGGGCGGGGGATGATCACCTCGTCGCCCGGATCAAGCGTCGCCATCATCGCGTTGTAGAGAACCTGCTTGCCGCCGTTACAGACGAGGATCTCGTCCATGGCGTAGTCCAGCCGGTTCTCACGCCGGAACTTGCGCTGGATCGCCTCCTTCAGCGCGGGGGTTCCGGCGATGGGCGGGTATTTGGTCTGTCCCTCCAGCGCCGCGCGATGGGCGGCCTCGACGGCATGAGGCGGGGTTGGGAAATCCGGTTGGCCCTGGGAGAGGCTGATCACCCGCTGTCCCGTCGCGGCCAGCTCCCGCGCCCGCTGGGTCATGGTAGCGGAAGCCGAGGGGGCGACCTTGTCCAGGCGGCTGGCGAGCTTGATCATCGCGGCTTCGGGCTTTCGTTGCGGAACGGGTGGGCAATAGGACCGCTCGCCTGCCCCCGGCAAGCCGGGGTGCCTCCCGCCTGCCGTTTCTGCTAATCCCCGCGCATGTCCCGTCTCTGGATCGCGGCCGGTTCGCTGGCCGGCCTTCTCGCCGTCGGCCTCTCGGCTTACGCCGCCCATGGGCTGACGCTCGACCCGGCCCGCACCCGCATGATCGACAATGCGCTGACCCAACAGGGCTGGCATGCCCTGGCCCTGATCGCCGCCGGCATCCTGGCGGAGCGCTGGGGTGGTTGGGTGGTGAACGGGGCAGGGGCCGCCTTCCTGCTCGGCATGATCCTGTTCTGCGGGGCCGTCTGGTATGTGGCGCTGACCGGTCGCAGCCTTGGTTCCGTGGCGCCCACGGGCGGGATGCTGCTGATGCTGGGCTGGCTGCTCCTGGCGGTCGCAGCCGTTGTGAACCGCGCATGATCCGCTCCGCCTATTTGGCGGCGGAGGGCTTTGAGCCCGAGCTGACGGAGGACTTGCGCCGCGCAGGGCGCCGCATCGGCGGCTGGCACGGCCCGCTCGCCCTGTCGCCCGATCCTGTGCCCGAAGGCCCGAACGCTACGCCCTGGGCGCTGGATGTGTGGGATGCGCCGCGGGAAATCCCGGCCCCCTCCATCAAGGCTGCCGCAGACGCCCTGCGCGCCATCCAGCGCAACTGGGCGCTGCTGGAGGTGGCGCATCATCGTCGCGCCGCCCTGATCCGCGACGCCCTGCCGGTGCTGCGGCCCAAGCCCATCATCTTCCCCCAGCCCGCGCCCACTTCTCATCTCGGCGGTTGGACGCTGTTGGCGCCGGACCGGCTGCTGGCCAGCCCGACCAAGAGCAGCCCCTTTGTCAACGGCGCCCCGGTCTTCGTGGAGGATCGAGAGGGACCGCCAAGCCGCGCCTATCTCAAGCTGTGGGAGGCGCTGACCCGCCTCGGCCGCTGGCCCGCGCAAGGTGAAAGCTGCCTCGACCTCGGCGCCGTGCCGGGCGGCTGGAGTTGGGCGCTGGCGCAGCTCGGCGCCCAGGTGACGGCGGTGGACAAGGCGGAGATGGACCCGCGCGTCGCCGCCCTGCCCAATGTGGCCGTGCGAAAGGAGAGCGCCTTCGGCCTCGATCCCTTCCCGGTAGATTGGCTGTTCAGCGACGTCATCTGCTACCCGGCGCGGCTTCTCGGGCTGGTGCGACGCTGGATGGAGGCGGGGGCCGCCAAGAACATCGTCGTCACCATCAAGTTCCAGGGCGAGACGGACCACGAGACGGCCGCCGCCTTCGCCGCCATCCCGGGCGGGGCGGTGTTCCACGGGGCGCACAACAAGCACGAGCTGATGTTCGCCTGGCCGCGCCGGAGCTAGACCAAAGCCAAGCCGACTTCCATCCTGCGCGCCGATGATCGATCGGATGGTCGCCGCAGCAATCGCGGGACGAAGGGAGTACCGGACCATGTCAGACCGCCCGGCCGCCAGACACGCGGAGCTTGTCAGGAAGCTCTACAACAAGACCATGGCCGACGTGCTGGAATGGGCGCCCGGCAGCGGCGAGGAGGACATCACCCTCGCCTTCTCCCGCGCCACCATCGTCTTCGGCAGGGAATCCGAAGGCTATTACATCGAGGTTCAGGACGAAGCGGGCAGCCCGGTGGACCGGTTCACTGACCGCAATCTTGATGCGGCGGTGACGCCGCCTGTCGGCCCGAACTGGCGCGCGATGCTGCAGAAGATGTGGACCCGCGCCAACCGCAAGCTGAAGGGCGCCGACCGCATCCTGGAGGAGATCATGCAGGAACTGGACGCCTGAGAAGCCTGGTGCCGCTCCAGGCGCGGCGTCCGCCAGCGGATTGCTGGCGTTTCCCGGGTCCGGCACTAGGATGACGAAAGCCTGAGGGAACCGATCAATGCGCGCCTGTTTCGTCGATGCCGGGGGCGCCCTGGCGTCCGTGATGGAGAAGCTGCGCCGGGCAGACGACATGCCCGTCACCATCAACCTGAACCCCGACGTCACCCCGGATGAGCTGCCTGCAGTGCTGGCCGGGCACGAGATCGCGATCATCGACCACACCGGCCTGCCGACCGAGATCGCCAAGCGGATTCCTTCGCTGAAGCACGTCGTCTTTCTCGGCACCGGTGCCCGCAGCTACATGAATCCGGAGGAGCTGGAGGCTGAGTGCGGCATCCAGGTCCATATCATCAAGGGCTATGGCGATACGGCGGTGGCCGAGATGGCCTTCGCCCTGATGTGGGCTGCCGCCAAGGGCATCGCCTTCATGGACCGCGGCATCCGCGCCGGAAAATGGCTGCGGACGGATGGCGTGGAGCTGACGCGCAAGACGGTCGGGCTGATCGGCTTCGGCGGCATCGGGGCGGAAATGGCGCGGCTCTGCAACGGTGCAGGCATGCGCGTCCTGGCCTGGAACCGCACGGTGCGCGAGGCGCCGGGGGTGGAGTTCACCGACCTGGGCACGCTGCTGGCCGAAAGCCACGTCGTCTCCATGCATCTGCTGCTGAATGACCAGACGCGCGGCTTTCTTTCCGCCGAGCGCATCGCGAAGATGCGGCCCGGCGCCATCTTCGTGAACACCGCGCGCGGCGCCCTTACAGATGAGGCGGCGTTGGCGAGGGCGGTCGAGAGCGGCGCGCTCCTCCATATCGGACTCGATGTCTATGCGGAGGAGCCGCTGCCGGCGGGGCATTTCTTCTCGAAGCTGGAGAATGCCACCCTCGCCGCCCACTCCGCCTTCCGCACGCCCGAGGCCAGCGACAACCTGATCGAGGCGGCGCTGGAGCATTGCCGCCGCATTGCGCGAGAAGGGTAGGGGAGCGCCTCGGCCAGGCCCGGTCAGGGCGGTGCGGGTGGGCCCGGCGACCTGCTGTGCGCCGGCAGGCCGGCCGGGTGGCCCGGCAAGGTGGAACGGGATGGGCGGACTTAAGGCGGCATAGCGGGGCAGCGCTGTATGGGCAGGCTGGACGGCGGCTTCAGCCTCCGGCTCGGCCTGATCAACCTGCCATGCTCACCTGCGGCTGCCGCCGTGGCTCCTCAGGGTGCGTCGGCCCCGATGGGCTCCGCGGCCCGGCGCGTCATGAGATTTTTCCACCCGCCCTCGCGTGCGGCCCAGGCGCGGGTGAATTCGGCGCCGAGCAGAAATACCTGGGCGGAATAGTAAACCCAGACCAGCACCACGATCAGCGCGCCTGCCGCGCCGTAATCCTCGGCCATGCCGCTGCCGCCGATATACCAGCCGATCGCGGTCTTCCCGACGCTGAACAGGAAGGCCGTGATCGCAGCGCCCACGGCCACGTCCCGCCAGCTCAGCTGGCGATCGGGCAGGATTTTGTAGATGGCGGCGAAGAGCAGCGCGACCATGCCCAGGCTGACCACGAAGTTCACCACCTTCAGCAGGATCTCGAGCGCTGGCAGGAACCCCGTGATCCAGCCGCTGAAGGCCGAAAGCAGGGCGCTGACCATGAGCGAAACCAGCAGCAGGAAGCCGGTAGCCGCCACCAGCCCGATCGACAGCGCGCGGGCCCTGACCAGTGCCGAGACGGAAACCGGCTTGGTTTCCGCCTGCCAGATGACGTTGAGGGCACCCTGCAACTCCGCGAAGACGCCGGAGGCAGTGACGAAGAGGATGCCGAAGCCGATCAGGGCCGCGATGCCCTTGCCACTCGTCCCGCCAGCACTGCCCTTCATGACCTCCTCGATCGCTGCCGCGCCTTGCTTTCCGACCAGGCCGGTGAGCTGGGCGGAGACGGCCTCGCTCACGGAATCCTGCCCGAAGAAGAAGCCCGCAATGGCCACGGACACGACCAGGAGCGGGGCGATAGAGAACAGGGTGTAGCAGGCGATGGCGGCACCGCGCGTCATAGCTTCGTGCTCCACGAAGCCCGAAATCGCGTCCTTGATAAGCCTCCAGGCCCTGCCGATCATACCTGAGTTCCGCGCCTGCTTGTGCCATTTTACAAGGCCGCAACCGGCACGGGGTTTCAGTCCGGCCCGGGCTCTTGCCGAGGGCCGGTCCGCGCGCGTTGCCGCTTAGTGACACTCGGGAGTGGCCTCTGTGAGGGGCTGGCCACCCATATTTCCCTCCCCGTGCAAAGAATCGGCCGGCAGGCTGTCCGGCGCTTCCCGAATGGGCCTCCGCAGATTCTTCCCGGCATTCATGGGGCAGCCGTTCTTTCCCTGGGAGGTCTACGAACGACAATAATTATGCGAAACCATAAGGTGCATGCCGAAGGTTGCGAGCGTCCGCAGCCTCTCTTACTCCCGCCAGGGCAAAGCCGGGAGACAACGCCGTGACCATCCGCCCTAGCCGCCGTGCCCTGATGGGCGCAGCCCTGGCCCTTCCCGCCTTCCATACGGCCGCTGCGCAGGAGGCCTGGCCCGCAAAGCCGATCCGCCTTCTCATCCCTTTTCCGCCGGGGCAGGCGACAGACACGATCGTCCGGCTGCTCGCGGAGGCCCTATCGGGCAAATGGCCGCAGCGGGTCGTGGTCGAGAACCGGGCGGGCGGTGCCGGCGTGGTGGGGACCGAGGCCGGCGCCCGCGCCGCGCCCGATGGCTACACGCTCGTTGCCTCGACCAGCGGGACCAACGGCATCAACCCCAGCGTCATCCGCAACCTCCCCTATGACGCGGAGCGCGACTTCACCTACATCACCACCGTCTTCACCGTGCCGCTGATGATCGTGGCGCACCCCTCTTTCGCCCCGAAGGACGTGCCGGCGCTGATCGCGGCGGCCAAGGCCAATCCGGGCGGGATCAACTATGGCAGCGGGGGGCCCGGCACCTCGCAGCACATGTCGGCGGAGCTGTTCAGCAGCCGCGCCGGTGTGAAGCTGACCCATGTGCCCTATCGCGGCAGCGGCCCGGCCATGGCGGACCTGATCGCCGGCAATATTCCCATGATGTTCGACAGCGTCGCCAGCGCCTTGCCGCATGTGCAGTCCGGCCGGGTCAAGGCCCTGGGCGTCACCTCCGCCACCCGCGCGACCCAGCTGCCCGAGGTGTCCGCCATCGCCGAAACTCTGCCGGGCTACGAGGCGATCGGCTGGGGCGGGCTTTGCGTGCCGACGGGCACGCCCGATGCCATCGTGAGCCGCATCAACACCGACGTGACGGCCCTGCTCCGTGAACCGGGCTTTGCCGCGCGCATGGTTCAACTCGGTGGCACGCCCGCGCCCCAGACCGTGGCGGAAGCCAATGCCTTCGTGCGGGCGGAAATCGCGAAATGGCGCGAGGTGGCGCGGAACGCGGATGTGCGTCTGGATGGGTGAGTCATGGCTCGGGCACGAGGAAGGTCATGCGGGCTGCTAACCTAGGGTAGCGCCGCAGTTCTCCGGCCAATCCTAGCTCCTGGCGCATGGCCTCGGGATTCGCTCGGCCAAGCGCCAGATACAGGGAACCGCCCTGGACGAGAGCGACATCGGCCCGATTGCCTTGCAGATGGCGAACTGACCTGCAGAAACGGCACGGGCCGGGGTGGTGACCACCCCGGCCCGTGCCGAATCCTACCCGGCCTTCTTTCGTCGCGGCGCCCCGCGCGATGCCGTGCGGGTGCTGCGCTTGTCCGGGTCGTAGCCACCACCACCTGGCCCGAGCGGCTTCGGCTTCCAGTCTGCCTTCGGCCGTGCCTCGTGGCCTGATGGGGGAGGGACGTCGAGCCCGAGTTCCAGGTTCTCCAGCCGCTTGATCTCGTCACGCAGGCGGGCCGCCGTCTCGAATTCCAGATCAGCCGCGGCGGCGCGCATGCGGCGCTCCAGCTCCGCGATGCTGGCGCGCAGGTCCTTGCCCACGAATTCCGCGGTGGCGTCGCCCTCCACCGCCTCAACTGTCACATAGTCCTGCTCGTAGACCGATTGCAGCACGTCCGCGATATCGCGGCGGATGGTCTGGGGCGTGATGCCGTGCGCCTCGTTATACGCGATCTGCTTGGCCCGGCGGCGCTCCGTCTCTTCCAGGGCGCGGCGCATGCTGTCCGTCATGCGGTCAGCATAGAGAATGACCCGGCCCTCGGCATTGCGCGCCGCGCGGCCGATGGTCTGGATGAGGGAGGTGGTGGAGCGGAGGAAGCCTTCCTTGTCGGCATCCAGGATAGCGACGAGGCGGCATTCCGGGATGTCCAACCCCTCGCGAAGCAGGTTGATGCCCACCAGCACATCGAAGACGCCGCGGCGCAGGTCGCGGATAATCTCGATCCGCTCCAGCGTATCCACGTCGGAGTGGAGGTAGCGGACCTTGATGCCCGTCTCCGTCATGTACTCCGTCAGATCCTCGGCCATGCGCTTGGTCAGCGTGGTGACGAGGACGCGGCCACCCTGCCCGATCACATCGCGGCACTCGGCCAGCAGGTCGTCCACCTGGCCCTCCACGGGGCGGATTTCCGTCACTGGGTCGACGAGGCCAGTCGGGCGGATCACCTGCTCGGCGAAGACGCCGCCGGTGCGCTCCATCTCCCAGGAACCGGGGGTGGCGGAAACGAAGATGCTCTCGGGCCGGAACTGGTCCCACTCCTCGAAGCGGAGCGGGCGGTTGTCCATGCAGGAGGGCAGGCGGAAGCCGAAATCGGCCAGCACGGATTTGCGCGCGAAGTCGCCCCTCGCCATGCCGCCGATCTGCGGCACGGTAACGTGGCTCTCATCCACGATCAGCAGCGATCCCTCGGGCAGGTACTCGAAAAGCGTCGGTGGCGGCTGACCGGGCCCCCGGCCGGAGAGATAGCGGGAGTAGTTCTCAATACCTTTGCAGGCGCCGGTGGTCTCCATCATCTCGATGTCGAAGGTGGTGCGCTGTTCCAGACGCTGAGCTTCCAGCAGCTTGCCCTCGGCATTCAGCCTGGCGAGCGTCTCGCGCAACTCCTGCTTGATGTCGCGGATGGCCTGGATCAGCGTCGGGCGCGGCGTGACATAGTGGCTGTTCGCGTAGATGGCCACGCGCTCCATCTCGCCTGCCACCTCGCCCGTCAGCGGGTCGAATTCGCGCAGCCCGTCCACCTCATCCCCGAACAGGCTGATGCGCCAGGCGCGGTCCTCCAGGTGCGAGGGCCACACATCCACCGTCTCGCCGCGCACGCGGAAGGTGCCGCGCTGGAAGGCGGTGTCGTTGCGGCGGTATTGCAACTCCACCAGCGCCTTCACCAGCACGTCCCGGTCGATTTTTCCGCCCATCTCGAGCTTCACGACCATGTTGCCGTAGGTCTCGACCGAGCCGATGCCGTAGATGCAGGAGACCGAGGCCACGATGACCACATCCCGCCGCTCCAGCAGGGCCTGGGTGGCTGAGTGGCGCATGCGGTCGATCTGCTCGTTAATCTGTGCGTCCTTCTCGATGTAGGTGTCGGTTCGAGGGACGTAGGCTTCCGGCTGATAGTAATCGTAGTAGGAGACGAAGTATTCCACCGCGTTCTCGGGGAAGAAGGACTTCATCTCACCGTAAAGCTGGGCCGCCAGCGTCTTGTTCGGCGCAAGAATGAGAGTCGGGCGCTGCACCGCCTCGATCACCTTGGCCATGGTGAAGGTCTTGCCCGAGCCGGTCACGCCAAGCAGCACCTGATCGCGCTCACCACGCTCCCTCAGCCCCTCCACAAGCTCCGCGATCGCGCGCGGCTGGTCGCCGGCGGGCTCATAGGGGGAAACGACCTTCAGCGGTTTTCCGCCTGCCGGAGTGGGGCGGCGGATGGGCTGGAAGAGAACGGGCGGCAGCGTGTCCATGGCCCGTGAACATAGGGTGGACGTGGCCTGTTTTCAGCAGGCTTGTACGGGAATGAACGGGGTTCCCGCGAGGTCAGGCTGGCGGTAGAATGCCTGCCATCGCCGCGGTGGGCGACGCAATCCCGGCCAGACGGCCGGTGGTGTGTCGTGGATTGCGGCGGCCGCCCTGGAAATCTCATTCCCAGGGCTGCGCCGGGTTAGCACAGCGGTAGTGCAGCGGTTTTGTAAACCGAAGGTCGGGGGTTCGATCCCCTCACCCGGCACCACCCCCGCTCAAGCCGGGGAAAAGGCCCCCGGTGAGCCTTGTCAGAGTTCCTGCGGCAGGTAGGGCAGGGCGCGGAACTCCTTGAAGGACTCCTGAGCGCGGCGGGTAACAACCGCGGCGGCTACGAGGCCAGCCAGAACAATGGACGATACGATAAACATGGGATTTGGAACCTTTTTTCTGTTCCTCCCTATCCCCGCGCTCAAGATGCGTATTGCAGTGCAGCAAGTCCATGGCTTGGGTCCTGCGGGGCCCGAGGGTCATCCATGACCGCGGCGCGGAGCGCTATAAGACAGAAGATTCAAGCATTTCCGACGGTGGCGAAGCCGTTCTGGTTCGTCGCCCGCACGACCGCCGCGAAAAGTCGCAATGCATCGGGGCCGCCCTGATCCAGCAGCGTGCCTGCCTCCATTTCCGAGGCCAGAAGCTCGGCATGCTCGGCCAGCGTGTCCGCGGCGCGCCGAAGCGCCTCCCGCGACAGGACGAGCTGCAGGTCGTCGGGAAGATCATGCCATGCGCTAGGCGCCGGAGCCGCGGCGGACTCGGAATGTGAGGAGGGCTGCAAGGGGTGTTTCCTTCTTCCGGAAGCCCTCCTGGCACGGTGTTGCCCCTCTCGGGTGCTCGGCCAGTTTCCCCAGGAAAGATTAATCCCGGATGAGCGCCGCCCCGTTCAGATGAAGCGAGCGGTTGCCTCGCCCAGCTGGTCGAAGGAGGCCGTGACCGTGCAGGGGCCGCTGAGCCAGAGCGTGGGCGTGACGGAGCCGAGGAACACCACCTGACCGGCCCGCAACCCGCCGAAGAGTTCGGCCGCCGGGGAGCCAGCCAGCCAAGCGAGCGCGTCCAGCGGGTGGCCCAGCAACTCGGCGCCTAACCCTTGGCCGCGCTCCTCCCCGTCGACCAGCAGGCGCCCGCGCGTGGCTGGAAGGTCCAGCCCTGGCCAGCCCGAGGCGGGGGCGCCGACCACCCCGCCGGCATGGAACATCTGGTCGGCGATCAGGCCGGGGGCGCCCAGCGCCAGGAAATCCTCGTAGCGCTGGTCCACCACCTCGATAGCGGCGAAGACATGCTCCACCGCATCGGCCACGGCCTCCCGCGAATGAACGCCGTGCGACAGGTCGCACCCCAGGCGCACCCCGATCTCGCATTCCACCCCGGCCTGCCGATAATCGGCCAGCCGGAACTGGCCCTGGCGCTCATGCAGGCCCTCCGCAGGGCAGAAGCCGGCGCAGGGATGGGTCACGCCCAGATAGGCCTGCATCCCCTTGGCCGTCGCGCCGATTTTGAAGCCGGCCGGCGGTACGGCGCCGAGTGCCTGTGCCAGCCGGAACTGCAGCGCATAGCCGGCGGCCACGTCGCCCGGAGTATCCGGGCCCAGGTCAGGGAAGGGCAGGGCCGCCCGTCGCGTGCTTAGGATCTGCTCGACGACGTCCATCCGCCTCCTCCCCGCTTCCTTCCTGGTCCGTCAGGCCCGTCCGATCTCATAGAGCGCGACGGCCGCGGCGGCCGCCACGTTCAGGCTCTCCACCGCTGGGCTGATGGGCAGGCGGACCAGCTCGTCACAGGTCTCGCGCTGCAGGCGGCGCAAGCCGCCGCCTTCGGCCCCCAGCACCAGGCCCACGCGGCGGTCCGTGGGCTTGGCCTCGGCAAGCGTACGCTCGGCTTCCCCGGCCAGACCCATCACCCAGGCACCCCCGTCCTGCAGGTGCCGGATGGCGCGGGCGAGATTCACCTCACGCACCATCGGCACGATCTCCAGGGCGCCGGAGGCGGCGCGGGCCAGCGCCCCCGTTTCCGGCGGGGCGTGGCGATCCTGCACCACCACCGCGGCGGCGCCGAAGGCGGCGGCGGATCGCAGGATGGCGCCGACATTGCGCGGATCCGTCACCTGATCGAGTAGCAGCACCGGCCCCTCGGAGGCCTTCAGCGCGTCATCCAGCGCCACCCCCGGCAGCGGTTCGGCCAGAAGCGCGGCACCCTGATGGATCGAATCCTCGGGCAGAAAGGTGTGGAAGCGCGTCCGGTCCTCCACCCGCTCCGGCTGCAGCTTGCGGGCAGCGAAGGTGCCGGGCGGCAGGCGGGCCGTCAGCGCGGCTTCAGCATCGGCGGTCAGCAGCAGGCGGCGCAGGCGCCGGCGTGGGTTCAGCAGGGCGGCGGCCACCGCGTGCAGGCCGTGCAGCCACAAGGTGTTGGCGGGCGTGCGCTCCTCGGCGGATTCGCGGCGCGGTGCCTCCGTGCGGCCGCGCGAGGCCGATTCGGGCGCCTCTGGCCGGCGCGGCGCGGCATGGCGCGCCCGCTCCCCGCCCTGCTCGGGCGGCGCGTTGAAGCGGGCCTGACGGGGCGCCATGGGCGGCTTGCCCGGGGCTTTGAAGGATGGGCTGCGCCCCTGGCTGCTGCGGGCGGAATCCGCCACGAGCGGTTCCCCGCCTTTCCAGCCGCGCTTGCCGTCAAAGGCGCGGGGGCGTGTGGGTTTGCCGGTTCCAGGGCCCGAGGACGAGCCAGTGGGGCGGGGGCCATGCGGCCTGCGGGGCGGTGACATGGCCGCATCCTGCCGATCGCGGCGCCCGCCGCAAGGCGCCCCGCCAACAGTCAGGCTCTCACGTCACGTTGACAGCCCCACTGCTTCTCGGATAGTCCGCCGGCTCCCGCCCGATCAGGGTCGGGGACACCCTGTGGAGGGGTGCCCGAGTGGCTAAAGGGGACGGACTGTAAATCCGTTGGCTCGCGCCTACGTTGGTTCGAATCCAACCCCCTCCATGTGTCCCAATCCCGTCAGGCGCGGAGCGCGCGGTTTCGGTGGGCGGGTGTAGCTCAATGGTAGAGTTCCAGCCTTCCAAGCTGGCTGTGCGGGTTCGATTCCCGTCACCCGCTCCAGCCGCCTTCCGCGGCTAGGCCCTGCAAACGGGTCTCCGACACCATATATCGGTCAACACAATCCTGTGCGGGCAGGCGGCGGACCGCCCCCCGGCAGGGACGAGGATTGGACGCGACATGGCGAAGGCGAAGTTCGAGCGGACGAAGCCGCACTGCAACATTGGGACGATTGGCCATGTGGACCATGGCAAGACGTCTCTGACGGCAGCGATCACGAAGGTTCTGGCGAAGTCGGGTGGTGCGT
>NZ_JBNBZS010000056.1:0-36975 GCF_049629625.1 Roseomonas chloroacetimidivorans | reverse complement strand
ATCGCGCCATGGAGGAGCTCTACGCCGCCATCAACCGCGACGGCGGCACGCAGGGCATGGTGGACCGGATGCAGACCCGGACGCAGCTCTACGAGACCATCGGCTATCATGAGTACGAGTCGCTGGACGCCACCCTCGTGAAGACTATCATTCCCGAGGGCATGCCGCAGCGATGAACCGCCGCCTTCTCCTTGGCCTGCTGGCCTTGGCGCCGGCCACGGCGCTGGCCCAGGACGGACCCCAGCCGAAGCTGCCGACCGAGCCGCTGACCATCATCACGCGGGATGGAAAGCGCCACGAATTCCAGGTCGAGATGGCGCTGGAGCCGCAGCAGCAGATGACCGGGCTCATGTTCCGGCCCTCGGTCGGGCCGAATGAGGGGATGCTGTTCGACTGGGGGCAACCCCGCGAGAGCAGCATGTGGATGCGCAACACCATCACCTCGCTGGACATGCTGTTCATCACCCAGGACGGGACGGTACTGCGGATCGCGGAGCGGACAGTGCCGCACAGCCTGGCCTCCATCAGCTCCAACGGCCCTGTGCGAGCGACGCTGGAACTGGCGGCCGGCACTGCGGAGCGGCTGAACATCCGCGTGGGCGACAAGGTGGAGCAGCGGATCTTCGGCAACACGCGTTAAGCGGCTGGGCGGGCAGGTTTAGGGACCGAAGCCCAGCCCCGCAGGCGGCGGGAGGCGCGGCATGACGGTCGATCCAACGATCGAGGGGCTCTATGTCCGGCGGCGCTTCGAGGCGCCGGCGGAGCGCGTGTTCGACGCCTGGACCAACCCGGATCTGGCGAGGCAGTGGCTGTTCCCGATCTGGGTTGGCGAGGTTTTGGCGATTGAAATGGATGCACGGCCGGGCGGCGTGTTCCGCGTAACCGGGGCGCGCCACCAGGGCTTTGGCGAAATCCTGGAAATGGACCGGCCGCGCCGGCTGGTCCTGGCCTTCGGCGTGCCGGCCCAGGGCTCCTCGCTGGACCGGCTGGTGGCCGAGATCACGCCGGACGGAACGGGCTGCCTGCTCTCGGTGACCAAGGAGGGCTTGCCGCCCGATCTGGCCGAAGAGACGGAAGCTGACTGGGGCGTGATGTTCGACGGGCTGGCCGCGGCCATTCGCTAGCGGCCGGAAGCCAGCTCCAGCACGGTTCCGTCGTCGGCCGTAGCGGCAGGTCGCTCGGGACGGTCTCGTCCGAGGTCATCGCCTGGGACGAAATTCCGCGCCCTCAACGCCGGAGAGGCAGGATCAGTGTCTGGCCGAAGCGCGGGACGATGAAATCATCCGCCGCCAGCCCGGCCTGGTTCCGGGCACGGCCCAGCGCCAGGGCCGGCTCGTCAATTCCTTCCTGTGTCAGCTTGAAGGTGCCGAAATGCATGGCGATGGCGGTGTGCACGCGGGCATCGGAGCGTGCCTGCACGGCCTCTTCCGGGTTCATGTGGACGGAGCGCATGAACCATCGGGGCTCATAGGCGCCGATCGGAATCAGCCCGATGGAGAAGGGACCGAGTTCCCGGCCGATTTCGGCCAGGTGCCCGCCATAGGAAGTGTCGCCGGCGAAAAGGATGGCGCCCTCGGCCATGCTGACGGCGAAGCCGCCCCAGAGCGAGCGCCCGCGGTCCCGGATGCCGCGCGCCGAGAAGTGGCGGGCGGGAAGGTAGGTGATCGTCGCGGCGCCGATGGTGGTTTCGCCCCACCAATCCAGCTCTTCCGCGCCCGTGATGCCGTTGCGGGCGAGAATAGGGGCGTTGGCAAGCCCTGTGACGATGCGCGGCGTCCTCAGGCGGCGCAGCGTCGGGATGTCCATATGGTCGTAGTGATTGTGGGACACCAGCACAGCGTCCAGCGGCGGCAGGGCGTCCAGCCTCAGCCCCGGCGCACGGGCGCGGCGCGGGCCGAGGAAGGGAAGGGGACTGCACCGCTCGGACCAGACGGGGTCGACCAGCAGCGTAGGTCCGCCGGCGATGCGGATGAGGAAACTCGCATGGCCGATAAAGGTGATGGCGGCATGGCCGGGCGGCGGCTCGGCCGGGGGCGTCTCGGCCGGGTCCTGGACCTGACGCGGCCAGGGCGTTCCAGCCCCTTCGCGCATCATCCGCCAGACCTGGGCGAGCGGATGGCCAGCCATGCCGCCATCCGGGTTCAGGAAGCGCCCGTCGGGGCCGCGGCGGGCCCCCTCCCGGCTCAAGCCTGCACCTTCACGCCCAGCTCGCCGGCCATGTCGAGCGCGAACTGCCAGGCGACGCGGCCGGAGCGGGAGCCGCGGGTGATTGTCCATTCCTTGGCGCGGGCGAGCAGCGCCTCGCGCTCGATCGGCAGGCCGAGCGCCTTCGCATAACCCTCGACCATGGCGAAATAGGTGGGCTGATCGCAATTGTGGAAGCCGATCCAGAGGCCGAAACGGTCGGAGAGCGAGACTTTCTCTTCGACAGCTTCGCTGGCATGGATGGCGCGCTGCTGCTCGTTCTCGATCATGTCGCGCGGCATGAGGTGCCGGCGATTCGAGGTGGCGTAGAAGATGACATTGGCCGGGCGACCGGCGATGCCGCCATCCAGAACGGATTTCAGCGCCTTGTAGTCGGCATCCTCGCGCTCAAAGGACAGGTCGTCGCAGAAGACGAGGACGCGGCGGGGCTGCTCGCGCAGGATCTCCAGCAGTTCCGGAAGGGTGGCGATATCCTCCCGCGCGATCTCGATCAGGGCGAGGCTGCCGGGGTTCTCGGCATTGGCGCGGGCATGGGCCGCCTTCACCAGGGAGGACTTGCCCATGCCGCGGGCACCCCAGAGCATGGCGTTGTTGGCCGGCAGTCCACGAGCGAAGCGCAGCGTGTTCTCCAGCAACAGCCCCTTCTGCTGCTCCACACCCTGGAGCAGGCCTATATCTACGGCGGCGACGCGACGAACCGGCGCCAGACGGGGCAGCGGGGCGGGGTGCCAGATGAAGGCGTCGGCTCCCTCCAGGCTCGGGGCAGCATGAGGGGCGGGCGCCATGCGCTCCAGCGCCTCCGCGATGCGGGTCAGCAGGGCAGTGTCCATCGCTCGGTTCCTGGGTAGTCCCTCGGGGGCCCAGTCCCGCTTCGGCTTGACGCGAAGGGGCGGGCAGCTAGTTTCCGCCCCTCTTCGCACCCACAACGCCCGGACGGAAGCCCAACCCCATGTTCATCTCCCAGGCCTTCGCCCAGGACGCTGCCGCCGGCGGCGCATCCGGCATGATCATGCAATTCGCGCCGCTGATCCTGATTTTCGTCGTGTTCTACTTCATCCTCATCCGCCCCCAGCAGAAGAAGATGAAGGAGCACCGGGACATGCTCGGCCAGCTCAAGCGCGGGGACCGCGTGGTGACAGGCGGCGGCATGGTCGCGACCATCACGAAGGTGAAGGAAGGGTCCGACGAGATCGAGGCGGAGATCGCCCCGGGCGTAAAGGTGACCATCGTGCGCACCACCATTGGCAGCGTCATCCGGCCGACCCCGGCGAACGACGCGGCGCCGGCTAAGAGCTGAAGTCGCGCGAGTAGCACGGGGAGGCTTTGCCGCCCCGAAGCCCGCGATTGGTTTCAAACCAATAAAAAAGGGCCTCCCGGATGGGAGGCCCTTTTTGCTGGAGGCCGTTTCCTCCAGCGGGAGGACTATTGGGGGAAGGCAGCGCCTTCCCCCGAAGCCGTCTCAGGCCGCCTGCCCGGAGGTCATGCCCTTGTCGAGCAGCGACGCCACATATTCCCAGTTCACCAGCTTCTCCAGGAAGTTGGTCAGGTAGTCCGGGCGACGGTTGCGGAAGTCCAGGTAATAGGAGTGCTCCCACACATCGACGCCGAGGAGAGGCGTGCCCTCGCCGGTGGCGATCGGGTTGGAGCCGTTCGGGGTTTTGGTGATCTTCAGCTTCCCGGAGGAATCCTGGACCAGCCAGGCCCAGCCGGAGCCGAACTGGCCGACGCCGGCCGCCTTGAAGTCATCCTTGAACTTCTGCAGGCCGCCGAGATCGCTGTCGATTTTGGAGGCCAGGGCGCCCGGAATCTTGTCCTCGCCGCCCTTGGGCGACATGCACTGCCAGAACAGCAGGTGGTTCCAGTGCTGGCCGGCCTGGTTGAGCACGGGCAGGCCTTCGGCCCCGGCCTTGCCGGCCTCGGCGACGATCTGCTCCAGCGTCTTGCCCTGAAGGCCCTTGCTCTCGATGAGGCCGTTCAGGGCGGTGACATAGGCCTGGTGGTGCTTGCCGTGATGCAGTTCCAGCGTTTCCTGCTGCATGCCACGGGCGGCCAACGCGCCGGCATCATAAGGCAGGGGGGGCAGGCTGAAGGCCATGAAGCGTCTCCTTCGGAGGTGATTCGCGGCGGCAATGTCGCGCTTGTCGCGGCCCGGGCCAAGGGCGTGCCCCCTCAATCCGACGCGAGAGGCGCGCTTGCCAGCCTCGCCCTGCGGGTCCAAGGGGCGCCATGGCCGCGACGCCCCCCCCGTCCCCACTTGCCGAATTTGCCCGGCGCCACGACCCGGACCGGTTCCTCTGCGCGCTTTTCGCGCCGACGGAGGCACGGGAGACGATCTTCGCCCTGATCGCCTTCAACCACGAGCTTGCCCGGGCGCGGGAGGCCGCGCGCGAACCGATGATGGCGCTGATCCGGCTGCAATGGTGGCGGGAGACAGTGGAAGCCGCCCTGGAAGGCGAACCGCCCAGGCGCCATGAGGTGGCCGGGCCGGTGGCCGGCGCGGTGCGGGAAGGGCGGCTGGATGCCTCCGGGCTGTTCGCCATGATCGAGGCACGGGAGGCTGATGAAACCGGGGACGAGGCCGTGCCGCTGCTGGAGCGGCTGCGCGGCACGGCAGGCGCAGTAGCGGCGGAGACGGGCCGGCTGCTGGGCGCACCGGAGGAAGCCATGGAGGGCCTGCGCCAGATCGGCACCGCCTATGGCGTGGCAGGAACGTTGCGGAGCCTGGCGGCGCTGGAGGCGCAGGGACGCGACCCAGTGCCGCCTGGCACCGACCGGGCGGAGGCAGGGCGCGACCTGGCCCGACAGGGGCTTTCGCTTCTCGAGAAGGGCCAGCGCGGGCTGGCCGGGCTCCCCGCCCGGGCCGTGGCAGCCGCGCTGCCCGCGATCCTGGCGAGGCGTGACCTGCGCCGGGTGCTGCGGGCGGATTGGCAGCCAGGCGCCCCTCCCGCGCCGCGCGGCCTGGGGGACCGCATGGCCGTGGCCTGGGCGGGCTGGCGCGGGCGGGTCTGACCCCGCCGGCCCTCAGGCCCGCTTGCGGCGCTTCGCCGGGGCCGGAGCAGCGGCCGGTCGCGCGGCCAGGAGCGGCGCGAGGAAACGGCCGGTATGGCTCTCTGGATTGGCGGCTACCGCTTCCGGCGTGCCCTCCGCCACCACGCGGCCGCCGCCGTCGCCGCCCTCTGGGCCCATGTCGAGCAGCCAGTCGGCGGTCTTGATGACCTCCAGATTGTGCTCGATCACCACCACTGTGTTGCCCTGGTTCACCAGGGCGTGCAGCACCTCCAGCAGCTTCCGGACATCCTCGAAATGCAGGCCGGTGGTCGGCTCGTCCAGGATGTAGAGGGTGCGGCCAGTGGCCCGGCGGGCCAGTTCCTTGGCCAGCTTGATGCGCTGTGCCTCGCCACCCGAGAGGGTGGTGGCCTGCTGGCCCAGATGGATGTAGCCGAGGCCGACCTCGCTCAGCACCTTCAGCTTGTCCCGGATGGAGGGCACGGCGGAGAAGAACTCCAGCCCTTCGTCCACCGTCATCTCCAACACGTCGGAGATGGACTTGCCGCGGAACTTCACCTCCAGCGTCTCGCGGTTGTAGCGCTTGCCCTTGCAGGTGTCGCAGGTGACGTAGACATCGGGCAGGAAGTGCATCTCGATCTTGATGAGGCCGTCGCCCTGGCAGGCCTCGCAGCGGCCGCCCTTCACGTTGAAGGAGAAGCGGCCGGCCTTGTAGCCACGGGCGCGGCTATCCGGCAGCTCGGCGAACCAATCGCGGATCGGAGCGAAGAGGCCCGTGTAAGTCGCTGGATTTGAACGAGGCGTACGGCCGATCGGCGATTGGTCGATGTCGATGATCTTGTCCAGGTGCTCCAGCCCCTCGATCCGCTCATGAGGCGCGGGGACGGTGCCGGCGCCCATCAGGCGGCGTGCCGTGGCCTTGTAGAGCGTCTCGATCACCAGGGTGGACTTGCCGCCGCCGGAGACACCGGTGACACAGGTGAAGGTGCCGAGCGGGAGCGCGGCCGTGACCGACTTCAGGTTGTTCCCGGTCGCACCGACCACCTTCAGCAGGCGCTTCGGATCGGGCTCGCGCCGCTTCTCCGGCACGGGGATGGAGCGGCGGCCGGACATATAGGCGCCGGTGATGCTGTCCGGGTGGGCTGCCACCTCCTCCGGCGTGCCATGGGCGATGATGCGGCCGCCCCCGGCGCCAGCGGCCGGGCCGATATCCACCAAGTAGTCAGCGGCACGGATCGCGTCCTCATCGTGCTCGACCACCAGCACGGTGTTGCCAATGTCCCGCAGCCGGCGGAGCGTGCCGAGCAGGCGCTCATTGTCCCGCTGATGCAGGCCGATCGAGGGCTCGTCGAGTACATAGAGCACGCCCGTCAGCCCCGAGCCGATCTGGGACGCCAGGCGGATGCGCTGGCTCTCTCCGCCCGAAAGGCTGGCGCTGCCGCGCGACAGGGAAAGGTAGTCCAGCCCGACATCCACGAGGAAGCGAAGGCGGTCGTTGATCTCCCTGAGGATGCGGCGGGCGATTTCCTGACGCTGAGGGGTAAGGGTGTCGAAAACGCCCTCGAACCATTCCATGGCCTTGCGGATGGAGAGGTTTGAGGCCTCGGCGATGTCGAGGGAGGCCACCTTCACCGCCAGGGCCTCGGGCTTCAGACGGGCGCCGTGGCAGACATGGCAAGGGCGGTCGGACTGGTAGCGCTGCAGATCCTCGCGAACCCAGGGATTGTCCGTCTCGCGCTTCCGCCGCTGGAGGTTCGGGATCACGCCCTCGAAGGGCTTCTTCACCTCATAGGCGCGCAGCCCGTCCTTATACTTGAGGGTCACGACCTCCGAGGTGCCGTGCAGGATGGCTTCCCGGACCGCCTTGGGCAGGTCGGCCCAGCGCGTGCTGGTCGAGACCTTGAAGTGCCGCGCCAGGCTCTCGAGGGTCTGATCGTAATAGGGTGAGGAGGAACCACCGGCCCAGGCCGCCACGGCGCCCTCGGCAATGGTCTTCTCATCGTCCGGCACCACCAGGGCGGCGTCGAAGAAGGTTTCGGTGCCCAGGCCGTCGCATTCCGGGCAGGCGCCCTGGGGTGAGTTGAAGGAGAAGAGCCGGGGTTCGATCTCCTCAATGGTGAAGCCGGAAACCGGGCAGGCGAAGCGGGAGGAGAAGACCGTCCGCTCCCCGCTATCGGCGCCTTCCACATAGGCGACACCGTCCGAGAGGCCGAGGGCGGTTTCGAAGCTGTCCGCCAGACGCTGCTGGGCGCCCTCGCGCACCACCACGCGGTCCACCACGGCCTCGATGTCGTGCTTCTTCTTCTTATCGAGGGTCGGCACCTCCTCGATCCGGTAGAGGGTGCCGTTGACCTTCACCCGCTCGAAGCCCCGGCGCTGGAGCTCGGCGATCTCCTTCTTCCACTCGCCCTTCTTGCCCCGGGCAATGGGGGCAAGGATCAGAAGGCGGGTGCCCTCGGGCATGGCCATGACCCGGTCCACCATCTGGGAGACGGTCTGGGCCTCGATGGGCAGGCCAGTGGCCGGGGAATAGGGCACGCCCACCCGCGCCCAGAGCAGGCGCATGTAGTCGGCGATCTCCGTGACCGTACCGACCGTGGAGCGGGGATTGTGGGAGGTGGTCTTCTGCTCGATCGAGATGGCCGGGGAGAGGCCCTCTATGCTGTCCACATCCGGCTTCTGCTGAAGCTCCAGGAACTGCCGGGCATAGGCCGAGAGGCTCTCGACATAGCGGCGCTGGCCCTCGGCATAGATGGTGTCAAAGGCCAGGCTGGACTTGCCGGAGCCGGACAGGCCGGTAATGACCGTGAGCGTTCCCTTCGGGATATCCAGGTCCACATTCTTCAGATTGTGCTGCCGGGCGCCGCGGATGCGGATATGGCCGCCGCTGCCGATCTCAAGCGCGCCCCGGTTGGCAAGGCGGTTGGCTGTCTCGGGAAGACTGTCAGGCACGGGGCAATCCGACCTTTGCAGAAGCGAACGTTCGCATTGTGTTCACACGGTTGTGCCACCATATAATGGTGGCGGGAAGGGGTCGCCGGGGGGCGCCCCGACCGCTCCCCCTCGGGGGGTGGCCTCGCCACCTCCCGGGGGGTAGCTTCCGCGCCCCGCGAGGGTTTCCCTTCGCGGGCAGCGGTGATTCGCGGCCCCGGTCCTTGCGGCATGGCTCGCAGCGCCGCGGGATGTGATATGGTGAGATTTCGGCCGGGGGAGCCCGGCCGGGCAAGGATGTGGGTGGCATGGCCGGCGTCAACAAGGTGATCATCCTCGGCACGCTGGGGCGCGATCCGGAAGTGCGGAACTTCCAGAACGGCGGGAAGGTGGTGAACCTGCGGGTTGCCACCAGCGAGCGCTACAAGGACCGCGAGGGCAATCAGCAGGAGCGGACCGAGTGGCACTCGGTGGCCATCTTCAATGAGAAGCTGGGTGAGATCGCCGAGCGCTACCTGAAGAAGGGCAACCAGGTCTATCTGGAAGGCCAGCTCGAGACCCGGAAGTGGACCACCAATGAGGGTCAGGAGCGCTACACGACCGAGATCGTGCTGCGCCAGTACCGGGGTGAGCTATCCCTGATCGGTGGCCGTGGCCAGGGTGGCGCCGCCAGCGACGAGGGTGGCTTTAGCGGGGGCAGCGGCTTCAGCGGCGACCGTGGTGGCTCCTCCGGCGGTGGCTTTGCCGGCGGGCGGCCCTCCGGCGGTGGTAGCGGCGCCAGCAAGCCACGTAGCGGCGGTGGCGGTGGCGGTGGCTGGGATGCGCCCAAGGCCGACCTCGATGACGACATTCCGTTCTGATCGAATTGGACAGCATTAAGTGAGCGAAACGGAAGGCGGCGGCCCCTCGGACGAGCGGCCGTTCGACGAGACACAGCCGGTCACCCTCGAAGAGGAGATGCGGCGTTCGTACCTCGATTACGCGATGAGCGTGATCGTGGCGCGCGCCCTGCCGGATGCGCGGGACGGGCTGAAGCCGGTGCATCGCCGGATCCTTTTCTCGATGAACGAGAACGGGTTCACGGCGGACAAGCCCTATAAGAAGTCCGCCCGCGTCGTCGGTGACGTGATGGGTAAGTACCACCCGCACGGCGACAGCGCGATTTACGACGCCATGGTCCGCATGGCGCAGCCCTTCTCCATGCGCGTGCCCCTGATCGACGGTCAGGGCAATTACGGCAGCATGGACGGCGATCCGCCGGCGGCCATGCGCTACACCGAGGCGCGGCTGGCCAAGTCCGCCGCGGCGCTGCTGGCCGGGATTGACGAGGACACCGTCGATTTCAGTCCAAACTATGACGAGAGCGCCCAGGAGCCGAAGGTTCTTCCGGCCGCCTATCCGAACCTGCTCGTCAACGGCTCCAACGGCATTGCCGTCGGCATGGCGACGAACATCCCGCCCCACAATCCGGGCGAGGTGATCGACGCGACCTTGGCGATGATAGCCGATCCGGATGTCTCGCTGGAACGGCTGATGGAAATCATGCCCGGCCCGGATTTTCCGACGGGCGGGCTGATCCTTGGCCGGGCCGGGATCCGGGCGGCCTTCGAGACCGGCCGCGGCTCCATTCCCGTGCGCGCGCGCTGCGAGATCGAGGAGATGCGGGGCGGCCGGCAGGCCATCGTCGTCTCCGAAGTGCCGTACCAGGTGAACAAGGCGACCCTGATCGAGCGCATTGCCGATCTGGCCCGCGCCAAGCAGGTGGAGGGCATCTCCGACCTGCGGGACGAGAGCGACCGCGACGGCATGCGGATCGTCATCGAGATCAAGAAGGACGCGACGGCGGAGGTGGTGCTGAACCAGCTCTACCGCTTCACGAATCTCCAGACCTCCTTCCCTGTGAACTTCCTGGCGTTGGATGATGGCACCCCCCGGCAGATGGGACTGCGGGATGCGCTGCAGGTCTTCATCCGCTTCCGCGAGGAGATCATCACCCGCCGAAGCCGCTTCCGGCTGAACAAGGCGCGGGATCGCGGGCATATCCTGATCGGCCTCGCCATTGCCGTGGCGAATATTGACGAGGTGATCCGGATCATCCGCGCGAGCCCGGATGCGGCGGCGGCGCGCGAGGCGCTGATGGCCAAGGATTGGCCAGCTGGCGACATCGGCGTGCTGCTTGCGCTGGTGGATGACGCTGGCAATGTTGTGCATGACGACACCGTGCGCCTGACCGAGGCGCAGGCGCGCGGCATCCTGGAACTGACCCTGCGCCGCCTGACCGGGCTGGAGCGGGAGAAGATCCAGCAGGAGCTGGACGAGATTGCGGCCAGCATCCGCGAGCTGCTGGAGATCCTCTCCTCGCGGCCCCGGCGCCTGGAGCTGATGGCCCAGGAACTGGCAGAGGTGCGCGCCCAGATTGCCGTGCCCCGCATGACGCAGATCGTGGACGGGATCACCGATCAGGACGACGAAAGCCTGATCGAGCCGGGCCTGATGGTCGTGACCATCACCCGCGACGGCTATGTGAAGCGCACGCCGCTGGAGACGTTCCGCGCCCAGAACCGAGGTGGACGGGGACGCAGCGCCGCGGGAACGCGGGAGGACGATGTCGTCATCCGCAGTTTCAACGCGCATACCCATCAGCACGTGCTGTTCTTCACCAGCCGCGGCATTGCTTTCCGCGAGAAGGTATGGCGCCTTCCGGAGGCCGGGCCGACGGCGCGCGGGCGTTCCCTGCGCCAGCTTCTTCAGCTGCAGGAAGGTGAGACGGTCACGGCCGTGCTGCCGCTGCCGCAGGATGAGAGCCTGTGGGAGAACCTGCACCTCGTCTTTGCGACCGAGTGCGGCAATGTTCGGCGCAACCGGCTGTCGGATTTCCGCAATGTCCGCCCCTCTGGCCTGATCGCAATGAAGCTGGACGACGGCGACAGCCTGGTGGGCGTGCAGACCTGCCGGGAAGGCGACGACATCCTGTTGGCCACTCGCCTTGGCCGCGCAATTCGCTTCACGGCGGAGGAAGGCGTGCTGCGCGTCTTTGCCGGGCGCGACTCGACGGGCGTGCGCGGCATCCGGCTGGTCGGTAAGGGAGATGCGGTAATCGCGCTCTCTGTCCTGCGTAACGTGCCGGCCACGCCGGGCGAACGTACGGCCTATCTGAAGGTCGCTGCCGCCAAGCGCCGCGCCCAGGGAGACACGGCAGGCGAGGCCGCCGCGGAGGAAACGGCCGAAATCGCCTCCTCGACTGAGGATGCGGCCGAGGAGGGCACTGAGGAGGTCGCTCTGTCCTCCGAGCGCATCGAGGAGATGGAGGGTGCCGAGGAGATTCTTCTCATCGTCACTGACACAGGCTTCGGAAAGCGCAGCTCCGCTTACGAGTACCGTCGCACGGGCCGGGGCGGGCAGGGCATCACCAGCGTTCCGCTGGGGCGCGGCAAGGGCCATGCCGTGGTTGCTACCTTCCCGGTGCGCCAGGGCGACGACGTGATGCTGGTGACAGATAACGGCCGCCTGATCCGCATGCCGGCCGATCAGGTGCGCGTCATGGGCCGCCAGGCCGCCGGCGTGACCCTGTTCCGTCTGGACAAGGGCGAAAAGGTGACCTCCTGCTTCCCGGTGGTGGATGACGGAGTGGTGGCGGATGCCTGATCGGGTCGGCGTCTATCCCGGAACCTTCGATCCCGTGACGAACGGGCATCTGGACGTCATCCAGCGGGCCGCCCGCCTGCTGGACCGTCTGGTGATCGGCGTGGCCATGAACGCCGGGAAGGGGCCGATTTTCCCGATCGAGGAGCGGGTGGAGCTGGTCCGGGCCGAGACCGACGCCATCGCCAAAACGACGGGTACGGCCATTGAGGTCGTGCCCTTCGACGGGTTGCTGGTGACGTTGGCGCGGGAGCAGGGCGCGGGAATGATCGTGCGCGGCCTTCGGGCCGTGTCGGACTTCGACTATGAGGTGCAGATGGCCGGCATGAACCGGCGGCTGGACCAAGGGGTCGAGACCATCTTCCTCATGGCCAGCGAGACGAACCAGTTCATTTCCTCGCGCTTCGTGAAGGAGATCGCGCGGCTGGGGGGAGACATTTCCTCCTTCGTGCCCCAATTGACGCTGGAGCGTACGCTGAAGCGGGTTGGCCGCGGGGCGTAAGCCATCGGAACTGAGACGGGACGAGGGAATGCTGATGCGTCGGCGCATGCTTCTGGGGACGCCATTGGCCCTAACAACCGGCCTGACGCTGGCCGGCGGCCGGCCGGCGCTGGCCCAGGCGGATCGCGAGAACACGCTCTATCTCGACCTCAAGGACGGGCGCGTCGTTATTGAGATGCGCCCGGACCTGGCGCCGAAGCATGTCGAGCGGATCAAGACCCTGGCGCGCCAGGGCTTCTACGACAACACGCCCTTCCACCGGGTGATCGACGGCTTCATGGCCCAGGGCGGTGACCCGACCGGCACCGGGACGGGCGGCAGCCGGCTGCCGGACCTTGCTGACGAATTCTCGCCGCCCTCGAAGGCCCGCTTCCTGCGTGGCACCTGTGGCATGGCGAAGACCCAGGCGCCGAATACCGCGAATAGCCAATTCTTTATCTGCTTCGCGCCGGCGCCCTTCCTCGATGGCAACTACACCATCTGGGGCCGCGTCGTGTCCGGCATGGACAATGTGGACAAGATTAAGAAGGGCGTCGCGGGCAGCGGGACCGTGCAGAATCCCGACCGGATCGTACGGATGCGCGTCGCCGCGGACGTGCCGGCCTGACGGCTGACCACACACTGGACCGGCGGAGCGACACCGCCGGTGCCCCTCATGGAATCGGGATCTGAGATGAGCGACGAAACCACGCCTGCCGCGCCGGTAGAGGACAGCAAGGCCGCGAACACGCTGGTGCTGGAGCTGAAGGACGGCACGGTGAATATCGAGCTGCTGCCGGAGCTCGCGCCCAAGCATGTGGAGCGCATCAAGACGCTTGCGGCTCAGGGCTTCTATGACAACACGCCTTTCCACCGGGTGATCGAGGGCTTCATGGCCCAGGGCGGCGATCCGACGGGCACTGGCACCGGCGGCAGCGAGCTTCCGGACCTGCCTGCCGAATTCTCGCCTCCGGCCAAGGCGCGCTTCCTGCGCGGCACCTGCGGCATGGCGCGGACCGGCAACCCGAACAGCGCGAACAGCCAGTTCTTCATCATGTTCGGGCCCTATCCAAGCCTGGACGGCCAATACACGATCTGGGGCCGCGTCACCTCCGGTATGGAGTTCGTGGACAAGATCAAGCGCGGCTCGGGCGGAAGCGGCATGGTTCAGAATCCGGACCGCATCGTGAAGATGCGCCTGGCTGAAGCGGCCTGAGATAGACTTGACAGCAAGGGCGCGCGTTTCCCATAGGTCACGGGGCGCGCGCCTGTAGCTCAGTCGGTAGAGCACGAGACTTTTAATCTTGGGGTCGTGGGTTCGAGCCCCACCGGGCGCACCACCATCCCCCTCCACCTCAGATGTTCAGTAAGCGTATCCGGCGTTCTTGCTCCCCGGGAATGCGGCCGGGTCATGCGGACTTGCGTTAGCCCATCCATCAGGACGGGAAGCCGCCATGCCGGATCACACAGCACCTCGAACCGACGCTGCCGATCGTCGTACGGAGCTCGCGGCCGATCGAACCGTTTTAGCCGCGGAGCGCACCTATGCCGCCTGGGTTCGCACCGGGCTCACGGCTCTTGCTGCCGGCGTCGGGGCGAAGAAGGTTCTAGGGGGCGTGCTGCCTGAATGGGCCGTCCTGGTCACTGGATCGGTCCTCGTCCTGTTCGGTGCCTTCTGCTTCGTCGCCGCCGTCTGGCGGGAACTCTGGGTCGGCGCACCACCTCCCAAGCCCGACATACGCCGCCTTCCGCCGGCGGCGCTGATCGCAGTGAACGGCTTCCTGGTCCTCGTCTGCCTCGGGGCGCTGTTCGGTGTCTGGTTCGGCCGCACCGGCGGAGAATAACCGAGTTGTCCGTGTCGGCGGGCCTGCGAGGCTTCACCCACGGCCCAGAGCCAGGTTGCGCCGTGCCGGCCGAACCGCCTGGCAACCGAGGCCTACCCGGACCGGTCCGCGGGCGAGAAGGGCATGTATCCGGGCCTGTTGCTCGGCCTCGTACCGGCGCATATCGGCCTCCGTGCGCCGGCCGCTCCGGAGCCGGGCGCGCTCGGCGGCGCTGAGGCCAACCTGGTCAACCCGGCGACCGCAGCGCGCGGTTTCCTCGCTGGTGACAGGGGGAAGGACCGCACCGGGGCCGGCGGCCAGGGGAGAGCCGATACTCGCCAGATGCGCAATGGCACGGCGGCAGTAGGTAACGGAGAGCGGGCTCATCTGCTCCTCGCCATGCCCGGCCCGGTACTTCATCAGGGCGCGGCACAGATGGCCGTCGGCCAGGGTCCAGGCCCGGGCGAGATAGGCGACAGCGTAGCGGATGTTGGTCTCCGGCTCGAACAGCGCCGTTCGGTTTCCGCGGAAGCCCAGCATGGCAGCAGTGGAGGGCAGGATCTGCATCAGGCCGACCTCCCCGTCCTCGCCCGTAGCCGTGGGGTTATAGGCGCTTTCCACTGCCGCGACGGCGTCGGCAAGGGCAGGTGGAATGCCGTTCTGCCGGGCCTGCTCTGTCAGGGTAGTGAGAAAGCGGGCGCGGCGAGCCGCCAGCTCCGTGGGGAGCTGGGTTGCCGGTCGGGCCGCGACCGGCTGCACTGATTCATTCGACGGCTCCGTCCGGGCTGGGGAGAGCAGAAGCGGAAGGAGGAGGAAGGCCCCGCCGATCCGGCGGGCGGTGCGAAGGAAGCTGAGTTCGGGGGGAAAGGCCAGGGGTGCTTTCCTCACGATGATCCGTCGGGTTGGTAAAACTGGCGCTGAGAAAATACTTCGCAGCGGCGCGGCAGGGCGCGCGACGATCAACCATGCTCGGACCAGCGGGGGCAAGTGGTTTGCCCGCCAGCTGATCCTCGCATTTTCCCTCCAGGGAAGTAGATAAAACAAAGAAAATTCAGTGTTCTGAGGGCCGGCAAGAAGTGGTCCGGCGGCCCGCGGCGCCACCTGCTCACGATGATTCGCAGTGGCCCGACCGAGACCCCACGGGGAAGCGCCGCCCCGCTCGCCCGCAGGTCAGGCCAACCCGACCTCCTCGCGACGCCGCTTGTCCAGTTCCTCGCCATAGCGGCGCAGGACATGGCTGGCGGTCAGTAGTCCAAGCACCTTGCGGCTGTCCGCGCTCTTCACCACGGCCAGCGCCTCGACACCCGCCGCGTCAAAGGCCGCCATGGCCTCCTTCGCGTTCATGGCCGGAGTCAGAAGCCGGTCCCGGCATTGCAGCAGCGAGGCGATGTTCTCCACCTCCGGCTCGGCTGCATGCGCTTCGGGCACCAGGACGATGCCGGCATAGCGTTCGGCCTCGTCCAGGGCGATGACGCGTTCGGTCGAGCCGAGCGGGAAAGAGCGGCGGAAGGAGGTGAGCTTGGTATCGATGCGCACCGTGCGCACATCTCGCCGCATCATGCGCCCCACCGTCAGCTCACGCAGCCAGCCCACATCATGGGCCGATCGGATGGCCTCGCCGCGCAAATGGAAACGCCAGGTGGCGAAGGAATAGCCGAAGAGCCGCCGCACGGCGATGCCGGACACCGCCACCGCGGCGAGCACCGCGCCGGCCACGGGGAAGCTGCCCGTGGTTTCCAGGGCCAGGAAGGTCATGGCCAGCGGGGCGCCGATCACCGCCGTCCCGAAGGCGCTCATGCCCACCACCGCCAGGAATAGGGGATCCACGGGCCCCATTCCGGCCAGCCAAAGGAGCGCGGCCATGACCTTTCCCAGCAGCGCTCCGAGCAGGAGCGAGGAAAAGAACAACCCGCCGCGGAAGCCGGCCGCAAGCGACAGGGCCGAGGCCAGGGCCTTGAGCACCAGCAGGAGCAACGCGGCCTTCACCGGGCCTTCGGTGTTGAAGGCAAGGTGCAACGCGCCATGCCCGGCCGAGAGCACGCCCGGCGACAGCAGGGCGATAGCCCCCACGGCCAACCCGCCGCTGGCCGGCCGGAGCCAGTTCCACGGGATGCTCCGCTTGATCAGCGCCTCGATCCCGCCCACGCCGCGCATCAGGGCGATGGCCGCCAAAGCGCAGACCATGCCGAGTAGCAATGCCAGACCGTAGCTGCTCCAGCCCGCCAGGGCGACGCCGCCGGGCTCGACCAGATAGGTCTGCCCATGCAGCGCGCGGGCGACCAGCGTTGCCGCCACGGCGCTGGCAACCACCGGGGCCAGGCTGGCGATGGCGTAGGTGCCGATCACCAGCTCGAAGGCATAGAAGGCACCAGTCAGCGGTGCATCGAAGGCAGCGGCAATGGCCCCCGCCGCGCCCGAACCTACCAACACCCGCAGGTCGCCGCGTCGGAGCCCGAGCAGGATGCCAAGACGGGAAGCAAGGCCCCCAGCGACCTGTGTATAGGCTGCCTCCAGCCCCACTGAGGCGCCGAAGCCGTTGGAGAGCAGGTTCTGGCCGGCGACGACCGCGCCGTCGGACAGCACCATGCGGCCGCCATGCAGCGCATTGGCCTCGATCGGGTCCACGGGCGTGCGCGGGTGCCACCGGCTAAGGGCGAGGTTCAGTAGCCCGAGCAGGATCCCGCCAAGAGCTGGAAGCAGGAGCGTCCGGAGCGGGTCGACATTCCGGATCGCGCTGAGCCCATGGGACACCTCGGACCCAAAGAGCAGGAGGTGCATGCCCTGCGCCATGCCGCTCATGGCTGTAGCGAGCAGGCCGGCCAGCACGCCGGCCAGGGTCGCGAGCGCCACCAAGCCCGGCTCCGTGCCCCGCACCCAGTCGCGGGTCGTGTCCACAACCAGGATGAAGCGCCGGACATGGGGAGGCGGAAGCTTCATGGAGCAGTGTGGAGCAAGCCGGCGACGCCCCGCACCGCCGTGATCACGGCGATCAGCGCCAGGGTGGCGAGCGAGATGCCACGATGCGCCCCTCCGGCCCGCTGAAACAGGGCGGCCCCGATCCGCGAGCCCGCCAGCATCAGCGGCATCCCGGCGAGCACCATCAGGACTTCATGCCACCCTACCGCGCCGATGACTATCAGGCTGGCGAAGGACACCGTTGCGGAGAAGAGAAAAAAGACCAGCAGCGACGCCCGCACCTGAGCGGCGGGCAAAGGCGAGGCCAGGTAATAGGCCAGGGTCGGCGGACCCGGCATGGCGGCCAGCCCGCTGAAGAGCCCTGCCAGGACGCCCACTCCGGCCGTTGCGGCGCGACCGGGGACATTACGGAAGCCCAGCCCCGCGCCCAGGGCCAGCACCGCCGTACCGCAAGCCGCAGCCAGGGCGAGCCGCGCCACGTCCGCCGGCAGCCAGGACAGCAGGAGCGTACCGACGGGAGAAGCCACAAGCGCACCCACTGAAAGCCAGCGTACCGAGCGCCAGTGGCAGTGCGGCGCAGCGCTGCGCACATCCATCAACCCGCCAAGAAACTGAAGGCCCGCTGAGAGCGCCACGGCCATCAAAGGTGGCAGGGCAAGGCTCAGCAGGGGCACGGCGATGATGGCGAAGCCGAAGCCGGTGAAGCCCCGGAAGATCGCCGAAAGGGTGATGATGGCGATGACGGGCCCGAGCACGGTGAAGGAGGGCAAGTCAGGCAGAATAAACGTCACGATATTTTCAGTGCTCTGGGCGGATTAGCGGTGCGCTACGCCGATCCGCGCGAGCTTGGAAGGGGCTTTGGTCGCTGCTCTGCAGTGCCTGGCCTGCACACCCCCTCTTTCGGGGTCGGGCCGTGCGGGGTAAGCCGCCGCCGTGCCGCTCCAACCTCTTTCCGCTGAACGGTTCATGACAGCCCCGGCCGCGCTGCCGGCGGAGCTGACAGTGATCGTGCCCTGCTACAACGAATCGGCGAATGTCGCGCCGATGGTGGAGCGCCTGGACGCGGCGCTGCGGGGAATCGCCTGGGAGGTAGTCTTCGTCGATGACGACAGCCCGGATGGCACGACGTCTCGGGTCCGGGAAATCGCCTCAATCGACCCGCGGGTGCGGGGATTGCGGCGGATCGGAAGGCGGGGCCTGGCCTCCGCGGTGACGGAGGGAGTGCTGTCCTCCTCGGCCACCTACATCGCCGTGATCGACGGCGACCTGCAGCATGACGAGACGATCCTGCCGGCCATGCTGGCCGCCGTGCGGGACAACGGGGCGGAGGTGGCGGTGGGCAGCCGCCATGTGGAGGGCGGCGCGGCTGAGGGAGGCTTTTCGGCCGTTCGGGCAGCGGTGAGCGACGCTGGCACGCGGCTGGCGGCATTGCTGCTGCCCACGCCCGTCGGCGACCCGATGAGCGGCTTCTTCCTCATGCGGCGAGACCTCTTCGAAGGCCTTGCGCCGCGCCTCTCCGCGCGGGGTTTCAAGATCCTGCTGGATCTCCTGCTCTCGGCCGGCCGGCCGCTGCGGGTTGCTGAGTTGCCCTACCGGTTCCGGCCACGGCTGGCCGGCGAGTCGAAGCTGGACGCGGCCGTGCTGCTCGAATTCGGCGGGCTGTTGCTGGACAAGGCGCTGGGCGGCTGGCTGCCCTGGCGTTTCATCGCCTTTGCCGCCGTGGGCGTTGTCGGCGTTCTCGTGCACCTGGCGGTGCTCGGCCTCGCCTCACGCGTGCCCGGGATCCATTTCGAGGCGGCACAATGGACCGCCACTTTCGTGGCCATGACGGCGAATTTCCTGCTGAACAACCGCATCACCTATCGCGACATGAGGCTGCGTGGCGCGCGGCTCGTGCGCGGGCTGGTGCTCTTCTACCTCGTCTGCGGGATCGGGGCGGCGGCCAATGTGGGTGTCGCCGGGCTGCTGGTGCGGGAAGGGCTGGCTGGATGGGGGCTGGCGGGCGCGGCGGGGGCCCTGATGACGGTCGTATGGAACTATGCCGTGTCTTCCACCCTTGTCTGGCGCGGGCGGTGAAGCCTTGGCTTCTCGGCCTGCTGGTGCTGACCGGGCTGCGTCTCGGCGCGGCAGCGCTGCTCCCGCTGACGCCTGACGAGGCCTATTACTGGGTCTGGGCGCGCGACCTGCAGCCCGGCTACCTCGACCACCCGCCGATGGTCGCCCTCTGGATCGCGGCCGGTACAGCCCTGGCGGGTGACGACGCCTTTGGCATCCGGCTGCTGGGACCGGTCGGGCTGGCGATCGCCTCGGTCGCGCTGGCCCGGGCAGGTGACGCGCTCTTGCCGGATCGGCTGCCCGGGCGCTGGGCGGCGTTGTTGCTCAACGCCATGCCTGTGACCAATGCCGGGGCGGTGCTCATGACGCCGGATACCCCGCTTTTCGTCTTCTGGTGTCTTGGCCTCTGGGCCGTCGCCGAGCTGCATGCCTCGGGCCGAGGTCGGTGGTGGTTTGCCGTAGGGACCTTCGCCGGCGCTGCGCTGCTCTCGAAATACACCGCCGCGCTGTTCGGCGCCGGGCTGCTGATCTGGCTGGTGGCGGAGCCGGCCGCCCGGCGCTGGTGGCGGGATTGGCGCCTTTATACCGGCGGTACGCTCGCGGCGCTCATCTTCCTGCCGGTGGTGGTTTGGAACGCGGCTCATGACTGGGCCTCCTTTGCCAAGCAGGGCGGGCGGGCGGGCGCGGGTGACGGCCTCGAGCTGCGGTTCCTGGGAGAACTGGTGGCGGGGCAGCTCGCCCTTGCCTCGCCGGTGCTGCTGGTGCTTTGCGCGGTCGGAGTACTTCTGGCCGGGGAGGCCTGGGCGCGTAGGCGCGCCCCGGGCGCGGGGCTCCTCGCCGCGATCACCCTGCCAGCAGCGCTCCTCTTTCTCTGGCAGGCGACAGGGAGCCGCGTGCAGGGAAACTGGCCAGCCATACTTTATCCCGCCACCTCCATCGCGGCGGCGGGCTTCACGGCGGTCCGGTGGAGGCGGATCGGCGCCGCCGTCGGCGCGGTTATGACTGTAGCGATTATCCTGCAGGCCGGCCTGGCGCCGCTGCCGCTGCCACGATCCTCAGACCCGACGCTGGCGAGGCTTGCGGGCTGGGACTCGCTGGCACAGGACGCTGAGGTGGCCCGGCTGCGTGAGGGCGCCACCTTCATAGCGACGGAGGAGTATGGGTTGGCCGCGCAACTCGCCCTGCGCCTGCCGCCCGAGGTGCCGGTGGTGGCGATCGGGGACCGCTGGGACCTGTTCACCCTGCCGGAACCTGCGGCTGGCCAGCGCGGGCTGATGCTGCGGAGCCGAAGGCGGGGGGATGGGCCTTCGCTCTGGCCGGATGCCGAGCCGGTGGGCGAGCTGGTGCGCAGCCGGGATGGGGTGGAGGCCGAGCGCTACCGCCTGCTGCGCGTGACAACGCCGGCCGGGAAGGAACCGATGGCGGTGCTGCCTCGGCCGCGCTAATTCCGGCGGCTCTGTTCACCTGCGATCCACTGCTGGCACTATTTCCTTCATGCGCCCCGCCCACCCGGCAGAAGGGCACCGATGGAGGATGATCCGATGCGCCGCCGCGCCCTGCTTGCCGCCGCCCTGTCCACCCCGGCCCTCTGGCGAGCCCGCGCCCAGGCGGCCGGCTGGGTGCCGGACCGGCCGATCTCGCTCGTCGTTCCCTTTCTCGCCGGCGGCTCTACCGATATCGCCGGGCGCGTGCTGGCCGACCGCTTGGGGCCACGGTTAGGCCCGAATGCGCGGGTCATTGTGGAGAACCGGGCCGGTGCGGGCGGGGCGGTCGGCAGCGATTGGGTGCGGCATCGTCCGGGCGATGGCTACACGCTTTTGCTCGCCACGGCCTCTTCGCATGCGACCAACCCGGCTGCGCTGCCCAGCCAGACGCCCTATGACCCGGTGAGCGATTTCACCCCGATCGCAATGGTCGGGGGCGGTCCGCTGGTCGTCGTGGTGCCCGCATCCTCGCCTTATCGCCGTATCGCAGACCTGGTGGAGGCTGTGCGGGCGAAGCCGGGGGCGCTCTCCTGGGCGACCTCGGGGGTCGGCGGGGTCGGGCACTTGACGGGCGAGTATCTGAAGATCTCCGTGGGGGGCATGCAGGCGGAGCATGTGCCCTATCGTGGCGGCTCCGCGGTGATGGAGGCACTGGCCAAGGGCGAGGTGGCCTACTCCTTCGAAGTTCTGGCCTCCACCGCCCCGCATCTTCGGGAGGGGCTTTCGCGCGGGCTGGCCGTGACCTCCATGGCACGGCACCCGCTGTTTCCCGAGATCCCCGCGCTGAACGAGACGGTGACACCGGGCTTCGACGTGACGACCTGGAACGTGCTGCTCGGTCCGCGTGGCATGCCCGCGCCGGTGCTGGCCTCCCTGAATGCCGCAGTGAACGCGGTTCTGGCCGAGGCACCTGTGCGGGAGAGGCTGGCGGCGGCCGGTGTCGATCCTTCCCCCGCCAGCACGCCCGAGGCGACCCGCGCCTTCCTGGCTTCGGAGCTGACCAAGTTCCGGGGCATCGTGCAGCGCGCGGGATTGCGGTTGGGGTGACGCATACCCAAGCTTGAGTTCGGCGCCGGGCGACCGCGTTCCCGGCATTCCTTTCGGAGACCGCCATGCTGATCCGCATTCGTCGAGGATGGGAGCTGCCGGAGAGCGCCGCGACGCCTGAGGCCGTGGTGCTGGGGCGGCGCGCGGTGCTCGGTGCCGGCACGATGCTGGCGGGGGCCGCCTTGATCACCCAGGCGGAGGCACAGGCGCCTGCCATGCGCAACGCCCGCTTTCAGCCGGGCCGCGAGCTGACACCCGAACGGGATGTGACAAGCTACAATAATTACTACGAGTTCGGCGGCTCCAAGAGCATCGCCTCTGCGGCGCAGCGGCTCAGGACCAGCCCCTGGTCCATCCGCTTCGACGGGTTGGTGGAGCAGCCGCGCGAGATCGCGCTGGAGGACCTGCTGAAGCAGGTCAGCCTGGAGGAACGCGTGCTGCGCCACCGCTGCGTCGAGGCCTGGGCGATGACCGTGCCCTGGACCGGCTTTCCGATGGCGGAGCTGATCCGCATCGCGGCGCCGAAGCCGGAAGCGAAATACGTCGTCCTTGAGACGGCGACGCAGCGCGACACCATGCCGGGGCTGCGCCAGTCCTGGTATCCCTGGCCTTATTCGGACGGTTTCGCCGTGCAGGAAGCGCGGAATGAGTTAGCCTTTGTTGCCACAGGGATGTACGGCAAGCCGCTTCCCCCGCAGAACGGGGCGCCGATCCGCGCACTGTTCCCGTGGAAATACGGCTTCAAGGCACCGAAATCGATTGTGCGCGTGACCTTCCAGACGGAGCGCCCGGTCGGCTATTGGGAGAAGTTACAGGCGAGCGAATACGGGTTCTGGGCCAATGTGAACCCGGAGGTCGCGCATCCCCGCTGGAGCCAGGCGACCGAGCGGCTGCTTGGAACCAATGAGCGCGTGCCCACAAAGATCTTCAACGGCTATGGCGAGTTCGTCGCGCCGCTCTATGCCAACATGATGAACGAGCGGATCTTCTACTGAAGCACGGCCAGGATGCGTCCTTACGACTCGTGAATGCGGCGGCGGCCCTCTGCGATGACACGGAGGGTCTCCTCCCACAGACCGAGCCCGGGCAATTCTTCCGGCATGAAGAAGCGGGCTTCGCTCGCGTCGTCGCCGGCCCTGGGCTCACCCGAGATCCAGCGCCCGGCATAATCGACAATCGTGTAATGGAAGCGGATGGCGCCGGCCTCGTCGCGATGGACGATGTCCACGCAGGCCACGAGGGTGAGGGGGCCGACCTCCACTCCCGTCTCCTCGCGCAGCTCCCGGCGCGCGGCCTCCTCGGCCGGCTCGCCGAGCATCTGGGCACCGCCCGGGATGGTCCATTCGCCCAGCCGCGGCGGACGCAGGCGGCGGACCAGCAACACCTCGTCGCCGCGGAAAGCAACGCATCCGATGCCGACCCAGGGCCGGTCCGGGTATTCGCGGTCCGTCAACCCTCGCGTTTCCGCAGTGTTTCAAGGCTGGGCGCGAAGGCCGGCAGCTTCCAGACCCCGACCTGATAGGCCCAGCCGCGCCAACGGGCATTGAGGCGCGCGGCCTCATCATCCCCAGCGGCGGAGAGGGTCATCCAGATTGCGTCGCCGGCCTGCTTCAGCCGCGCCGTGACGGTGAGATTATCGGTGAGAATGAAGCGGCCCTCACCGGCCGGATCGCCCGGTTCCTGTGCCTCGGGCAGGACGTCCAGAAGGGTCAGCCCTTCCAGCGCGCGCCCGACTTCGTCGAGCGATACTTCATCAACCGGTGGAGCATCGCCGGGAAGGACGATCTTCAGGCGGCCCTCCGGCCCGTCCTCACGCCGCAGTTCCACCGTCTTGCCATCGCGCACACCGATGACCCGGCGGACGCGCTCGCTCGGAATGTTGGCGATCTCGCGCTCGATCCAAAGCTGAGGATCGGCATCGACGGAGAGATGACCCTCCGCCAGGTAGGACTGGTTCTCGTTCGGGCGTCGGACATAGGCGCTCTCGGCCACGCTGCCCCCGGGCGGGGCACCGGTGCGGGTACGGCGGCGGCCAACGACCAGTTCCGCCAGACCCGCGCCGCTGCCGTCCAGCACGCGCAGGAGCAGCGCGGTGGAGCCCGGCTTGCCCGGCTCGTCCAGGCCGAGGCGGGAGAGGGCTTCGGGATCCGAGGTACGGCGCTCGGTCAGGCGCAGCTCCGTCAGGGCGACCAGCAGCTCGCGCACCCGCTCGCTCCGCGCGGGGTAGCCGCTCTTCTGTGGCAGATTCCAGACATCACCGGGGCCGCGCTGCAGAGTGAGGGCTTGCTGCCCCTGCCGGATCTCGATCCGCTGCGCGGCCTGAAGGCGGCCGGGCAGGCCGGGGAAGGCGAGGGGGGCCTCGGAGGATGGCGGCGGCGCGTTCTCGCCCGGGGTAAGCAGGACAGCCGCACCTGCCGCCACGATGGCGGTTCCGCTGAGAGCGAGAAGATGACGTCGGTTCAGAGGCATGGCGTCACCCCCGGGCCGCCGCGCGGCGGCGCGTGCGGACCACGGCCAAGCCGATGGCGAAAAGCGTCAGCAGCGTGGGGACGAGCGCGATGTTGAAGATGCGAAGCCAGATCTCCAGCCCCTCGATTCCCTGGCGCAAGTCGCGCTGCACGCTGCGGAGTTGCTGGCGGGTGCGGACGATCTCGTCACGGGCGGCGTCGATCTCGGCGCGCTGCTCGGGGGTGATGACAGTCTGGGTCGTGTTGTTCGCATTAGCGCCGGCGGAGCCCTGGCGCAGCTCCCGCAGGCGCCGCTCGGTGGCCTGGAGGCGCTCCGTCAGCCGGCGCTCGGTCTGGCGGTAGCGCGCCTCGGCGTCGCGGCGCATCTCCTCCACTATGGTGAAGGGGCGCAGGCTTTCGCCGCGGGAACGCAGCGAGATCAGGTTGTCGCCGCCGGCCAGGGTGTCAGTCAGGTTAGTGACCAGCGCGCCGTTGTCGCTGGTCGGGGTGGCGACCTGCTGGCCGAAGAAGTCCTGCACCTGGACCCAGAACCGATCCTCCAGGATATCGGAGTCGTTGCCGATAACGAGGTTGACGGGCCCGTTGGTCTGGGCCTGGTGGGCGGGCAGACCCTCAGCGCGTTGCACACCCTCCGGCAGGGCGGGCGGGCCGTCGGGGAAGGCGGTCTTCAGCACGCCGCGCACTCGGGCGAGCAAGATGTGGCGCTGCCCGTCGGGCTTGAACTCAGAGAGAATGCGCGCCGGGTCGGGTGCCTGCCGCACCCGCGCCACATCGATCAGCTCGGATTGCGGGGAGGAGGTGACCAGAGGCGTCAGCTCAATGGTGGCGCCCTCCTTCTTTCGCACCTCGCCGGCGCTGGCGAAGGTGACCTGCGACAGTTCGGCGCTGGCGACGTCGGAACGGTTCAGGCTGTCGTCCTGGGCGTTGAACCAGGCGAGGTAATCCACACCCTGCACCCGGTCATGCGGCCCGGAGCGCACGCGCCAGGCGCCGCGCTGGTCCAGCACCACCTTGTCCGAGGGAGCTTCAATGCCCCAGGCGCTGAAGAGGTGGTCGAGGCTGGAGGAGGTGGGCGGCATGGGACGGCCAGTCGGATCCGGTCGGGATGCCTGGCTTTCGCTGTGAGGGTCGGTCAGGGCCAGCAGCTTGCCGCCGCGCATGACGAACTGGTCGATGGCGTAGAGCGTGGCCTCCGGCAGGTTCTGCGCATGCGCCACCATCAACACCTGCACGTCGGAAGGAATGGCCTGCGCGTCCGCCGGTACGTCCTTCACCGTGAAGAACTGGCGGAGTTGGGTCATGATCTGGAAAGGCTGACCGGTCCCGGGAACACGCATCATCATCGCACGCGGGTCCCCATTCAGCGGCAGGGAGGAGATCACGCCGAGCACGGGGCGAGTCGGATTCGACAGCTCATGCACGAGGCGCGTCAGGTCGTATTCGAGGAACCGCTCCCGTTCCGGCTGGAAGAAGGCGATGGTGCGCTCGTCATCGAGCAGGTTAGTGCCCGCCAGACCGAAATAGACCTGCTCCCCCGCATTATCGAGAGGCACCCCCTGGAGGCCATAGGCGAGGGCGCGGTCCTCTGCCTCGGAGAAAGGTTGAGGATCAAGAAGCTCCAGCTGGATCTTGCCATTGGAGAGCGCGACATATTCGCGAAGCATCTCCCGAATCCGGTCCGCATAGGCGCCGAAGACCGGCACCGTGGCGCCGAGGCTGCGGGAATAGAAGAGGCGAAGGGTGATCGGGTCGCGCAGGTTGGCAACGGTCTGCCGGGTGCCCTCGGACAGCGTGTAGAGGCGCTGCTCCGTCAGATCGAGCCGGGCGCGGGAGAGGAAACGGTCCGCCAGGACATTTACGCCTATGGCAAGCGCGACAGCGGCGAGCAGCGCGCCCAGTGCGATCCAGGCGCCGCGGCCCCGCGGCTTGGGAGAAAGGGTGGCGTCGCTCACGGATTCAATCGGCCTTGCGCAGATCGACGGCGAGGGCGTTGGCGAAGAGCCATACGCCGATGAAGCTGATGAAGAAGATGATGTCGCGCAAGGCGATCACCCCGCGTGAGAAAGCGGCGAGGCGGTCGTTGATGGAGATGCCCCGCGCAACCTCCGCCATGACCGGCAGATTGCGGCTGAAGAATTCGGTGACGACGGGCGACCCGGCCGCGGCGAAGAGAAAGCAGACCGCGACAGCCAGAACGAAGGCGATCACCTGATTCTTCGTCAGAGCAGAGATGGCGGCCCCGATTGCAAGATAGGCGCCTGCGACCATCAGGCAGCCAAGATAACCGGTTGCGATCACACCGTTATCGGGATTGCCCAGCACGTTGACCGTGATGACCAGGGGGAAGGTCAGCGCGAGGGCGATGGCGCAGAAAGCCCATGCCGCCAGGAACTTGCCGAGCACGGCCTGCCACTGCGCGATCGGCAGGGTCAGCAGCAGCTCGATCGTGCCGAGGCGCCGCTCCTCCGCCCAGAGGCGCATGGTGATGGCGGGGACGAGGAAGAGGAAGAGCCAGGGCACAAAGGTGAAGAAGGGCATCAGATCCGCAGTGCCGCGGGCGAAGAAGTTGCCGAGGGTGAAGGTGAGGGCACCCGACATCACCAGGAAGATAACGATGAACACATAGGCGACCGGCGTGGCGAAATAGGAGGCCAGCTCGCGCCGGGCGACGGTGAACGTACCGCCCATCACGCGGCCTCCTGCGTCAGCTCGCGGAAGACCGCGTCGAGATTCGGGCCGCGCGCGGCCAGTTCCTCGGGCGTCGCATCGGCGACGATGCGGCCCCGCGCGATAATAATAGCGCGGGTGCAGACGGCGCCGACTTCCTCCAGCAGATGGGTCGAGATGATCATGGCCTTGCTCGGCGCCATCCGGCTGATAAGGCTGCGGACTTCGTGCTTCTGGTTGGGGTCCAGCCCGTCGGTCGGTTCGTCGAGCACCAGCACCGGCGGGTCGTGCAGCAGTGCCTGGGCGAGGCCGACGCGGCGCTTGAAGCCCTTTGAAAGTGTCTCGATGGGCTGCAGGCGGACCTCCTCAAGCGTCGTCATGCGCATGGCGTCATGCACGCGATCGGCCGCTTCGCTGCCGCGGAAGCCGCGGGCACGGGCCGTGAAGGCGAGGAAGCCCTGCACGGTCATCTCGGGATAGGTCGGCGCGCCTTCAGGCAGGAAGCCCAGATGGCGCTTGGCCGCGACGGGGCGCTCTACCACGTCCTGGCCCATGATCCGCGCCGTGCCGGCGGTGGGATTCACAAAGCCGGCCAGCATTTTCATCGTGGTGGACTTGCCGGCGCCGTTCGGGCCCAGAAATCCAAGCACCTCGCCTGCTCTGACCGTGAAGGAGACATCATCCACGGCGGTGAAGGTGCCGAAGCGCTTCGTCAGGCGGTCGATCTCAATCAGGGCGTTCACTGCACGCTCCGCTGCGTCCACGGGCCGATCACAAACCTGTCGGGTGCATCGGGTTAGGCGCGAGGCGGGGCGGGCGCAAGCCCAGGCAACGTAACTGAACCCGCTCAAGGTAACACCGTGGACACAAGCCGGCCGGGGATCCACCCTGGTTTCGGAGGAAACAGGAATGCACAATACGACGCGCCGCCGGGCGCTGATGGGGGCCGGAGGCTTGGCTGCCGGCGGTTTCAGCGCCGCCGCGCTTGGAACAGGGGCCAGAGCGCAAAGCGTGGCCGGATGGCCGCGCGAGCTTACCACCTCGCTCGTGGTGCCCTATCCGCCGGGCGGGCCGACCGATGTCATGGCGCGGTTGCTGGCCACGGAACTGGCTGAGCGGCTGGATGGCAGATTCGTCGTGGAGAACCGGCCCGGCGCGTCCACCACCCTGGCGGCGCGGCAGGTCTCGCGCGGGCGACCGGACGGCAGCGTGCTGCTGCTGGGAACGATCGCCACCTTCGCCAATGCGCCGCATGCCTTCCGGCAGCTCGGCTACGACCCGGTTTCGGGCTTCACCCACGTCACGCTGCTGGTGGATTCCGTCTATGTTCTGATCGCTAACCCGAAATGGCGGGATCTCGCGCAGGTGCTGGAGGAGTCGCGCCGTGCACCGGGGCGGGTGAGCTATGCCAGCCAGGGCATCGGCACCACGGGGCACCTGCCCATGGTGGATCTTGCCGCCCGAGCCGGGGTGGAATGGCTACACGTGCCCTATAACGGCGCGCCGCCCGCGCTGACGGACCTGATCGCCGGGCGGACGGACATCATGTTCTCGCTCATGGCCGCAGCGAAGCCTCATCTGGACGAGGGGCGGGTCAAGGCGCTGGGGGTCGCATTGCCGGAACGCTCCCCGATACTGCCGGGGGTGCCGAGTCTGGTCGAACAGGGCTTTCGCGGTTTCTCGGCCGGCGGCTGGTTCAGCCTTGCCGCCCCGCCCGGCCTGCCGGAGGCGCAGGTCGCAGCGCTTTCCGAAGCCACCGCCGCCGCCGCCGCAAGCCCGGAGCTGCGGAGCTTTCTGGACCGTAACGGCCTGATTCCGATGGAGGCCGGGCCGGCAGCGGTCCGAACGCGGCTGGCGGCCGATATCGCGACGCAGGGCGAGCTGATGCGCCGGGCCGGTATCCAGCCGGAATAGGTATCAGCCTGCGGCCAGGGGCTTCAGGCTGAGGTCATGGTCGAACAGGGCCAGCAGGTCGCGCGCGGCACGGCCGCGCTCGGTGCGGGACAGGTCGGGGTCCTTCTCCAGCAACAGCTCCGCCTCCTGATGCGCCACCCGCACCAGCCCGCCATGGCGCTGCGGATCGGCAATGCGGCGGCCGATCTGGCCCGCCTGGCGGGTGCCCAGGGCATCGCCGCCGCCGCGCTGGTCCAGGTCTGCATCGGCGATAACGAAGCCGTCCTCGGTGTCCCGGATCACGGCCAGGCGGCGCTTCTCGCTTTCCATCAGATCGGCCGAGGGAAGCAGCAGGCAGTAGGACTGGGCGCTTCCCCGTCCGACCCGGCCGCGCAGCTGATGCAGGGCGGAGAGGCCGAAGCGTTCAGCCTGTTCGATGATCATGATGGTGGCCTCGGGCACGTCCACGCCCACTTCCACCACGGTGGTCGCGACCAGGAGCTGGGCGCGGCCGGCGGCGAAGTCCGCCAGCGCGGCTTCGCGCACCTCCAGGCTCTGCGCGCCATGGGCGAGGCGGACGGTTTCCCCGAAGACTTCCTTGAGTTGGGCGAAGGTGGTCTCGGCGGCCACGTTGTCATGGGCCTCGCCTTCCTCGATGGCCCGGACGACCCAGTAGGCGCGGTTCCCCGCCGCGAAGGCTCGGCGGAGCGCGGCCAGTACCTCGTCGCGCCGGTCGCGGCTGATAATGCGGGTGACGATGGGCTTGCGGCCAGCCGGGCGGCCTTCGAGGCGGGAGACGGCCATCTCGCCCCATTGGGTCAGGAGGAGGGTGCGGGGGATGGGGGTTGCCGTCATGACCAGCACGTCCGTTTCCGTACCCTTCTCCGTCAGCATCAGGCGCTGGGCGACGCCAAAGCGGTGCTGCTCGTCCACCACCACCAGGGCAAGATCCCGGAACTGCACGCCTTCCTGGAACAGGGCATGGGTGCCGACGACCAGGGGCAGGGAGCCCTCGGCCAGCCGACGGAGCACGCGCGAACGCTCCTTCCCCTTCACACTGCCGGCCAGCAGCGCGCATTCCACGCCCGCCGCCCCGGCTAGGCGCTGGAAGGTTCGCAGGTGCTGGCGGGCCAGCATCTCGGTAGGCGCCATGATGGCGGCCTGAGCCCCGGCCTCGACGGCGCGGAGCATGGCCATCAGGGCGACCAGCGTCTTGCCGCTGCCCACATCGCCCTGGAGGAGCCGGAGCATCCGCCGGGGGGCCACCAGGTCGGCATCGATTTCCGCGATGGCCTGGGCCTGGGCGGAGGTGGGCTCATGGCCGAAGGCGGCCAGCGCCTGGGCTCGCAGAGCGCCGTCGCCGGTCAGGGAACGGCCGGGCCGTTCCAGCACGGCCCGGCGAACCAGGCCGATGGCAATCTGGCCCGCAAGGAGCTCGTCATAGGCCAGCCGGTCGGTGGCCTCCGGCGCGGGTAGCGCCTCAGGCGCTTGTAGGGCCCGCAGCGCCTCGGCAAAGCCGGGCCAGCGCCGGCGGCGGAGATGGGCGGGATCCTGCCATTCGGCCAGCTGGGGAAGCCGCCCCAGGACAGCTGCCATCGCTTTCTGCACGTCCTTTGGCCCGAGGCCCTTTACCAGCGGCCAGACCGGCTGGATGGCCGGAATGGTGTCGGGCGGGGAGACGAATTCCGGCGCGTCCATTTGCCAGCGCGGCCCGTAGCGGCGGACCCGGCCGGAGACGGTCCGGGACGCGCCCTCCGGGAAGGTGCGGTGCAGCCAGGGGCCGACCCACCGGGCCCGCAGGAAATAGACGAGGTCGAGCATGGCGCGCTCGCTCAGGCACTTCACCACCCAGGGCTGGGAGGGGTTGCGGGGCGCGGTGACGGCCTCGACCAGCAAGGGGACCGTAACAATGTCGCCGTCGCCCGCATCGGCCAGGCGGGTGACGCGCCGGCGGTCCACATAGCGCTCCGGAAGGTGGAACAGCAGGTCCAGCACCCGGGGACCGGCAGCGTCTGATAACTGGCGCGCCTTGCCCGCCGCCTCGGGGAGGCTGTCGAGAGGGGCGAGCAGGAAGGAGAGGTGGTCTGACTGGGCTGGCATGATTCGGTGCGGGGGTTATATGGCACCGCACGAACGAATGCCGAACGGGCCCCGCGCGATGGATGACGAACCGAACGAACTCTTCCCGAGGCGGCGGCGTTTGCTCTTCCGGGCACGTCATCGCGGCACGAAGGAGACGGACCTGCTGATCGGAGGCTTCGTATCCGACCGGATCGAGGCCTTCTCCGAGCAGGAGCTGGACGAAGTCGAGGAGATCCTGGAACTGCCGGATGTGGACCTGACCGACTGGCTCTCCGGCCGCCGCCCGCTGCCGGCGGAGCTGCAATCCCCCATGATGCTGCGCCTCATGGAGGCCAGCTCGGCCCCAGGCGCGGGGCTTCCCGAGACGATGCGGAAAACCTGAATGGCTTCTTCTTCCCGCGGCCTGGAGGTCTACGGCGCCCCCGAGGGCTATGACGGGCTCCTCGTGGCCCGCCGCCGGGCCGAGGAATCGGGCCCCGTGCTGCATGTTTGCCGGGACGATGCCCGGATGCAGCGCATGGCCGACGCCTTAGCCTTCCTGGCGCCAGAGGCGGAGGTCCTGACCTTCCCGGCCTGGGATTGCCTACCGTATGACCGCGTCTCGCCAAATCCCGAGATCGTGGCCGAGCGCGTTGCGACGCTGACGCGCCTGATGGAGCAGGCCCCCCGGCCGCGCATCGTGCTGACCACCGTGAACGCGCTGGTCCAGAAGGTGCCGCCCCGTGCCGTCTTTGCCGGGGCCACGATGCGGCTGGCGAAGAACGGACGGATTGATCCGGACAAGCTGACCGCCTTCCTGGAGGCGAATGGCTATGGCCGCGCCGGCACGGTCATGGAGCCGGGCGAATACGCGGTGCGCGGCGGCATCATCGACCTTTACCCCGCCGGGGAGCCGGATCCGGTTCGGCTGGATCTGTTTGGCGACGAGATCGAGAGCATTCGCCGCTTCGACACGGGCACCCAGCGCAGCGGGGAGGCGCTGGAGGAGCTTTGGCTGCGCCCGATGGGCGAGGTCTTCCTCGACCCCGACTCCATCACCCGCTTCCGCACGGCGTACCGCGACCTCTTCGGGCCGGCTGCGGCGGATGACCCCCTCTATGTGAGCGTTTCCGCGGGGCAGCGGCATCCGGGCATGGAGCATTGGGCGGGTCTGTTCCATGAGCAGATGGAGACCCTGCTCGACTATCTCGGTCCGGCCTCAACCAGCCTCGACCATCAGGCGGAGGACTCGCTCGAGGCCCGGCTGGAGATGATCGAGGACCATTATGAGGCGCGCCGCCTGCCGCCGCGCGAGGGCGAGGTGCCCTATCGCCCCGCGCCGCCGCGGCGTCTCTATCTCGATCGCAAAGGCTGGGACCGGATGCTCTCCGGCGGGCCAATGTTGCGCTTCAACCCCTTCGGCAAGCCCGAGGGCGCGGAGGGAGTGGAGGCCGGCGGCCGCCAGGGCCGGCTCTTCACCGAAGTGCGGCAGGCCGGGGGTAATGTCTTCGAGGCCTTCCACGAGCATGCCCGGGCCATGACGGGGCAGGGGCGACGGACCGTGCTGGCGGGTTGGACCCGTGGCTCGCGGGACCGCCTCGCCAACCTGCTGCGGGAGCATCAAATCCCCACTCAGGTCGTGGAGGATTGGCCAGGCGTGCAGAAGCTGCCGCCCGGCGTGGTGGGGCTCGCCGTATGGGGGCTGGAACGCGGCTTCATCGGAGCGCCGGGTGCGGATGGCGAGCCCGGGATTTCCGTTACGGGTGAGCAGGATCTGCTGGGCGACCGGATTGCGCGGCCGCCGCGCCGGCGCAAGCGTGCGGACCAGTTCATCGCCGACGCCACGGAGATCGAGGAGGGCGACCTCGTCGTTCATGCCGATCACGGCATCGGCCGCTATGACGGGCTGGAGACGCTGGATGCCGGCGGCGCGCCGCATGACTGCCTGCGGCTGCTCTACGACGGTGGTGACAAACTTTACCTGCCGGTCGAGAACATCGAGGTCCTGACGCGCTTCGGGAGCGATGCCGCGGGCGTCGCGCTCGATAAGCTGGGTGGCGTGTCCTGGCAGAACCGCAAGGCCAAGGCGAAGTCGCGCATCCAGGACATGGCGGCGCAGCTGATCCGTACGGCCGCGGAGCGGCAGACCAAGGAAGGGGTGATGGCCACCCCGCCCGAGGGTGCCTGGGACGAGTTCTGCGCGCGCTTCCCCTTTGCCGAGACCGAGGATCAGCTCCGCGCCATTTCCGACGTGCTGGAAGACCTTTCGGCCGGCAAGCCAATGGACCGGCTGATCTGCGGCGATGTCGGTTTCGGGAAGACCGAAGTGGCGCTTCGCGCGGCCTTCGTGGTGGCGATGACCGGCGCGCAGGTGGCGGTGGTGGTGCCGACCACGCTGCTGTCCCGCCAGCACTTCCGCAACTTCTCGAAGCGCTTCGAAGGGCTGCCGGTGAAGGTCGCGCAGCTCTCCCGCATGGTGACGCCGAAGGAACAGGCGGTGGTGAAGGCGGGGCTGAAGGACGGCACGATCAACATCGTGGTCGGCACCCATGCGCTGCTGGCGAAGGGCGTGGAATTTGCCGATCTCGGCCTGGTTATCGTGGACGAGGAACAGCATTTCGGCGTGGCGCATAAGGAGCGGCTGAAGTCGCTCAAGGCCGATGTGCATGTGCTGACGCTGACAGCCACGCCCATTCCGCGGACGCTGCAGCTCGCGCTGTCCGGCGTTCGGGAGATGAGCGTGATCGCGACGCCACCGGTGGACCGGCTGGCGGTGCGCACCTTCATCATGCCCTGGGACAGCGTGGTGATCCGCGAGGCCATCCAGCGCGAGCGCTTCCGCGGCGGGCAGATCTTCTGCGTGGTGCCCCGGCTGGAGGACCTGCCGAAGGTCGCGACCCGACTCGCGGAGATCGTGCCGGAGGTGCGGATCGCGCAGGCGCATGGGCGACTCACGCCGGGCGAACTGGAACGCGTGATGGCGGAGTTCGGCGACCAGAAATACGACGTGTTGCTCTCCACCAACATCGTGGAAAGCGGGCTGGACATGCCCGCGGTGAACACGCTGATCATCCACCGCGCCGATATGTTCGGGCTGGCTGGGCTGTATCAGCTTCGCGGGCGCGTCGGACGCGGTAAGTTGCGCGGTTATGCGTATTTCACCTGGCCGCAGTCGCACCGCCTTTCCGCCGCGGCGCAGAAGCGGCTGGAGGTGATGCAGACGCTCGACAACCTGGGCGCGGGCTTCACCCTCGCGAGTCACGACCTGGATATCCGCGGCGCCGGCAACCTGCTGGGCGACGAGCAGTCCGGCCATGTGCGGGAGGTCGGCATCGAACTCTACCAGCAGATGCTGGAAGATGCGGTGCAGGACATCCGCAACCGCCAGCGCGGGAAGGGCCAGAAGGGCGAGGCGCCGGATCGCGACTGGACGCCGAACATCAATCTCGGCCTGCCCGTGCTGATCCCCGAGGATTATGTGCGCGACCTGCCCGTGCGCCTCGGCCTGTATCGCCGCATCGGTGGGCTGGCGAGCGAGGCGGAGCTGGAGGCCATGGCGGCGGAGCTAGCCGATCGGTTCGGCCCCATCCCACCAGAGGTGGAGAACCTGCTCCAGGTCGTCTCCATCAAGCGCATGTGCCGCGAGGCCGGGGTGGAGAAGCTGGATGCCGGGCCGAAGGGGATCGTGCTGGCCTTCCGACGCAACAACTTCGTCAATCCGGGCGGGCTGGCGGCGTGGGTCGTGTCGCAAAAGGGCGCGGTCAAGCTTCGCCCGGACCACAAGCTGGCCGTGGTGCGGGAGATGGAACTGGCGCAGCGGGTGAAAGTGGCGCGCGAGATCCTGCAGGCACTGCTGCGGGTCGCCAGCGAGGCGAAGGCCGCTTAGGCGATTTCCCGGATCAGCTTCGCCCGGATCGCCCGGGCGAAGTCTGCGCGGGAGTCGGCAGTCATGACGAAGGCGCCGTCGCCCGCGATGACGGTCTGCTCGTAGATGCGGGTCAGGCCTGGGCGGCCGCCCTCGATGGCCAGGGCGTTCACCACGATGCCCTGCGCGGCTGCGGCCTGACGGGCGACCGAGATGGGGTTGATGCTTCTCATATCCGGGGCGTCGCCGGAGACATCGATCACTCGTTCCCGCGCCGGCCAGGGCGCAGCCGTGATCAGGGCAGTGGCGTGGTCCACCGCATCGCCGATGGCGTTCCAGGACTGACGGGAGCGCGGCGCATCCGCCACCGCGCGGGCCAGGATGTCGGCCGAAGCCTGGCCGCCCACACGGTGCCAGTCTACCACCGTCGAGGCCGCGCCGGGCGCGCCCCATTCCACCAAGGCGACCCCGATCGCGCCGCGCGGGCCGGCGCCGATGGCCGAGAGAACGGCGGGATGGGTGAGAGCCTCCGCACAGCCCTCGCGCTGAAGGCGGAACTCGTCGGCGTCGATGCTGCCTGAGGCGTCGATAGCCAGGACGAGCAGCAGATCAACCGCACCATCCTGGGCCGCTGCTGTGACGGAGGCGAGGGCGGGCGGGGTCAGGAGAGCGGCCCGGCGCCCGATCCGGGGCGTCACGCCGCCTCCGTCAGGGCCACGTCCAGCAAGCGTTGCAGCACTTCCGGCTCCTGCGCGCCCGCTATGGCGTGGCGGCCCGCGATGACGAAGCAGGGCACGCCGTTGATGCCCAGGCGATGCGCCCGGAGGTTCTCGGCATGCACGGCCTCCACCTCCTGCTCCCCCGCAAGGAAGCGGCGCGTGCCCGCCCGGTCCAGCCCGGCCGCGGCGGCGATGCCGGCCAGGGTGGCATGGTCCGAAATATCCACGCCTTCCGCGAAATGGGCGAGAAAGAGGCGATCCACTACCTCGTCCGCAGCCCCCCGGCGGGCCGCGAGGCGCACCAAGCGATGCGCGTCGATTGAAGGCGGGGTGCGGTGGATCAGGTCGAAGCGGAAGGGCACGCCCTCCGCCCGCCCCATCTCCGTCAGGGTGGTATGCAGGCGACGTGCCCGGTCCGGGCTGCCGGGGCGGCGGGCGAAGGGGTCCCGACCGGCGGGCTGGTCCGGATTCAGGAGGAATGGCCGCCACATCAGCTCGGCGGCTACTTCCGGCCGCGCGCGCACGGCCCGGCGCAGGCGCCGGGTGCCGAGGAAGCACCAGGGACAGACGAGGTCGAACACCACCTCGATAGGCAGCCGGGCGCGGGGCGGGGTCAGCGCGTTCACGGCGCTAGATTAGCGCCGCCACGGCATGGTGGGCCAGGGTTCTCGCGGTAAGAATAGCGATCTGCCGGAGGATGCGGCGGGCCGGGCTTTCCGGCGCTTGGATTGACGGCGCGCAACTGGACTGGGCGGACGGCGAACTGCCGCCGTGCGCTTACCGCGTGGCGGTAACGCCGACCTGCCGGCACATGTCCAGGAGCAGGCAGGTGGAGCAGTGCGGGCGCTCGCCGGTGCAGATGAACTTTCCGAAGGGCACGAGCCGCTCATTGATCTCGATCCAGTATCGACGCGGCAGAACCTTCTTGAGTGCTTCCATGCTGCGCTCTGGCGTGGGCGCCGCGATATAGCCCCAACGGTTGGTGACGCGGTGGACATGGATGTCCACAGCAATGGCGGGCTGATCAAAGGCCACACCGAGGGTAAGGGCGGCGATCTTGGGGCCGACCCCCCGGAAGGCGGTTAGCCCCTCCATCGTGTCCGGCACTCGCCCACCATGGTCCTCAAGGATGCGGCGGGAAAGGGCGAGGATGTCGCGCGCCTTGGGTTCCGGGAAGGTGGCCCCGTGTAGCAGCCGGACCAGCTCGGGCTCGTCGAGCCGGACCAGTTCCTCCGGCCTGCGTGCCCTGGCGAACAGGCGCAGGCAGACGGCGGTGGTTACCTCGTCACGCGTCCGGGCTGAGATGAGGCTCGCGACGAGTTGCTCGAAGGGGCTGCCATGGCCGCGGTCGCGCAGGTCGAACATGGCCGCCTTCGGGCGATCGGCCAGCATGATCCGAAGCCGGCGGAAGACCTCGTGAATGTCGAAAGGCACTTTGTCTGCCGGGGCAGGGCTGGCCGATGCATCGGTGCTGAGTGCGGGGGAGGGCATGTGGCTAGGAACGCCTATGCCCAGCCTCAGGCTGCTTAGCGGGTAGGCCAGTGGGCTGGCGAGCTGTTGGGGTTTTCGGTTGGGGGCTGGTGTGGGGGCACTGGGCGGAGCGGGTGGGGGTGGGGCGGGGTGGGGGCGCGGTCATCACTTTTGCGTGATGTATAGGTGTACTATCCTAAAACTCAAGGTTGCAGACGGCCTGTTTTGGCGATGAATGCGTC
>NZ_JBNBZS010000055.1:0-39013 GCF_049629625.1 Roseomonas chloroacetimidivorans | reverse complement strand
TGGCTGATCCGCAAGGATGGCTGCATGCATTGCGCCGATCCGGGCTGCCTCAAGGCCTGCCCCGCGCCCGGCGCCATCGTGCAGTACACCAATGGCATCGTGGACTTCATCCACGAGAACTGCATCGGTTGCGGGTATTGTGTGAAGGGATGCCCCTTCAACATCCCCCGCATCTCGAAGGCGGATCACCGCGCCTATAAGTGCACCCTGTGTTCCGACCGCGTGGCGGTGGGGCAGGGGCCGGCCTGCGCCAAGGCCTGCCCGACCCATGCCATCGTCTTCGGCACCAAGGAGGACATGATCCGGCATGCCGAGGGCCGCATCGCGGATCTGAAGTCCCGCGGCTACACCAATGCGGGCCTGTACGACCCGCCGGGAGTGGGCGGCACGCATGTGATGTATGTGCTGCACCACAACGACAAGCCGCATATTTATGCCGGCCTGCCGGATGAGCCCCGGATCTCGCCGCTGGTGCAGACCTGGAAGGGTGTGACCAAGTATGTCGGCCTCGCCGCCATGGGCTTCCTGGCGGCCGGCAGCCTGATCCACGGCGTCTTCGCCAAGCCGAACCGCGTCTCGCATGAGGATGAGGAGAACGCGGAGAAGCTCGTAGAGGGCAAGCCGGTGCCGCCGCCCAAGCCTGCCACGCAGGAGCCTGCCTGATGGTGGAGCGTATCCAACCCGGGGATGCCATTCACCCGGGCAAGCCTGTCACGGTGAATCGCTATGGGCCGGCGGCCCGGGCGAATCACTGGATCACGGCGCTCAGCCTGATCCTGCTGGGGATCTCGGGCCTCGCGCTGTTCACGCCCTCGCTCTACTTCCTCACCGGGCTGTTCGGCGGCGGGCAGAACACGCGGGCCTTCCATCCCTGGATCGGCGTCGTCCTCTTCGTCAGCTTCTTCGTCTTCTTCTTCCAGCTCTGGAAGGCGAACCTGCCGGCGCGGGTGGACTGGGTGTGGCTGTCGAAGATCCGCGACGTGGTCGGCGGGCGCGAGGAGAACCTGCCGGAGCTCGGGAAGTACAATGCCGGCCAGAAGTTCATCTTCTGGAGCATGAGCTTCCTGATCCTCCTGCTGATCGCCAGCGGTATCGTCATCTGGGATCAGTATTTCGGCCAGTATTTCTCGGTTCCGGCCAAGCGGGTTGCGGTGCTGACCCACTCCATTTCGGCGGTGCTGATCATCTGCATCTTCATTCTGCACGTCTATGCGGCCATCTGGACGCGGGGCACGCTGCGGGCGATGACGCGGGGCACGGTGACCGGCGGATGGGCCTGGCGCCATCATCGCAAATGGCTGCGTGAACTGGCAGGGCAGCGGAAGATCGGTCCCGCCGAATAGCGGTTTCTGAAGGGGCGTGGCCGGTTCGGCCCGCTGAGGTGACATGTCCGGATTTCAACAGCTCCAGCCCGATCCTTCCGCGATCGGGCGTCTCGCCAAGGCCCCCTTCGCCCTGCTGCCCGACCCGCCGCGCCTGTTTGCGCGGCGGGCCGAGCGCTTCGAAGGCCTCGCTGAAAGCAGCGCCTTGGCGCCTTACCTGCGCTTCCTCGCCCGGCTGGCGCGGGTGCAGGCGGAACTGGCCGAAGATCTACCGGTGCCGGAGCCCGTCGCTCCAGAGCAGGTGTCGCGCGCGCGCGACAACCAGATGCCGCCGCTGGATCGGAATGTCATGGCCGCCTCTCCGGGGTTCCAGGAGACGGTGGACCGCTTCCTTGACGCCATTGGAACCGTGGAGAAGCCACCCCAGGCCGCGGAGGCGCTGCAAGGGCTGCGCGAGGTCTCGCGCGACATGCGGGATGCGATGCTCCGCAACGTCATGGCCGACTCCATTCCGTTCGAGAGCCTGTCGCAACACCTCTATCTTTCCGCCGCCACGCAGATCCATGCGGCGAAGCTGGCCGCGACGCTGGAGTCTGGCCGGCTGGTTCCGATCGGAACCGGGCTCTGCCCGGTCTGCGGCGGCCCACCCGTCTCCTCCGTGGTGGTCGGCCATCAGGGTGCCGAGGGGGCGCGCTATGCCGTCTGCTCCTTCTGCGGCACGGGCTGGAACGAAGTCCGCATCAAGTGCCTGTCCTGCGGCTCCACCAAGGGGGTGGGCTACAAGGAGGCTGCCGGCGAGGGCGAGGCAGCGACGGTGAAGGCGGAAACCTGCGATTCCTGCCGTAGCTGGGTGAAGATCCTTTACCAGAACAAAAACCCATCGCTTGAGGCGGTCGCGGATGATGTCGCGAGCCTCGGGCTCGACCTGCTGATGCAGGACACGGAATATCGGCGCGCCGGCTTCGACCCATTCCTGATCGGTTACTGACCGATGGAAGACAAGCTGGTTCTCCGGACGCTTCCATCGGTGGACCGCGTCCTGGGTCTGGCGGCCTGCGTTCCAGTGATCGAGCGCTTCGGCCGCATTCAGGTGACGGCGGCGGTGCGGGAAGTTCTGGCCGAACTGCGCGCCGCCGCCCTGCAAGGCCGCCCTGTACCAGCGGGGGATGAGATCGCCGCGCTCGCCACGGACCGGCTGGAAGCACGGGACCGCTATAACCTCCGGCCCCTTTTTAATCTCACCGGCACGGTACTGCACACCAATCTCGGCCGGGCCCTCCTGGCCGAGGCCGCCATCGAGGCGGCTACTCGGGCCATGCGTGATGCCGTGGCGCTGGAATTCGATCTGGACACGGGCAAGCGCGGCGAGCGGGACGACCATCTGCGCGGCCTGCTGTGCGAGTTGACCGGGGCGGAGGACGCCACCCTCGTCAATAACAATGCGGCGGCCGTGCTGATCGCGCTGAACACGCTCGGCGCCGGGCGGGGCGCCATCGTATCGCGCGGGGAGCTGATCGAGATCGGCGGTGCCTTCCGCATGCCCGACATCATGGCGCGCGCCGGTGTCCGGCTGGTCGAGGTCGGCACCACCAACCGGACCCATGCGAAGGATTACCGGGCAGCGATCGACGCCGAGACGGGCCTCATCCTGAAGGTCCACACCTCCAACTACCGTATCGAGGGTTTCACGGCTGAGGTGGGCGGCGCGGAACTGGCGGCGATCGCCCATGAGGCAGGCCTGCCGATGCTGAACGATCTTGGCTCCGGCACGCTGGTGGATCTGTCGCGCTACGGGCTGAAGAAGGAGCCGACCGTGCGCGAGGCGGTGGCCGAAGGCGCGGATATCATCACCTTCTCCGGCGACAAGCTGCTGGGCGGGCCGCAGGCCGGGTTCATCGTCGGACGGCGTGACCTGATCGCGGCCATCAACCGCAATCCGATGAAGCGGGCCTTGCGGGTCGATAAGATCCGCATTGCCGCCCTGGCCGCGACGCTGAAGCTGTACCGCGATCCCGATCGGCTCACCGAGCGCCTGCCCACCCTGCATCTCCTGGCGCGCAAGGCGCCGGAGATCGAGGCGCAGGCCCGGCGTGCGGCGCCGCATCTGGAGCAGCTTCTGCCGCCGGACTTCGCCGTGGAGGTCTGTGTCTGCCAGAGCCAGATCGGCTCCGGCGCCCTGCCACTGGACACCATCCCGAGCGCCGGGCTCCGGATCACCGCGTCCAGCGGTCGCAGCCTGGAGCGGCTGGTGGCCGCCATGCGGGACCTGCCGCGCCCGGTGATCGGGCGTCTCCGCGACGGCGCCTTGGTGCTCGACCTGCGCTGCCTGACCGACGAGGCGGGCTTTCTCGCCAGCCTTTCGGAACTGTCCCTGTCCGATGGCCTGGCTTGACCGCCTGCGGCGCCGCGCCGCGCCCCCGCCCGATCCGATGGAGCAGGCCGTCAGTGCCTTCCGCGCCGGTGACTACGCCCTGGCGCTGTCGCTCTGGGAACCCTTGGCCCGCTCGGGCGAGCCGCGCGCCCAAGCCAATATCGGGGCCTGTTTCGCTGAGGGGCTGGGGGTTCCCAAAAACGCGCCCCTGGCCCTGCGCTGGCTGACCCCGGCGGCGGAGGCCGGATACGCACCCGCCCAGCGCAACCTGGCGGCGCTTCTGTTCAAGGGAGGCGAGGGTGTGGAGCCGGACTTCGCCGGTGCGGCCCAATGGTATCGCCGCGCGGCGGAGGGTGGCGATGCGCTTGCTCAGGACATGCTGAGCTGGATGCTGCTGGAGGGTGAGGTGATGCCGTCGGACCCGCAGGAGGCCCGGCGCTGGGCCCTGGCGGCGGCAGAGGCCGGCGTAGCGTCCTCGATGACGCGGATGGGTATGCTCTACCACCACGCCATGGGTGTGGAGCGCGATGTGGCCGAAGCCGCGCGCTGGTGGGGCATGGCGGCTCTGCGCGGGGATGCTGATGGTCAGGCCATGCTGGGCGCCGCATATCATCTTGGCGCTGGCGTGCGGGCCGATGGCGTTGCGGCACTGGCTTGGCTTCTCCGCGCCGAAACGGGCGGCAGCGCACTCGCGCGTCCCTTCATTCCGGCCGTGCGGGCCAGTCTGAGCGCGGAGGCCATTGCCAAGGCCGAACGCCAGGCTGCGGAACCGCTTCCGGAGCCGCTCGCATGATCATCGGGACAGCCGGTCATATCGACCACGGCAAGACGGCGCTCGTGCGCGCCCTTACCGGCGTCGAGACCGACCGCCTGAAGGAGGAGAAGGCGCGCGGCATCACCATCGATCTCGGTTTCGCCTATGCGGGCGAGGGCGAGCGCGTAATGGGCTTCGTCGATGTTCCCGGGCATGAGCGCTTCGTTCACACCATGCTGGCGGGCGCGGGAGGCATCGATTTCGCGCTGCTCGTCGTGGCCGCGGATGACGGGGTTATGCCCCAGACCCGCGAGCACCTGGCCATCCTGGATCTGCTGGGCATCCGTCGGGGCGTGGTGGCGCTCAGCAAGGCCGATCTGGCCGATGCGGCGCGCCGGGCGGAGGTGACGGAGGAAGTCCGGGAGATCCTGGCACCGACAGCGTTGCGGGATGCGCCGATCCTGCCTATGTCGGTGCGGACCGGAGAGGGGCTGGACGCGCTGAGGACGGTGCTGGCCCGGGCTGAGGAGGAGACAGCGGCCCCGCGGGGGGGGGCCCGCTTCCGGCTTTCGGTGGACCGATGCTTTGTGCTGGCCGGCGCCGGAACAGTGGTGACGGGCACCGTGCTCTCGGGCGCTGTGTCCGTCGGTGATCAGGTCATGGTCAGCCCGTCCGGGCTGGCGGCCCGTGTGCGTTCCATTCACGCACAGAACCGGCCCGCGACGCGCGGGCTGGCCGGGCAACGCTGCGCCCTTAACCTCGCGGGGGAGGGGATTAGCAAGGAGGCGATCAGCCGGGGCGACATGGTGCTCGACCCCGCCCTGCACGCCCCGGCGGACCGGATCGATGCCAGCTTCCATGCCCTGGCAACCGAGCCGAAGCCGATCGGCCAGTGGTTCTCCGCCCGGCTGCACCATGCGAGCGCCGAGGTCGGTATTCGTCTCGTGCCGCTGAGCGGCCCGGCCGAGCCCGGCGGCCACGCGATGGTGCAGCTCGTACTGGATCGTTCTATCGCCGCGGCGGCGGGGGATCGCTTCATCCTGCGCGACGTCTCGGCCCAGCGGACGATTGGTGGCGGAATTTTCCTGGATCTGCGCGCCCCCGCCCGGAAGCGCCGGACCCCGGAGCGCCTCGCCCAGCTTGCGGCGCTTTCGGCGCCGGGCGTGGCGGAAGCGTTCACCCGCCTACTGGACCTGCCGCCTTTCCTGATCGAGCTGCGTGGCTTCACGCGGGATCACGCGCTGGACGAGGCGGAAGGCGAGGCGCTGGCCGCAAGGGCCGGTGCGGTCGTGCTGGATGCCGATGGGCGGCGCTATGCCCTGTCACAGGACCGGTGGGATGCCTTCCGGCAAAGCTTGTCGGAGGAACTCGGCCGCTTCCATGAGGAGAACCCCGACCTCCAGGGGATGGGGCGGGAGCGCCTGCGGATGCTGCTGACCCCGCGGCTGCCGGCTCCAGCCTTCGTGGCGGCCCTGGACCGCCTGGCCCGGGCCGGGGCGGTGGTTCTCGAAGGAGCTTTCCTCCGCCTGCCCGGGCATGAGGTGCGGCTCAACCCGGAGGATGAGGCGCTGTATGAGCGCATCGCCCCGCTGCTCGGCGGCGAGGCGCGGTTCCGTCCGCCGCGCGTGCGCGACCTCGTGCCCCTGGCCGGGGCGACGGAGCCGGAGATCCGCCGTGTGCTGAAGCTCTGCGCGCGGCTGGGGCGGGTGGACCAGATTGCCCATGACCACTTCTTCCTCCGCGCCACGACCTCCGAGATGGTGGAGATCGCCCGCGACGTCGCCTCCCACGCGCCGGACGGCATGATCATCGCCGCGGCCTTCCGCGATCGTATGGATAATGGGCGAAAGGTGGCGATCCAGATCCTGGATTTCTTCGACCGGCTGGGCGTCACCTTGCGCCGGGGGGACCTGCGCCGCATAAATCCGTACCGGATGGACCTGTTCCGGTCATCCGCCGATGCGCCTGACGGGCACGGAGGAGAAGCGTCCCCGGTGGGGCGTCCGGACTTCAAATCCGGGTGGGGCAGCGAGACTGTCCCGGGTGGGTTCGACTCCCATTCTCTTCCGCCATCCCGGACCTCCGCATGACCGCACCCGCCGAAACCGATTTCGACGACTGGATCCTGGCCACCTATGGCGAGGCCGGGTCCTTCACCATGCTTTTTGTACTCGTCCGGATCACGGAGACGACGGTTGAGCCGCTTCGCTCCGCCTATCTCCATGTGGTCGGTAACGAGACGCGCTGGCCCGACATGGTCCGGCTTTTCGAGAGCGCCGGGGTGAACTGGTCCGGCGCCGTGTTCTTCCGCGCCGGGCGTGAGGGGCTTGTCCGGGACGAGGAAGCCAAGGCGCGGCTCGGCTCCCTCATGCGGAAGCTCTACGAGGACCGCTCCCTGATCCGGGAAGGCGAGTTCTTCAACGCGGATGGCCTCCGGCTCCGGATCGAGGAGATGAAGCCGCACTGAGGCGGCGGCCCGCCTAGCAGGTCGAGGCTGGCGGGGCGGGGCTGGCGATAGGGTCGAGCCCGCGTGCGGTGGGCGAATGCCAGGTCTGGGAAGCGCTGGTCGCTCCGCTCGGATTGGTGCCGATATGGGACCCGCCCGTGCCGCCGCTCCAGCCCGTGGACCCCGCATTGCCGGGGGCGGTGCCATCGCCGCTGTTGCGCGCCGGCGGGGTCGCGGCCTCCGCCCGGCTCGCCTGCTGGCAGCCAGTGCCGGTGGTCAGGCTCTGCGATGAGGGCGGCCGGTCCTGGGCGAAGGCGGGCAGGGCGAGGGCAAGGCCTGCCAGGCAGGCGATCAACTCCGGTCGGAAACGCATCTCACCACCCTCCGCATCTGGCATGGGCAGGGCTGCCGCCCTGCCGTTTCGCCTAACAGCGCTGGCGCGCGGGGAAGGTTTTCAGTCCTCTCCGGGTTCGGTTCTACGCCACGGCCACGCGGGGCTCGCCCGCGGTGGCGGCGCCGATCACACGCGCCAAGGGATAGCCGGCGGCCCTGATCCCCTCCGCAATCCCGGCCGCGGCCTCCGGAGCGCAGGCGATCAGGAGCCCGCCCGAGGTCTGGGGATCGGTGAGGAGCTTGCGGCGCCAGTCCGGCAGGCTCGCGGGCAGGGTAATGCTCGCGCCATAGCTGGCCCAGTTGCGCTCGGAAGCCCCGGTGATGAAGCCTTGCTCGGCCAGGGGGGCGGCGTGGCGCAGCAGCGGCACCTCGTCGAGCCGGATGGACAGGGTCAGGCCGGAGCCCCGTGCCATCTCCAGCGCATGGCCCAGAAGGCCGAAGCCGGTCACATCGGTGATGCCATGCACGGCCGGGTTCCCCGCCAGTTCTCCGCCCACGCGGTTCAGCAGGGTGGTGGAGGCGATCATCTCCTCATAGGCGCCTTCCGGCAGCGCCTCCTTCTTGATCGCGGCCGAGTAGATGCCGACGCCGATGCCCTTGGTGAGGATCAGCGCGTCGCCCGGCTGCGCGCCGGCGTTGCGGCGCACCTGGTCAGGCCGGCAGAGACCGATAACCGCCAGGCCATAGATTGGCTCCGGCGCATCGATCGAATGGCCGCCCGCCACGGGGATGCCTGCCTCCGCGCAGACCGAGGCGCCGCCCTGGAGGATCTGCCGGACGGTCTCGGGCTCCAGCTTGCCGATGGGCATGCCGAGGATGGCCAGGGCCATGATGGGCTTTCCGCCCATGGCATAGACATCCGAGATCGCATTGGCGGCGGCGATCCGCCCGAAATCCCGGGGATCGTCCACCATCGGCATGAAGAAATCCGTCGTCGCGATAACGGCCAGATTCTCATCCACCTGCCAGACGGCTGCGTCATCGGCGGTTTCAGTTCCGACGAGAAGCTGCCTGAACGGCGCGGCCATGGGTTGATCGGCCAAGAGGCTTTGGAGGACGGAGGGGGCCAGCTTGCAGCCGCAGCCGCCCCCATGAGCCAGTTCGGTCAGCCGGATTGCCTGGGTGTGCATGGCGTCTTTGTGCTTCGGTTCGTCAGGGGGCCGAGATTAGCACGGAAAGAGTGAACCGCCCGATGGCTCTTCCCCACCCGGTGCGGCATCGTCCGCGGCATGGAACAGGCTCCCCCGCCAGCCCCGCTGCTTCCGCCGCGCCTTCAACTCCTGTCCCGCGCGCTGGTCTGTCTGGGTCTGGTGCTTCTCGGCGGGTGGATCCTGCGCGGCTTCCTTCCGGCCCTGGGTTGGGCGGTGATCCTGGCCATCGCGGTCTGGCCGCTCCTCCGCCGCGCCCAGCAGGGCCGGGTGGCGCTGTCGCGCATGCTGATGCCGGCCCTGGTTACGCTCGGGCTGGCCGTGCTGTTCCTCCTGCCGCTAGGCCTCGCCGCGCTGCAACTTGGCGTCGAGGCGGGCGAGGTGCTGCGATGGCTGCGCGAGACCGAGGCACAGGGCGCGCCAGTGCCGGGCTGGGTCTCATCACTTCCCCTGGTCGGCTCCTGGGCGGCTGGCTGGTGGAGGGAGAGCCTGGCTGCGCCGCAGGCCGGGGTCGGCTTCCTGCACCGGATGAGCCAGGGTGAACTGATCGGCCTTGGGCGTGAGTTCGGCGGTGCGCTGATGCATCGCGTCGTGGTGTTCGGCTTCACCCTGCTGGCGCTGTTCTTCCTGTTGCGAGATGGGGAGGTTCTGCTGGCGCAGGCGCGGAGGGTGGCCGACCGGCTCTTCGGCCCCGGGGCGGAGCGGCTGGCCCTGCAGGCCATAGCTTCGGTGCGCGGAACCGTCAGCGGGCTTGTGCTGGTTGGGCTGGGTGAGGGGGTGCTGCTCGGCCTCGCCTATGCGGTGGCGCATGTGCCGCATCCCGTGCTCCTGGGCGCGCTGACGGCGGTGGCCGCCATGATTCCCTTTGCTGCGCCGCTCGTCTTCGGCCTGGCTGCCCTGCTGCTGCTCGGGTCGGGCAGCACCGTGGCAGCGATCGGGGTTTTCGCCTTTGGGATGGTGGTGCTCTTCCTCGCGGATCATGTGATCCGCCCGGCGCTGATTGGTGGTGCGACCCGACTGCCTTTCCTCTGGGTGCTGATGGGCATCCTGGGTGGAGTCGAGGGTTTCGGGCTGATCGGCCTGTTTATCGGCCCGGCCGTGATGGCCGTGCTGGTGCTGCTGTGGCGTGATGCGGCTGGAGACGCAGCAGCGGTGGAGGAAGGCTCGGGGCGCTGAGCGGTGATGGTTCCGCGCCGCGCTGTCCGCCGGCACCGGCTGGTTACGCCGGGCCGAAGCGGCCGGGGCGGTTGTCATCTGCGATGAGCCGATCAGCCTCTCACTTCCTCAGAAGATGCATGAGGGCTCTTCGGCCTGCCCGGTGCATGCCGGGCAGGCAAACATGTCCTGGGATGATGAAGGGCTGCGCCCCGCCCGGCATGTTCCGACGGGCACGGAGCCGGCTGCGTTCGAGCTTCAGCCCGCCGGGTAAACGAAAAAGCCGGGGGAGCAGCTTCCCCCGGCTTTTTGCACTCAGGTCCCCACGCGCAGTGGCGCGTTGATCTTCCGCAGGGCGGCAAGGACACTCTGGGCCGTGATGCGGCCGGTCTTCGGGTTCTCGCTCGGGATGTTCTCGATCACCATCTGCATGAGTGCGGAGTCCGACACCACCGTCACCTCGTGACGATTGCGGGTCATGGCCGGGTCGGCCCAGATCTCCTGCTGCGTGCGGTCCGGCCCGATACCGGCCAGCGACAGGGCCGCCGCAACATTCAGATTGGCCGGAAAGCCCTTCGCTGCCTCGCGCGCTGTGCCGGCGAAAACCTGCTTCGCCTCGGTAAGACCGGTGATGTCGATCCCCTTCTCAACGAGATAGGGCGCGCCCATCAGACCCTTGGGCGGCTTGCGCGTCACGATCCGCACGGACTCGATCTGGCCCTCCGCCGCGGCAGTCACGGCGTCCAGCCCGATCAGCGCGCCAGTCGGCACGATAATCTGCCCGCGATGCCGCTCCGCCAGGGCCGTCAGGTCAGGGCGGGAGAGCAGGACGCCCACGCTCAGCACCATGACCTTCTTGCCGGCCTCTAGGACCGAGGCAACCAGCGCGCCCACGGCGGGGGCGGGAAGGCACTCGACAACCAGGTCGGCGGCCCCGGCAAGCTCCTCCAGGGGCAGGATCTTCGCAGGCGAGCCCAGGCTGTCCAGGATGTCCTGACCCTTCGCCTGGTCGCGCACGGAAACGGCCGTTAGCTCCACGCCGGGGATGGCACCTTGCGTCAGCTTCGCGGCGAGCGCCCGGCCGATCGCGCCCAGGCCAGCGACAGCGACCCTCAGGGGCGGCTGCCCGGGCGCGCCGGCCGCCTTCGGCGGGGCGTCAAGAGTAGGGGCAAAATCCATGTGAAGCGTGACTCCCAAATCAGGCTTGTGCAGAACGCCGCATCTGGCGGCGGGTCGGTCCTCTGCGGGGCGTGTCGGCTGACGGCCGGCGCCGGGAAGCCGCCATTCGGACCCGCAGCGTGGTCCGAAGGTGAAGATCAGGTGGCCGGCGCGCCCGTACAAACCATTTTTCCTGCCCATAGATGAGGCGCGCTCATGCAGCCAGCCCCCGGGCCGGGGTAGCGTGGCATCGGGGGGCGGCATGCCTATACTGCGTGCTTCACGCCCAACCCTTGTCCTTGGGGTGCGCCCATGTCGCGTCTTCTGCCCAATTTGAATGCGCTCCGCGCCTTCGAAGCGGCAGCGCGCCATCTCAGCTTCAGCAAGGCGGCCGATGAGCTCTGCGTCACCCAGGGGGCGATCAGCCGGCACATCAAGACGCTCGAGGCCGAGCTGAAGGTCCTGCTGTTCCGGCGTATGACCCGTGCGGTGCAGCTCACCCCGGAGGGGCAGGACTACCTTCAGGCCGCGCGCGACGCCTTCGACCGGATCGAGCAGGCGGGGGCACGGCTGACCAGCAATCGCACGCGCGACGTGCTGACCGTCAGCGCCCTGCCAACCTTCGCAATGCGTTGGCTGGTGCCGCGCCTGCCCCGCTTCACCGCGGCCCATCCGCAGACCGAGGTGCACATGGTCACTTCTATCGCACCCGTCAGCTTCGGGCGCGATGCCATCGACCTGGCGATCCGCGTCGGGCGGCCGCCGGAGCTCGGCACCACCACCGACCGCCCCCGTATCGACTTGCAGATGGTGGAAGACTGGAGTTCGGTCCATGCCGACCTGCTGATGCCCGACGTGCTGGTTCCCGTCTGCAGCCCGCGCCTGATTCGCGAAGGGGATATCCTCTCGGAACCTGCTGACCTCCTGCGCTATCCGCTGCTGCACATGGCCACCCGCCAGCGTGCCTGGCCGGACTGGCTGCGTAGCTTTGGGCTGACCTCGCCGCCGACGCGGGACGCGTCCGCCTACGGCCACTTCTTCGCCGTTGTGCAGGCAGCACTCGACGGGGAGGGAATCGCCCTGGTTCCGCGCGCCCTCGCCGAGCGGGAGATCGCCAATGGCGAGCTGATCGTCCCGACTGATCATTCTGTCGAGAGTGAGGGCTCCTACTATGTGCTGTGCCGGAGGCAGCAGCGCGAGACCCGGCCGATCCAGCAATTCCGCCTGTGGCTTCTGGCCGAGGGGCGGCAGACCTCGCCGAATCCGAAGGAGGCCTGAGGCGGCTCGCGCGGGGGCGGGCGCCATCCGGCCGGGCATGGGTTTTGCTCGGGGCACTGTCATTGGCGGTGCCCATCAACGCCGCTCCTCTGCAAGGACGACACGACGTGAGCAAGACACGCCTCCTCGCCGCCGGCCTGCTGGCCCTGGGTCTTCTCGCGCCACCCCCTCAAGCGACAGCGCAGCCGGCGCCGCCGGCCGGGAAGGTCCTGCGGATCGCGATGACCGCCTCCGACGTGCCCACCACCACGGGGATGCCGAATAACGGCTATGAGGGCACGCGCTTTCTCGGCTATCCGATCTTTGAAAGCCTGGCGCTCTGGGATTTGTCCCGCGCCGATGTGCCGGCCGGCCTTCGCCCCGGACTTGCCGAGAGCTGGGAGCAGGACCCGGCGGATTCGAAGAAGTGGCGCTTCCACCTGCGCCAGGGTGTGCGCTTTCACGACGGTACGCCGCTCAACGCGGATGCGGTGATCTGGAACCTCGACCGCTTCTTCCGTGACGGCGCAGCGCAGGCGGAACCGGCGGGCGCCGCCATCGTGCGCGGCCGCGTCTCGGGCCTTGCCAGCTACCGCAAGATCGACGACCGCACGGTGGAGATCGAGACGGCGCGCCCGATGTCCTACTTCCCCTATCTTTCCGTCTATATCCTCTTCGCATCGCCCAAATCGTGGGAGGATGCGGGGCGCGATTGGGCGAAGGTGGCGGTGAATGGCGCGGCCGGCACGGGCCCGTTCCGCATATCCCGCTTCACGCCGCGGCAGAGCGTCGAACTGTCCCGCAACGACGATTACTGGGACACGACGCGTCGCGCGAAGCTGGACCGGATCGTGCTGCTGCCGATTCCGGAGGCGAATACCCGCCTGGCCGCGCTGCGCTCAGGGCAGGTGGATTGGATCGAGGTGCCGCCGCCCGACGGCATCGAGCCGCTGCGCCAGGCGGGCTTCAACATCGTCACCAACTCCTACCCGCATGTCTGGCCCTGGGTCTTCGCGGCCGGCAAGGCGGGTAGCCCGGTTGCTGATGTCCGCGTGCGGCAGGCACTGAACTACTGCATTGACCGCGACGGGCTGGTATCGATGCTGAACGGCACGGCGGAGCCGGCTGTGGGCTTCTACAACAAGTCCAACCCGCTCTTCGGTACCCCGCAGAACGCCTATCGGCTCGATCCCACGCGAGGCAAGGCGCTGCTCGCCGAGGCCGGCTATGGGCCGCAGCGGCCGCTGCGCCTGACGGTCGGCATATCCACATCGGGTTCTGGCCAGATGCTGCCGCAGCCTATGAATGAGGCGTTGCAGGAGTCACTGCGCGAGCATTGCGGCGTGCAGGTCGAGTTCCGCGTCGTTGAATGGAACACGCTGCTCGGCGGCCTGCGCGCCGCGCCGGATCAGGCGGGCTGGCTCGGGGCGGATGCGCTGAACATCTCCCTTGTCTCCTCGGACCCCTCGCAGATGGGGCGGTGGTTCCTGGGCGCGAATATCTCCCCACGCGGTTCCAATGCGGGGCACTGGGTCGATCCGCAGTTCGACGCTGCCTTCAAGGAAGTGGAGACCGCGACCGATCCCGCCCAGGTGAACGCCGCCGTCACGCGCGCCCATGAGCGGCTGGTGGATGGTGCCCCCTGGCTTTATGTCGTGCATGATCTCAATCCGCGCGCCATGACGCGGCGGGTGCGCGGCTTCGTCTCGGCCCAATCCTGGTTCCAGGACCTGACGACGGTGGACCTGCAATGAGCACTTCACTTCACGAGAAGAGCCTGGCCGAACTGGCGGGCCTCATTGCTGCCCGCGCACTCTCGCCTGTCGAGCTGCTGGAATCCTGCGTCACGCGCATCAAGGCGCTGGATGGCGGGCTGAACAGCGTGCTTCTCCTCTTGGAGGAGGGGGCAATGGCGGAGGCCCGGGCGGCGGAGGCGGAGATTGGCGCCGGCCGTTACCGCGGCCCTCTGCACGGCATTCCGATCGGCCTGAAGGACATCTACGAGACGGCGGGCATTCGCACGACGGCGCATTCGGCCGTGCTGCGGGACCATGTGCCGGCCGAGGATGCCACCACGGTCCGCCTGCTGCGCGAGGCAGGGGCGGTCATTCCGGCAAAGCTCTCCACCTGGGAATTTGCCATTGGCGGCACCTCCTTCGACCTTCCCTGGCCGCCTGCGCGCAATCCCTGGGACCGGAACCTCGATCCCACCGGCTCCTCCACCGGCTCCGCCGTGGCGGTGGCGGCGGGGCTGTTGCCGGGCACCATGGGCTCGGATACTGGCGGCTCGATCCGCAACCCGGCGGCTTGGTGTGGCATTGCCGGTCACAAGCCGACTTATGGCTTGGTCAGCCGCAAGGGCGTTCTGCCGCTCTCCTGGTCGCTGGACCATGCCGGGCCGATGGCCTGGACCGCCGAGGATTGCGCGCTGATGATGGGCGTGCTGGCGGCCCACGACCCGCATGACCCAGCCAGCGCGGATGTGCCGGTCCCGGATTTTATGGGGGCGATCGCGGAGGGGCGGCGGCACGCGCTGGCCGGGCTGCGGATCGGCGTGGTGCGCCATTTCTTCGAGCAGGACGTGCCCTGCACGCCGCCCGTGCTGGCCGCGATGGAGGATTCGATCCGCGTTCTGCGGGAGCTGGGCGCGGAGCTGCGCGACGTGACCCTGCCATCCTTCAAGGACTATGGCGCCCCGGGCAACATCATCGCCCGCGCGGAGTCCTGGGCCATCCATGAGGCCTGGCTGCGCGAGGATGCGTCGCGCTACAGCGCCTATGGCCGCCGCCGCCTCGCCTCTGGCGCCTTCCTCACGGCCAGTGACTACCTGCATGCCCAGCGCCGCCGCGCCCTGCTGATCGCCCGGACGCTGGAAGCGATGGAGGGGCTGGACGCCGTCATCTTCCCAACGGCCCGGGGCACGGCCGAACCCCTGGGCACGGATTCGCTCGCGCCCGGCGTGCCGCCCGCGTTTTTCGCGCGGCCGTTCAACCTGGTGGGCGGCCCCGCACTCTCGGTCTGCAATGGTTTCTCGCCCGAAGGACTGCCCGTAGGGCTGCAGATCGCCGGCCGCCCCTTCGAGGACCATGTCGTGCTGCGGATCGGAGACGCGGTGGAGCGCGCGCTGGGCACCCGCCACCGGCGCCCGGTACTGGAGGCGGTGGCGGCATGAGCGGAGAGGGGAAGATGGAAGGCCTGTCGATGGAGGATCGCCTCCGCGCCCGTGGGCTGCGGATGCCGCCAGAGGATCTCGTTCCCTTCACAGAGCTGGTAGTGGCGCTGGACGAGGCGGCCGAGACGGTCCGCGCGCCACTGCCCGTTTCGGCGGAGCCGGCGGGCGTTCTACGGCTGGGGCAGAAAGTTTAGGGCAGCAGCCGGAGGCAGACCCGGAGGTGGGGGAGTGGGGCCGGGCGCCGCCGCAGGACTTACCGACCGCGCGAAAACTCATCCAGGGCAGCTTCAGGCCAGGACGGAACAGGCGGGCCGGCGAGAATCAAGGGCCGCCTTAATATGAAGCATATCGTCCAGGAGGTCTGTATCGCATGCGTGCAAACGCCGCGTGAGCCCTGTGATGTCCGGAGTATCGCCCCGGCAGGACCTCGTCGGACGAGCCGCCCGTCAATGAAACTGACCGTCGAATCCGCATGGGCGTGAAGCTTGCATGGCGTTACGCCCGTTCACTGCCCGCCACGACGGTGAAGCCCGATACATGCCTCTTCATGTCGCCCTGACACATCGCACCACCTACCGCTACGAGCGGCCGGTTTCGCTCGGTCCTCAAACGATACGGTTGCGGCCGGCGCCGCATGCGCGCACGCCGATTCTGTCTTATGCGCTGACGGTCGAGCCCAAGCCGAACTTCATCAACTGGCAGCAGGACCCGCAGGGCAATTTCCTGGCCCGCGTGGTCTTCCCGGAACGGGTGACCCATTTCGACGTCACGGTGGATCTGACGGCCGATATGGCCACGATCAACCCCTTCGACTTCTTCCTGGAGCCAGAAGCCGAGACCTGGCCCTTCACCTATGACCCGGTGCTGGAGCAGGAACTGGCGCCGTTCCGCCGGCTGGAGACCCCCGGCCCGCTGCTCTCCGCCTTCCTTGCCGAAACGCCGCAACACAAGGGGCAGAGCACGGTCAGCATGCTGGTGGCGCTGAACCAGCGCCTGCAGCAGCGCATTTCCTATGTGGTGCGCATGGAGCCTGGCATCTGGACGGCGGAGGAGACGCTGGGTGCTTGCAAGGGCTCCTGCCGCGACAGCGCCTGGGTGCTGGTGCAGGCGCTGCGGCATCTCGGTTTCGCCGCTCGCTTCGTCTCCGGCTATCTCATTCAGCTTGTTCCCGATGTGAAGCCGCTGGCGGGGCCGGAGGGACCGGCTTCCGACTTCACCGACCTCCATGCCTGGGCCGAGGTCTATCTGCCCGGCGCCGGCTGGATCGGGCTCGACGCCACCTCTGGCCTGCTGACCGGGGAGGGGCATATCCCGCTTGCCGCGACGCCGGAGCCCGCCTCCGCCGCGCCGATCTCGGGCATGGTGGAGCCGAACGAGTCTAGCTTCGACGTCACCATGTCCGTCACCCGGCTGCGCGAAACGCCGCGCGTCACCAAGCCTTATACCGAGGCGCAGTGGCAGGCGATCCTCGCCCGGGGGCGGGAGGTGGATCGCAAGCTGGCAGCTGGCGATCTGCGCCTGACCATGGGCGGCGAGCCCACCTTCGTCGCGGCCGATGACATGGACGCGCCGGAATGGAACACCGCCGCGCTCGGCCCGACCAAGCGGGCCTATGCCGGGCGGCTGCTGCGCCGCCTTGCCGCACGGTGGTCGCCGGGCGCCGCGCTCCAATATGCGGTGGGCAAGCATTATCCCGGCGAGCAGTTGCCGCGCTGGGCGCTCTTCTCCCACTGGCGCAAGGATGGCCAGCCGATCTGGCGCGACCCGTCGCTGCTGGCCTCCGACGACGACACGGACAATGCGACCGCCGAGGACGCCGCACGCTTCGCCGCCTCCCTTGCCGAGCGCCTGCAGGTCGATCCCGGGCTGGTGACGCCAGCCTATGAGGACATTCACTACTTCCTCTGGCGTGAGCAGCGGCTGCCCGCGAATGTTGTGGTGGAGGAGGCGAAGCTGCAGGACCCGCTGGAGCGCGCGCGGCTCGCCCGCGTCTTCGGGCAGGGCCTCGCCTCACCCGTGGGCAGCGTGCTGCCGATCCGTCGCGTGCTGCGGGACGGCGTGCGCCGCTGGCAGTCCGGTCCCTGGCTGCTGCGGGGCGAACAGCTCTTCCTGGTGCCCGGCGATAGCCCGATCGGCTTCCGCCTGCCGTTGCAGAGCCTGCCCTGGAGGTCCGAGGAGGATGCGGCCCGGAACTTTGAGGCGGAGCCGGATCCCTTCGCGCCGCACCCGCCCTTGCCGCCGTATCCGGTCCTGGCGCAGCCCTATGACAACCAGCGGGCCAACCACCAGGGCAACCAGCCGGCCATTGGCCTGCATCATGCCCCCATGGACGGACCGGGGGGTGCCGCCCTGCCGCCCTACCAACCATTCCAGCACGTTCCGGGGGCTGGGAGCGGCATGGGCATCGGCCTTTCCAACGGGGCCGAAGACTTCCGCCCCGTGCCGCAGCGGCCGCCCGAGGTGGGAGAGAGCGATCCCGAGGTGGTCCGCACCGCCCTGACCGTCGAAGCGCGTGGCGGAATCATCCATATCTTCTTCCCGCCGCTCTATGAGGCGGTGGACTGGCTCGACCTCGCCGCCGCAGTGGAGGCAACGGCGGTGGAAGCCGGCCGCAAGGTGGTGCTGGAGGGCTATCTGCCGCCACGCGACCCCGGCCTGCTCAGCTTTTCCGTCACCCCCGACCCCGGCGTGATCGAGGTGAACGTCCATCCCGCCACCTCCTGGGCTGAGCAGGTGCAACGCACCGAGGAGCTTTACGAGGAGGCCCGGCAGATCGGCCTGGCTTCCGAGAAGTTCATGCTGGACGGTCGCCATGTCGGCACGGGTGGCGGCAACCATGTGGTGATGGGCGGTGCGACGCCGGCGGACAGCCCCTTCCTGCGCCGGCCGGACCTGCTGAAGTCCTTACTGGGCTTCTGGCATAACCATCCCAGCCTGTCTTACTTGTTCTCCGGCCTGTTCATCGGCCCGACCAGCCAGCATCCCCGCGTGGATGAGGCGCGGCAGGACAGCGTGGCGGAGCTGGAAATCGCCTTCTCACAAATCCAGAGCGGCAAGACGACGCCGCCTTGGCTGGTGGACCGTCTGTTCCGCAATCTGCTCGCGGACATGACGGGCAACACGCACCGGACCGAGTTCTCCATCGATAAGCTCTACGCCCCGGAGAGCAGCTCCGGCCGCCTCGGTCTTGTCGAATGGCGCGCGGCGGAAATGCCGCCCCATGCGCGCATGGCGGCCGCGCAGGCGCTGCTGCTGCGCTCCGCCATCGCCGCCTTCTGGGACACACCCTATGAGCGGCGGCTGGTGCGCTGGGGCACGCGACTGCATGACGAGTTCATGTTGCCGCACTATGTCGCGCAGGATTTCCACGACGCGCTGGACGAGCTGACCATGCTCGGCTGCCCGTTGGACAAGGCGTGGTTCGCGCCACATCTGGAGTTCCGCTTCCCGCTGATCGGCGAGGTGACGCTACGCGGCACCGGGATCGAGCTGCGCCACGCGCTGGAGCCCTGGCATGTGCTGGGGGAGGAACCCGGCACCGGCGGCGCCGTGCGTTACGTGGACAGCTCCACCGAGCGGGTGCAGGTCAAGGTGACGGGGTGGCTGGAGGAGCGCTACTTGCTCGCGTGCAACGGCCGCGCGGTGCCGCTGACGGCGACCGAGCGCCAGGGCGAATATGTCGCGGGCGTGCGCTTCAAGGCCTGGGCCCCGCCCTCCGCCTTGCACCCGACCGTACCGGCCCAGTCACCGCTGGTTTTCGACCTCTATGATCGCTGGACGGGGCGCAGCCTGGGCGGATTGACCCACCATGTTTCGCATCCCGGCGGGCGCAATTACGAGACCCTGCCGGTGAACGCCAACGAGGCCGAGGCGCGGCGGCGCATCCGCTTCCAGCCCTTCGGCCACACGCCTGGCCCGATGGCAGAACCGCCGCTCGTGATCTCGCGCGAGGCTCCGCGCAGCCTCGACCTCCGCCGCGGGAAGACCTGAGCGGCGGAGGGCTTGGCGGCGCGCCCGGAATTAGGCCGGCGCGCCGCTTGACCGGACCAGGCCGTGGATGAATTCAAGCTTCTTGATGACGGCCGGCGACAGCACGAAGGGATAAAGGTCGGGCTGCCCCATGCTGCGGTTGAGGCTGTTCACCGCGAAGGCGAGGGGCAACCAGTCGTCAATGATGCGGCTGAAATCGGGTTCCCTATACGGATCGAAGTCAATGGCCGCGTGCAGGTCGCCGGATTTGTCGATCTTCGGCTGCACCCGGAGCCCGAAGGACGCGGCGGTTTCGAGCGTATCCACGATATGGAGGTAGTGCGCCCAGGTTTCCGCGAAGTCTTCCCAAGGATGGGTGGTGGCATAGGTGCTGACGAAATTGTCCTGCCAGTCCGGCGGCGGCCCTTCGGCATAATGCTTCTGAAGCGCGGCGCCGTAGTCCTGGCTGTCATCGCCGAACACCGCGCGGCAGGCTTCGAGTTGGCCGCCATCGCGCACCAGCTTGTCCCAGAAGTAATGGCCGACCTCGTGCCGGAAATGGCCGAGCAGCGTGCGATAGGGTTCGCCCATGTTCTTGCGCATCTGCTCGCGCTCGGCGTCGTCGGCTTCCTTGAGCGCGATGGTGATGAGGCCGTTGTCATGGCCGGTCATGACCTTTGGCCCGCTCGGATCAGGGGGATCCGCCAGGAAGTCGAAGGATAGTCCTTCCGGATCCTCGTTGCGCGTGGCCAGCGGCAGACAGAAGCGGACGAGCGTGTAGAACAGGCGGTGCTTGGCGAATTCCAGCTTGCGCCAGCGCAGCAGGTTGTCATCCACCGAGGTGTCGGGAATCAGGTGGTTGTGCCGGCACGCCGCGCAAAACCTCTCCTGGGTGTCAGCCGGGACAGTCCAGTTGCAGACCTCATATTCTGCATTCGCGCAGAAGCGCCGGGGCGCTTCGGGAGAGGCAAGGGGACGCCAGTTCTCGCCATCTGGCTCGAGGGCCGAGAGTATGGCGCCATCCGGCAAATAGCCGAGCCGGTACTTGCACCGTTCGCAATAGGTGTTCTCGAAATAGAGCAGTTGCTCGCAGTTCTGGCATTTGAACAGCCGCATGCGCCGGGCCTTCAGGAATTGGTTCCAGAGGGCTGCAACGCCGGCTGCTCCGTTCTGTTGCAGCCAGCCCTGCCGGGCGGGCCACGCCTGAAGGAGCGTTGCGCCGGCAGCGGGACGATCGGCCTCAGCCGGTCGCCAGCAGGTCCCGCTCCTCGGGATGCCGCTCGATATAGGCGGCCACGAAGGAGCATCGGGGAACCACCTGCAGGCCCTCCTGCCGAACCAGGGCGAGCGCGCCACGGACCAGTTGCGACCCGACGCCCTGGCCCGAGGCCGCTTCGGGCACGACTGTATGGGTCAGGACAATACGTGGGCCATGGCGCTCATAGGCGATGATAGCGGGATCCTCGGCGCCGACCTCCATCTCAAAGCGGCTGTGATGGCGGTTGTCGGTGACGTCGCCGGTCATGCCCATTCTCTCCTGCTTCGGGGTTGGGAAGTAGCTGTCCCGAACGCGCGTCCCAGGCGATAGCCTGCCACCCTCCTGCTCAATCGATGGTGATGCTGGCATTCCGCACGACGCCCGTCCATTTGGTGATCTCCGTTTGCAGATAGGCCGCGACCTCGCCGGGGCCGGCGGCGAAGGGCTCCAGGCCCAGTTCGGCGAAGCGGCCGGTGAGCGGGGGGAGGGCCTCCCGCATGGCGGCGTCCAGGCGCTCGATCACGGGGCGTGGCGTGGCGGCCGGCGCGAAAAGGGCGGTCCAGACCCCCATCTCGAAGCCCGGTACTGTTTCGGCCACTGCGGCGATGTCAGGCAGGCCGGCCAGGCGCCGCGCCGAGGTGACGCCCAGCGCCACGAGACGGCCCTCCCGCACATGGGGCAGGGAGGACGGAAGAGTGTCGAACATCAGGTCCACCTGCCCCGCGACGAGGGCGGATGCGGCGGGAGCCGTGCTGCGAAAGGGAACGTGCAGGAGGTCGACGCCTGCCAGCGACTTGAACAACTCGCCAGCGAGATGGCTGGAGGTGCCGTTTCCGCCTGAGGCGTAGGTCAGCGCCCCCGGCCGCGCACGGGCCCGCTGGACCAGTGTCGCGACATCCCGGATGCCCGTGGACGGATGGGCGACGAGGATGTTGGGGCTGGTAGCCACGCCACCAACAGGCGCGAAATCCGCCACAGGATCATAGGACAGGTTGCGGTAGAGGCCGACATTCATGGCATGGGTGCTGATCGTGCCCATCAGGAGCGTGTAGCCATCCGGCGCGCTCCGGGCGGCGGCCTCCGTGCCGATGATGCCGGCGGCGCCGGGGCGGTTGTCCACGGCAACCGGCTGGCCGAGGGACTGCGCAAGGCGCTCCGAGAGGAGGCGGGCGGCGATGTCGGTGAAGCCGCCAGGCGCGAAGGCGACGATCATGCGGATGGGACGCGAGGGCCAGTCCTGCGCGCGTGCCGCGCCCGGGGCCAAGCCCAGCAGGGCGGCCGCTGAGCCGGACGACAGAAAATGGCGACGTGTGGACATAGTGGCGATGCTCCCCGCGCCATCTCCGCGGCGCCAGGAAGGATCGGCACGCCCGGCCGGAGCTGGCAAGGTGAGGGACTTATCCGTCCCGCCTTGGGCGCGTGAGCCGCGGGCGCCGGCGCTTCCAGATCAATTCCGGGGGAGATCCGGAAGCACCGGCGCCCTCACGGCGGGCTATGCGGATGATTTTCCGTCCACGCGGAGGATTTCGACGAGCGGGGGAGAGAGGAGGATCTCGCTGAAGGCGCGCATCCAATCCTCCCCGTCCGAAGGTTGGCCTTCGCCGCCGCGATGCCGCAGATCCTCCAGCTGATCGAGGCTGGTCAGCTCCACCTCGAACTGGAGAGCTGCGCCGCCCTGGCCTCGGGTCAGGGGTACGAGGAGGCGGGCATTGAGGCCCGCGCCGCGAGCGGCCTCCGCCTCGTGGCGGATGAACTCCATCGCCTGCTGGCGGTGGGCCGGTAGCACGTCATACGAGAAGCGCGCGATGAACATCACCGTCCTCCTGAGCTGTTGGGCCATGCGCCAGTGTCCCCCACCTGGCAGGGAAGACAGCGCCTGACAGGAGCGGAGGTTACGCTATGTCTGCCCCGCCGCGGTTGGAGGGCAGTGGATAGACACGGGTTCTACCCGGGAACCTGCATCTGCCGGGGCAGGGCGGGCGTTGAAGCAGAACCATCTCCGCGGAGAACAAGCATGCCAGCGGACAAGCCGGACCCCATGTCCCTGCCGGCCGAAAAGCGGCCCGGCAATCACTCCCCCGCACGCCCCGGCCAGGAGCCGGACCCCCGTGCGCAAAAGCCGACCCATCGGCCCGGCGAGCCTGGCCTGCAGGGCGGGTCCGTCCAGTCGGGATCGACGAGTGGCGGAACCGGCCAGAGCCGGGGCTGAACCGACCTCCCCGGGGTTCTCCATGAGGGAAAGCGGGCCCATGGCGGCCCGCGCCACCACGCCTGACAGCATGGGCCGGAGGGGCTAAGGGTCTGCCGTGACAACCGCGCCATGCGCGCGCCCAGGGATCGAACCTCATGAACCCCGCCATCCTCCACGCGCAGGCGGACCGAGTCCTGCGCGACGCTACCATCCCGGAGCTTCCCAACCATTACCGTGGCAAGGTGCGGGACAATTATGACCTGCCGGATGGGCGCCGCATCATCATTGCGACGGACCGCCTCAGCGCCTTCGACCGTATCCTCTGCGCGGTGCCGCTGAAGGGGCAGGTCCTGACCCAGACGGCGCGCTTCTGGTTCGAGCACACGCGCGACATCTGCCCGAACCACGTGCTGGACTATCCGGACCCGAATGTGGTGATCGGCCGCCGCCTGAACATCCTGCCGGTGGAGATCGTGGTGCGCGGCTATCTCGCCGGCACCACCGGCACATCCATCCTGACCCTCTACAAGGCCGGGCAGCGCGAGATGTACGGCATCCGGCTGCCCGATGGCATGCGCGACAACCAGCGTCTGCCGCAGCCGGTCATCACCCCCACGAGCAAGGCCTTCGATGGCGGGCATGACGAGCCGCTGACCCCCGCGCAGATCCTGGAAAGCAAATTGCTGACCGCGGCGCAGTGGGAGCAGCTCAGGGAATACGCGCTGGCACTATTCGCGCGCGGGCAGGCCATGGCGGCGGAGCGCGGTCTGATCCTCGCCGACACGAAATATGAATTCGGCACAGATCCCGACGGCCGCATCGTGCTGGCGGATGAGATCCACACGCCTGACAGCAGCCGCTACTGGAAAGCCGCAACCTATGAGGCGCGCTTCGAAGCCGGTGGCAAGCCCGAGAGCTTCGACAAGGATTTCGTCCGCTCATGGGTCGCGGCGCGCTGCGATCCCTATCACGACCCGATCCCCGAGATTCCGCAGCAGATGATCCTCGACACCGCCGCGGTTTACGTGGAGGCCTTCGAGACCATCACTGGCCAGTCCTTCGAGCCTGACTCAGCAGGGGACACCGTGCTGGAACGAATCCGCGCACGTCTTGCGCCGTTTTTCGGCGCCGCTTGAGGCTGCGGCTTTCTGGCGGGCGCGTTCATCGCGCGCTTGGTTGATTCATTGGGCGTCCGGCCGTGGCCGGACGCGCCTTCGCGAGTCTGTCGCCCGGCATTCCGGCCGTCGCGACTGTTTCGCTTTCAACCCTGAAATTCACGATTAAGCTTTCTGAAAGAGTCAGCGATTCGCATTGGCGAAAAATTAACGCCGCGTAATTCGCTGCTCCGGAGGAAGCAGAATGTGGAACCAAGTTTATAACCCATTCGGAAGCGCGACGTTGTCAACGATCGCCGCCGCTGTCCCGGTGGTCACACTTCTGGTGCTGATCGCGACCAACAAGGTGAAGGCTCATATTGCGGCCGTCATTGCGCTTATCGCGGCCAATCTCGTGGCGATCTTTCTCTTCACCATGCCGGCCGGCATGTCCATTCGCGCCACGATCCTGGGCGCCGTAACCGGTTTCTTCCCGATCGGCTGGATCGTCCTGAATGTGATTTTCATGTACCGCCTTACAGTGGCCACCGGGCGTTTCGAAACGCTGCAGCAGGCCATCGGCGGCGTCACCCCGGACCGGCGGTTGCAGCTTCTTCTGATTGCCTTCGCCTTCGGTGCCTTCTTCGAGGGCGCCTCCGGCTTCGGCACGCCGGTGGCCGTGACCGGCGCGATCCTGATCGGGCTTGGCTTCTCGCCGCTTGCCGCATCGGGGCTGTCGCTCATCGCGAACACCGCGCCGGTTGCCTATGGAGCCCTCGGTACTCCGATCGCGGGGCTGTCCAGCGTAACCGGGCTGGATCCCTATGTCCTAGGTGCGATGGTCGGGCGGCAATTGCCGTTCTTCTCGGTCCTCGTGCCCTTCTGGCTGATCTGGGCCTTTGCCGGTTTCCGCGGCATGATCCAGATATGGCCGGCGATCCTGGTCTGCGGGATCTCCTTCGCAGTGCCGCAATTTCTGATCTCGAACTACATCAATCCGTGGATCGTCGATGTCGGCGCCTCGCTGATCTGCATGGCCTGCCTGATCGGCTTCATGCAGGTGTGGCGACCGAAAGAACTCTGGCTCTCCCCCGCCCTGCGCGTGCGTGATGACTCCGGTTCCACCATGCCGCCGCGCCCCGCGGCAGAGCTGGTGAAGCCGTCGCGCGCCCAGGTCTGGTCCGCCGTCACGCCCTGGATCATTGTCTGTGTCGTGCTTCTGATCTGGGGCACCGGATGGTTCAAGGCTGCGGTCAACCCCTGGGCAACCTGGAACTATGCTGTGCCTGAACTGCACAACATGATCGCCAAGGTCCCCCCGGTCGCGCCCCGTCCGACGCCTGAGGGGGCTGTCCTCTCCTTCACCTGGCTGTCTTTCACCGGGACGGGCATGCTGATCGCCGCCATCATCTCCGGCATCATCATGGGCTTCTCGCCGGGCAAGATGATCGCAGAATATGGCCGGACGATCCGGGTCTGCGCCTATTCGCTCGTTACCATCTCGGCGATGCTTGCCATCGGCACCCTGACCCGCCTTTCCGGGCTGGATGCCACACTTGGCCTGGCCTTCGCGGGAACCGGGGTGCTCTACCCTTTCTTCGGCACTCTGCTCGGATGGCTCGGCGTGGCGCTGACTGGTTCGGACACGGCGTCCAACGTGCTCTTCGGCAATCTCCAGAAGATCACCTCCGAACAGCTTGGGCTGAACCCCGTGCTCATGGCGGCGGCGAACTCGTCCGGTGGCGTCATGGGCAAGATGATCGACGCCCAGTCGATTGTCGTGGCTTCCACGGCAACGAACTGGTTCGGGCATGAGGGCACGATCCTGCGCTTCGTCTTCTGGCACTCGATTGCACTGGCCTGCCTGGTGGGCGGCTTCGTCATGCTGCAAGCCTATGTGTACCCCTTCACCAGCATGGTCCTGAATCCATGAGAAGGTAGATCGCCCGCTTTGGGTTCCCGGCATTATAAGGAGCAGGGGCGGGCGAATCTGAGGGGCTGGAAGCCGTGGCCTCCAGCCCCGTTGCGTGTCCGGACGAGACGGCGTCAGAAGCGTACTGTGTTGCAAGGGCAGGCCGGCCGCTCGGCGGGAATAAGCGCCTGCTGCGGCCACGTTGCCTGATCGCCCTGACCGGCAAGGGCTTCTCGTCCCATGCTGCCGCAACGCCGCAATGCACGTTGCGTTCGTTGTTGAACCCGGACGGGGGCGACCCTCCGGTATTCATGGTGCTGCGTGACAGAAGCAGAATGGCCTTTGGCGAGCCTCGCACCCCCTGCCTTGATCGGATTGCAGCGGGGCGGGGGCGTCAATCAGCCGCGAGACAGCGACTTAGAGCATCTGAAGCGAACGCATGTGAATGGAGAAGGCACCAGTATCTGCGTTGTTGCTTGCGCCGCCCGCCGGAAGGAACAGCATGAACGAGAACATGTCTGAGCAGCCATGCAGCCCCGAGATGGCGGAGCAATATGCCGCACTTGGCCGCTTCGTCACCTTGTTCGAGGACACGGTTAACCTCCTCCGCACCGCGACGGTCGGGATGCTGTCCGCGAACCACCGTTACGAGAAGCTGGTCAACATCGCCTTCCACAGCAGCGTCATGACGGCCGCGCCGCTGTTCCAGGTCTTTCGGGCCGTGGTGGGGCAGATCGTCACCGACGAGGAGTTCGGGTTCCCGAAGCAACAGGGCCAGGACATCCTGTCCGTGATGAACCAGATCGCGGGCGAGTTCGAGGTGATCCAGCAGACCCGGAACAACCTGCTGCACGGCACCTGGGAGGTCGGCTGGTGCGGAGAGCATGGAAGCGGTCTGGCCGTCTTCTCCGTGACCAAGCTCAAGCCCTCCCGGATCGGGCTCAGCCGCGCCGAGGTGCCATCACGGCCTGACGACCTGGGGGAGCTGGCGGATCGCTGTCTTTCAGTCCAGGCCCTCATTGAAAGCGTCGTTCAGGCCGTCGTCAGCAGGCCGGTGCCCGCGCTGGACGCCCTGTTCACCCGGAAGGACGACCGGTGGGTTCCCCGTGAGCCGGCGCTTGAGGCCGGGCTGGGTGATCCGGCGGCTGCTTAGGGCTTGCGCCGGCCGATCACACGCGCAACCACCATCAGCACCACGCCCAGCGCGACCACGCCATAGGTGCCGGGATTGGAACGGATGGCATCGATCGCCGTCATCGGCATCCAAAGCAGGGAGTCGATGACCCTCATGGGTAGCCAGAGCAGGACATCCCATCCCACTTCCCCGGCGGCCAATCCGAGCGCGACCAGCAGGATACCCAGTGTCCAGAGCCTTGCCGACATCCTCGTTCTTTCCGGGCGTCTCTCAGGATAGGATGGGGCAGAAGGCGGGGTAGGCCATTCGCGCTGGTGCCGTCGCGTGTCAGCGTCGCTCAACTTGGGGCCTCGCCTTCGTCCTCTTAGCGCCCGGCTTGATCCCGGCGCAGCACCCGGCATGTGGGGGTGATGAGGGCCGGATTCATCCTCCGGGGCCAGGGCGCAGGCTTGTCGCCCTGGCCCCGGAGGAACCGCAAGCGCCCGGAAGGGGCAGGGCTGCCTGATCTGGCCTGCCGAGTCCGACCCCTCAGGGGGCCGTCATACATGCGTGCTGCAGCAGCAGGACTGTTTTCGCGTCGATGATCTTCCCGGACAGAACCATGTCCCAGGCGTGGGTGAGGGGAAGCTCAAGAATTTCGATCTGCTCTCCCTCCTCGGCCAGGCCGCCGCCCCTGGCGGTTTGGTCACCCGGCCCATATTCGGCCATGAACAGGTGCAGCTTCTCGGCGGAGGAACCGGGGCTCATATAGAGCTCGAATACCTTGCGCAGCGCGTGAAGCTGGTAGCCCATCTCCTGCCCGGCCTCCTTGCGCACTGTCTCGGCCGGGTCGTCGCCCTTTTCCACCATGCCGGCGCAGACCTCGAGCAGCATCGGGTCATCGCCGTTCACATAGGGCGGGATGCGGAGTTGCCGGACGAGGAGCACCGTACCGCGGGCACGATCGAAGGGCAGAACGGCTGCGCCAGGCCCGTTGTGATAGACTTCTCGCGCCAGGGTCTTGCGTGAGCCGTCCTTGCCGACCTGCTCGAAGGTGACCTTCTCCAGCCTGAACCAGTTCTCGGAGAGCGTTTCACGTCCGCGAATCCAGATGGGGCTGCTTGCTTCTTCACTCACCGCTCATCCTCCCCCAGCCAAGTGATGGGTGGGCCATGCGTATGCGCCTGCGCGAGGCGTCGCTCATGGCCGCCAGGCCAGAGCGTCAGGCGAAGTTCGGGTTGACCGCTGCCGGGACCACTGCCAGCGGGCGGCTCCAGGCGAAGCCAGGCGAAGGGGGAGGTCTCGTCAGCCTGCTGGCCCGCCTCCTGAATCGCCGCCTGAAGCTGCACCCTGCTGTCCTCCGGGAAGTACTCCCAGGCGATGGAGTGATAGAGGACGGTGGTGCGGCCCTCGGCGGCTTCGCGCAGGCGCTCGGCCGTCCAATTGGCCGCCTCGCCCTGCTCGACCGGAAAGCCGAGGCGACGCGCCAACGTGATAGCGGCTTCCAGCAGCGCCATGCGCGCTGGCTGGTCTGCCCAGACATAGGCACGAAGCCGCAGGCGGGCTTCCGGGTCCTCCAGATCGACAGGCGCCGCATCGGAGGCAGCGCGCGCCGCCACATGGATCTCGGCGTCAAGCGGCGGCAGGGGGCCATCCCATGCCGCCTTCACGGTGACCGGAGAGGCCGGGTCGCCCCATTGCGCCCGGCCACCCAGATCATAGTGGAAATGGTCCCAGGGCAGGTTGAGCCCTGCACTGGCTCCGATCCCCAGGAGCCGCATGGGCCGGCCACCCGTCGCATGTGCGATCTCGAGGAAGCCACCCAGCAGCACGGCGGAGCGGCCGACCTCATTGGTCTGCGGCGGCGAGGCGAGGAAAGCCTCCACTGCGGGCCGGTTCGCCTCGACGGCGGAGAGGGCCGCGCGCCAGACCTCGGGTACTTCGGCGGTCCGGCCAGATTCTGGGTAGAGGGCAGCCAACTCCGATGAGGTGCCGGACAGCACTATAGAATGCAGGGCCGCCGCAAAGCGCAGGGGAACGGCATCGGCCACGGGGTCGCCCGCCCAATCCGCCAACAGGCCCCGAATGGATCCAGCGTGGCCGATCTCGTCCGCAGCTGCCTGCAGCAACGCCTTCATGAAGGGCGATCCCAGATCACCGCAGGCGCGGGACTGGGTCCGGAAAGCCTGGATCAGATCGTCAGGGCCTGCCATGCGCGCTTCCCCTCATGCTGAGAGGAAAGCGAGCAGGCCCGTGCCAGGGTTGCCGGGCCGGATCATGGAGCCTGGTGCAGAAGCTGGCTCGCGTGGGCTGTGGACCGGGAGCTGTGAAGCTCCTGAATTGTTCATTAGTCAAAATGAAAAGGAATGTTGCTGATTTTTCATGCTCTAGCAAAAATTCCTCCTGCAGCGGCGACAGAGAAAAAAATTTGCGCCGATCTGATAGTCAAAATGGAGGAATGCCTTGGCAACCATCACCGGGACTGAAGACGCCGATACTCTGGAAGGGGGCGGCGGCAACGAGATCATTAATGGCCTGGGCGGCGACGACATGCTGCTGGGCGAGTACCGCGGTGACCTCGATGACGAGGGCGGTGACGACGAACTCTCCGGAGGTAAGGGTAAGGACCGGGTCTATGGCGAGGTCAACGGTTCGCTGATCTCAGGTGATGGTGGCATTCCCACTGGTGGCGATGACGAGATCGACGGCGGGGACGATGACGACCGTCTCTATGGCGATGCCGGCAAGAACTTCATCGGCACCTATTCCGGCGACAGCGTCTATGGCGGTCAGGATGTGATTGCTGGTGGCCAGGGCAATGACATCATCTATGGCGACGCCGGCAGCGATCTGATCGCCTATGCCGAGGCCGATGTGCTCGGTGGGAACGACGACCTGAAGGGCGGTGATGGAAAGGACACCATCTACGGCGATGCCGGCGGGATGATGCTCGCGGACTCCTCGGATGGCTATGTGCGCGGCGGCGACGACCTGATGGATGGCGGCACGGGTGACGATAGCCTCGCCGGCGATGCAGGCGGCGCCATGCGCGCCAATGAGGCCGTAGTCCATGGTGGCCATGACCGGCTGGAGGGCGGCGAGGGCAACGACAAGCTTTACGGTGACGCCAAGGGCGATTTCGAAGTGGTTTTCTCCGGGACCGTCCGGGGCGGCAATGACAATCTGTCAGGCGGTGCTGGCGAGGATACGCTGGCCGGCGATGCCGGTGGCGACTTCAAGGCCACCTATGGCTACATCTATGGCGGTCATGATCGCCTGCATGGCGGCAGCGGCAAGGACAGCCTCTATGGCGATGCCAAAGGTAACCTGCTTGCGGAGCCGGACGGAAACATCCTGGGCGGAAATGACCTTCTGGACGGCGGCAGCGAGTCAGACCGGCTCTACGGCGACGCCGGCGGCATGATGCAGGCCATGCCCGGCGGTGAGGTCCTGGGCGGCAATGACGAACTGGACGGCGGGGACGGCGACGACAAGCTTTACGGCGACGCCGGTAGCATGATGCACGGGATGGGCTCCGGCCTCGTCCAGGGTGGAGATGACATCCTTCGCGGCGGCGAGGGCAAGGACAGTCTCTACGGTGATGCCGGCACCGACATGGTCACCAGCGTACGGGACGACGATCTGGACAACTACTTCGCCACCCGCGGCGGGAAGGATCAGCTGTTCGGCGGAGATGGCAGCGACAGGCTTTATGGCGATGCCGGCCGTACCATGGAGGCCGCCATTGCCTATGCCGGCGTGCGGGGTGGTGACGACACCCTGGACGGCGGAGAGGGGGACGACGCCCTTTATGGCGATGCCGGAACCGATATGATCGCCCGCGTCTCCGCCCAGGTTGTCGGTGGCCGTGACATGCTGTCTGGCGGCGCCGGAAACGACAAGCTTTACGGCGACGCCGGCGGCGAGATGTTCGCGGACGCCGAGGGCGATGTCGTGGGCGGCAACGATATCCTCGAGGGGGGCGATGGCAAGGACATCCTCTATGGGGATGCGGGCGGTCGCTTCTTTGCCAACACCACCGACGGCTTCGTCCAGGGTGGCGACGACCTGCTCTATGGCGGCGCCGGTGACGACCGGATCGTCGGCGACGCCGGCGGGGATCTGGTGTCCTACGAGGCAGTTATCCGGGGTGGTGGCGACTACCTCCATGGCGGCGATGGCAACGATACCCTCTGGGGCGACACCGCGGGCATGATCCACGCCTATGGTGATGGCTTTGTCCGGGCGGGCGAGGATCGGCTGATCGGAGGCGAGGGCAAGGACAAGCTGATCGGCGATGCTGCAGAGGTGCATGCCGGGATCCACAGCGAGATCGTCCTTGGCAATGACTATCTGACTGGCGATGCCGGGGATGACACGCTGTATGGGGATGCCAGTGGCGTCATCAATGCGTCCGATGGTGGTGAGATCAGTTTGGGCAATGACCAGCTCCTCGGCGGTGCCGGCAATGATAAGCTCTATGGTGATGCCGGTGGTGCCATCCAGATTGCCGGCGACGGCCGGGTTACCGGCGGCAATGACCATCTGGATGGCGGCGACGGCAATGATGTGCTGCGGGGTGGCTTAGGCACCGACAGGCTGATCGGCGGCGATGGAGCTGATCGATTTGTCTTCGCACGAGGTGATGGTGGCGCGAGCCTTGCGGAGGCTGACATCATTCTCGACTTTCTGCGCGGCACGGACAAGCTCGTACTGGCCGACGGGTTAGACTTCGCCGAACTGAGCTTCGACCAGAGTGCCAACTACTGGGGAACCGAGGAACTGGACACGGTGATCAGTATCGCCTCGACAGGCGAGTTCCTCACCATTGTCCAGGACGTGAGCACCCTTACAGCCGGTGATTTCATGCTGGCGTGAAGCCATGGTTCCGCGGCCCGCCTCGGCGGCCGCGGAGCCTCCCGGAGCTTGGGCCCCGGGCGCTGCACTCCAAGGCCCCGGCCGGGCGAAGGCGATAGAAGGACGGCGCTTTCCTTAGATCGGTGCCGGGGTTGCGAGCCGCGCTCTCGCTGCCCTTTCGGCGGCACTTACTGGCTACGATGCCACTGGGCCAACGAAGTGCCATGTTCCCCCGATGCGAGCATGTCGAGCCGCTTCACTGGAAGCATTGTCCTTGGCAGTCAGAATGACCAGTCGGGTTTGCTGCGCTGCAGGTCGGGCACGCAATCTTCGCGGGCGTGGTCTGCCTGCTCGAACTCAGGACGTTTTGTCACTGGCTTCTAAACCCGGCTGCAACCCGGCCCCGCGCGGTGGCGCTTAGCAGGACAAGGAGCTTCCATGCCCATGCGCCCGGCCTCCTCGGAGCGGCCCTGCTTCGGCCCATCGGTGCCGCTGTTCATGTTCGCGACCGGCATCGAGGGCAGCAATCCGACCGTGGGCGGCCGACGGGTCGACCAGATGGCGGCCAGCGGTCATATGAACCGCTGGGCGGAGGACTTCGCGCTGGTCAAGGAACTCGGCTGCGGCTTCCTACGCTACGGGCCGCCTCTGCACCTGACCTGGCTGGGCGAGGGCCGTTATGACTGGAGCTTCGCGGACGAGACCTTCGCCGCCTTGCGCCGCCAGGGCACCTATCCAATCGTCGATCTCTGCCATTTCGGGGTGCCCGACTGGATTGGTGACTTCCAGAACCCCGATTTTCCCCGTCTCTTCGCCGGCTATGCGGAAGCCTTCGCGCGGCGCTTCCCCTGGGTGCAGCTCTACACCCCCGTCAACGAGATGTATGTCTGCGCCTTGTTTTCCGGACGCTATGGCTGGTGGAACGAACAGCTAAGCAGCGGGCGTGGCTTCGTCACGGCCATGAAGCACCTGGTCGGAGCCAATCTCGCGGCCATGCGCGCCATCATCAGCGTGCGTCCGGACGCGATCTTCATCCAGAGCGAGTCCGCGGAGCAGTACCACGCAGCCTCCCCAGTGTCCTGGGCCGAAGCGCGTCACCGCAATGCCGAGCGCTTTCTGTCGCTTGACCTGAACTACGGCCATCCCGTGGATGCGCCCATGTATGAGTATCTCATGGATAACGGGATGACCCGACAGGAGTATGCCGGCTTCCGGCACACCGACCTGAAGCGGCATTGCGTCCTCGGGACCGATTATTACCAAACGAATGAGCATCTGGTGCAGGACGATGGCAGCACCCGTGCCTCCGGTGAGGTGTACGGCTACGCGACAATCATCCACCAATACTATAACCGCTACCACCTTCCGCTTATGCACACGGAAACAAACCTGGTGGATACGCCGGAAAGCGACTCTACGGAGTGGCTTTGGAAGCAGTGGGCCAATTTGCTCCTGCTCTGGGAAACCCCGGTGCCGGTGCTCGGCTTCACATGGTACTCGCTGACGGATCAGGTGGATTGGGACACGGCCTTGCGGGAGAATGCAGGCCGCGTGCACCCCGTCGGGCTCTACGACCTCGACCGCAAGCCACGACGCGTGGCCGGGGGCTTTCGGCGGCTGATTGAGCAGTGGAGCGAGGTGCTGCCGGCGCGGAGCCTCTGCCTGCGGCTTCCCCTTGCTCCGCTGCATCCGGACAAGGAAGGTTGAGGGCAGCTGCCCGCCGGCGCCTCATAGGCATTTGCTGGGAAGCCGAGGAGTAGCGGCCTGCATAGCAGTCGGGAGGAGTCAGGTGGGTCCTTGCAAGATCGCGCTGGTAGGATGCGGCGAGATCGCCCGGAAGCAGCATGCGCCTGCCCTGAGCGCGGTGGCTGCCCATACCGGCTTCGCACTCGTCGCGACCGCCGACCCGCGCGGCGGGTTGCCGGGCTTTGCTGGCCGGCACTACGCCGATCACCGCGCGCTGCTCGATGCTGAGCCCGATGTCGCCGCTGTTTCCGTCGCATCACCCACCGGCACGCATTTCACCGTGGCCCGGGATGCCCTGCTCGCGGGCCGTCATGTTCTCCTGGAAAAGCCGCCGACGACGACGCTGGGCGAGCTCATCGAACTCCGGCGCATTGCGGAGGAGAGAGAGTTGGTGCTCGTTACCTCCTTCCACGCGCAACACAACCAGGCCGTAGACGAAGCGCGGAGGCTTCTGGCCGGGCGGTCACCCGAGGACATTCTGGTGGAGTGGCGCGAGGATTTTGAGCGATGGCATGGCAGGCAGTCCTGGCCCTGGCAGCCCGGCGGCTTCGGCGTGTTCGATCCTGGGATCAACGCCCTTTCCATTCTCTGCCATGTCCTGCCGGATACGAATTTCCGCGTTGAGAAAGCGTGGTTCCGGGTTCCAGCCGGGGCCGCGACACCCGCGATGGTGCGGATGCGCCTTGCCTGGGATGGCGGCGGGGGGGACGTTCAGTTCGAGTGGCGCAGGGGCGGGCGGGATATTTGGGACATCACGCTCCGCAGCCGCGCTGCCGGCGGCGGTTCCGACACGCTGCTGATCCGCGGCGTTCGCAGCTTGCTGCGCGACGGAACAGTGCTTTGTTCAAGTAACGTGGACCAGGAGTATGAGGGGGTCTACCGGGCCTTCCGGCGATCCATCGCCGATGGCCGGTCGGAGGTGAGCCTGCGGGAGATGCAGATGATCGAGGACGCCATGTTCATCGCCGAGGTGGAGCGGTCCGAACACCCGTTCTAGCCTGCCTGCCATGCAGCGCGCCGGCGCAGTACATGGCGGGGCACCCTCAGTGGAAGCCGTGATGCGGTCATCCCTGGGCCCCTTGCGGTGCCTTCCGCGAAGGACGCAGCCTGTGGGCATAATCCTAGGTGGTGCCCGCCCCCAACCGTTGCTCCGGGTGCCTCATCCGAAGGAGGGCGCGCGCGTTGTTGGGGAGGCAATGCGCTAATTGAGCGACGAGGAGGAGCCCGCCCCGGCCCATGACATCCCAGCAAACCAGCAGCCGTTCACTTACTCCGGAACAAGCAGTCGATCAGCTCATGGATCTGCACTCGGCCGCGGTGCTCGCGCTCCGGGCGGCCCTCGAGCGCTTCCTTGCTGGCGGCCCGCCGCCGAGCCCGGACGAGCGGGTGAGGTTCCGCTACCCCGAACTTCGACTCACCTACGACCCGAACGGTCCGGAGCCGCCCGCCACGCGCCGGGCCTGGGCCAAGTTCCAGGCTTCCGGCACCTATGCCGGAACAATCACCCAGCCCGCCTTCTTCCGTTCCTATCTGCTTGAGCAGCTCCGTCCCCTCTCGCGGGATTTCTCCCCGCTTATTGAGGTGGGCCCAAGCGACCAGGAGATTCCCTATCCCTACATCCTCGAGCGAGGCGACGAATTCGACCAGAATGGGGCTTCGGCGGCGCGCCTGGCCCGATACTTCCCCGCCCCCTCGCTGGCAGCGGTCGGGGACGAGGTCGCGGACAGCCTCTGGCGCTTCGAGCCCGGGCGGCCACGCCCTCTGGCATTGTTCGACGCCGTCCGTGTGGATTACTCCCTACGACGCCTGGTCCATTATACCGGCACGGACTGGCGCCGGGTGCAGCCCTGGATCCTGCTGACCAACTATCATCGTTACGTCGACCAGTTCGTTCAGTGGGCACTCACGGAGTTGGAGGCTGCGGACAGCCCTTACGAAAGATTGGTGCTGCCCGGAGGTCTTGAGTTGGAGCGTGGACAAGACTCGGTGTCGGCGCGGGCCCAGGCTTCCTCGATTCCATGGCACCGCTTCCAGATGCCGGGCTACCACCTGCTGCGGCGGGATGGGGAGGGTGGCATCACGTTGGTGAATATCGGGGTCGGGCCATCAAACGCCAAGAACATCACCGACCACCTGGCAGTGCTGCGTCCGCATTGCTGGATCATGGTCGGGCATTGCGCTGGCCTTCGGCAATCGCAAAACATCGGCGATTATGTCCTGGCACATGGATATCTGCGGCGCGACCGTATCCTGGACGATCTCGTGCCGCCCGAGGTGCCCATCCCCGCGCTGGCCGAGGTGCAGGTCGCGCTGCAGGAAGCTGCGGCGCGGGTAACCGGTGAGCAGGGCGAGGCGCTGAAGCAGCGGCTGCGGACCGGCACTGTGGTGACCTATGACGACCGCAACTGGGAACTACGCTGGTCCCAGGAACGGCGCCGGATCAATCTGTCGCGTGCGATTGCGGTTGATATGGAGAGCGGCACGCTCGCCGCGCAGGGCTACCGGTTCCGGGTTCCTTACGGGACACTGCTTTGCGTCTCCGACCGGCCGCTGCATGGCGAAATCAAGCTACCAGGAACGGCCAGTGCTTTTTATGAACGTGCGGTGGGCCAGCATCTCGCCATTGGCCTGACCACTATTGATATTTTACGAGGGCAACTGGCATCCCTGCACTCGCGCAAGCTCCGCAGCTTCGACGAGCCGCCTTTCCGATGATGATGGAGCGCGCATTTTGCAGCAAGGCCACGCGAGTGACGACAGACCCTAGACTCTGCATCTGCTGTTCTGGCCGAAAGCAACAGGTCCGCTTTCGAATGGAACATTTGGGGAAGCGGCTGCCAGAGGGGCGTTCCTGGGCTGCTCCCGGCCCCAACCACACTTTGCCGGATTACCTCAAGGTTCGATGAAGCCTCGCGGCGCCAGCCTGTGTCACAGCCTGGAATACATACTTTCGTTATGTAATTGTGGCGCATGCTTAAGCGTGTAGCCCTTAACATGTCCCTAATACCCGCCTTGACCGCCTTGACCGCCTTGACCGCCTTGACCGCCTTGACCGCCTTCGTCAGCGCCGAGGTACAATCTGGCCAGTACGGGAGTGCAGGCGAGGTTGTACGGGCAGGCCTGCGCTTGCTGGCCAAAAGCAGGGTCGCCGTGGAGCCCGTCGAGCAATCCTCTCAAACGTTTACGGAACTTTAGTATGGCTGACCGGCAGACATCTGCGGGGATCACACCCAAAGTACAGGCCCGGCTGCAGGATCTCGTGGCGGAGCGGCTCGGGGTGCTGCCGAACTTCTTCTGCACCGCGGCTTCAGCACCTGGGTTGATCGACCGGCTCTGGGATTTTGCACGATCTGCCTACTTTGACAGCCCGCTACCCTCCCTCTTCAAGGAGCGGCTTTTCGTCCATCTGTCCCGCTTCTGCGAGGTCCGGTACTGCATTATCCGCCACGTTGGCTTTCTGGTCGGTCAGGGCTATCCGGCAGGGGACCGAGACTGCCCGCCGCAGACCGTCGAACAGGTTGTGGCGCTGCTCCGCCGACCAGTGCCGAGTGATGAGGAGTTCACCCGAAGCCTGGAGCGGCTACAGGCCGAAACCACGACAGAGATGCCGGCACCAGGGACGCAGCGCGAGGCCGACCTGTTCGACGCGCTTTCGCTGATCTTCCTGGAGCCGCGCCAGTCAGGGCCGGCACGCCTTGCCGTTGCCCATGCCTTCGGCGAGACCAACCTGGAAATGCTAATCGCATTTCTAGCCTTCATTCGCACCGCGCATTACTGGACCGAGACACATCCCGAGCTGGAATGTGAGCCCGACATGCTGTCGCTCATGAGCGAGCACAGCGAGCTGGCACGCCTGCTGCTCAACCAGTCTGAGGCCGAGCGCACTTGGTCGCCAATGGAGCGCGCACGGCTGCTTTCGGAACTTTCGAACCGCGAAGTGGCGTTGCGTGACCTGAACGATCGCCTTGAGGCCGAGGTTCAGGACAGGACGCGTGAGCTGCTCGCGGCCGAAGAAGCTCTGCGCCAGTCTCAGAAGATGGAAGCGGTCGGGCAGCTCACGGGGGGGCTGGCGCATGATTTCAACAATTTGCTGATCGGCATAACCGGCAGCCTGGAACTGCTGCAGACGCGCATCGCTCAGGGGCGGATCAAGGACGCGGACCGCTATATCAATGCGGCCCAGGGTGCGGCCAAGCGGGCCGCAGCGCTGACGCATCGGTTGCTCGCCTTCTCGCGCCGGCAGACACTCGACCCCAAGCCCACGGACGTGAGCCGCCTCGTGGCTGGGATGGAGGAGCTGATCCGCCGCACCATGGGGCCAGAGATCACGGTGGAAGTGCCGGTGGGCGCGGCTGGGCTGTGGCCGACATTGGTGGACCCTGGTCAGCTGGAGAGCTCGCTGCTGAACCTGTGCATCAACGCGCGCGACGCGATGCCGAATGGCGGCAAGCTCACGGTCGAAATCTGCAACCGCTGGCTGGACGAACACGCGGCACGCGAGCGCGACTTAACAGCTGGCGAGTACGTGTCCCTATGCGTGTCCGACACCGGCACAGGCATGCCGAAGGAGGTCATTGCCAGAGCTTTCGACCCGTTCTTCACCACCAAGCCAATAGGCCAGGGCACGGGCCTCGGCCTGTCCATGATCTACGGCTTTGCGCGCCAGTCCGGCGGGCAGGTTCAGATCTCCTCTGAGGTCGGCCAGGGCACAACGGTGTGCATCTACCTGCCTCGCCACCTGGGCGAGGCAGTAGCCGCAGAACTGCCTTCCCAACTCGCTGGCGCGCCGCGTGCAGAGCTCGGGCAGACGGTGCTGGTGGTGGATGACGAGGCGACCGTGCGGATGCTGGTGACCCAGGTTCTGGAGGATCTCGGCTACCAAGCCATCGAGGCCGCAGACGGCGCGGCCGGGTTGCGGGTGCTGCAATCAGATGCGCGGGTTGACCTGCTGGTGACCGATGTCGGCCTGCCCGGCGGCATGAATGGCCGGCAACTAGCGGACGCCGCGCGGGTGGCACGGCCAGACCTAAAGGTGTTGTTCATCACGGGCTATGCTGAGAACGCCGTGCTCAACCATGGCCACCTCAGTCTGGGCATGCACGTCCTGATCAAGCCCTTCGCCCTGGAAGTGCTCGCCAGCCGCATCAAGGAACTAATTGACGTGCCAAAGAGCTGATAGTCTGCATTCCACCCTACCCAACTCAGCTACGGGCCACCTGGGGAGCCATGTCCACTCTCGGAGAGGCGATGACCGATTACGGATGGCCAATATGGGCGCTGAGCGGAAGGGCGACGACGGCCGGAAGCAGCCTCGCTGCATTCTGGAAGTGGGTAGGCAAAGCGGACGCAAAGACTGCCGGACTTCGAGGGTTCCTACTGAGAGAGCGGAAGAGACGACCTTTTGCTTCCCGGGGATCGGGCACGTTGCCCGTTCGTGCCACCCGCTTGGTTGCGGGTGGCACGAGCACAATCACACGTTGACGACAATCTTCCCGATCTGCTCGTTCGATTCCAGGTAGCGGTGCGCCTCCTGGATCTCGTCCAGCTTGAAGACCTTGGCCACCACCGGCTTCAGATGACCTGAGCGCAGACCATCAGTGATGAAGTCTTTGGCGCGCTGGAGAAGTGCGTCGTCGGTGATGACCTCGGTGTACAGGTAGCCCTTCAGGGTCAACGACTTGCCCAGGACCGTGAAC
>NZ_JBNBZS010000054.1:0-40525 GCF_049629625.1 Roseomonas chloroacetimidivorans | reverse complement strand
CGATCGGCGTGGAATACGCCATTACGCCGCTGGGGCACTCTCTGCGTCAGCCCTTCGAGGCGCTCTGCGGTTGGGCACTTGCGCATGGCGACGCGATCAATAACGCCAGCACTGCATGTGACCGCGCCAAGCAGGCCGAGTAGGCTTTACGGGTTATCTTCCAGGAATGGACTGGTGAACGACATCGGGTTTCCCTGGTAAACCGGCAACGTTGAGTTCGGCAGATGGGGCGCCAAGGCGCATCAGAACGCTGCGAAGAGCACGCTCGGGCGCGGTGTCGCGCACGGGGACCTTCGCCATGGTGTTGGACATGGTCGCGCTCCAGGGATTGGAGATGCTGTCAGGGGGAAAAGGAACGGGCCGCCGCGAATCTCGCTGGCATGAGCGCGCCGAGAATGTACCCCATAAGTGCGTCCCGTCGTTTCGACGTCAAGAGGCGTTCCGACGATGGTGCACCATGTGGTCCCGACCCATCTTCGCGCTGGCCGCGCCCTCCTCGGCTGGCGTCACACCGCCCTCGCGGAAGCCTCCGGCGTGTCACCGCGTACCATCAAGCAGCTGGAGCTGGCGCCTGACCTGATTCCCCTCCCCGGCCGGCTTTCACCGTCGAGCAGCTCGTGCAGCCGCTCGCCGACGCGAGAGTGCAGCTGCCCCGCGGACGCGGCGCACTGGGTGTCTCCCTCAGCATATCGTCGCCCGTCCTATCGTGACCGATCCCACTGACGACGAGGAGCGACAACAGCTGAAGGCTGAATGACGAACGAGGGCATCGCCCCCGATGGGTAATTGTATCGCCCGGCCGGCGCCGGCGGGGGGCGGGCCGCCTACGGCCGCCCCCCCCCCCCCGCCGGCGCCCAGCCGGGCTGAGAAAGGTGGAAGGGGAATTCGGTGGCCTCAGGAGATTTCATGACCTTTGTTCCGCCCCACCGCCCCCAACTCGCCGACTCCTCTTCGTCCTATCCGCCCTATCTGCGCGGCTTCGAACACATCCCGCTCCTGCGCTCCGACCTCAATCCTTTCGGCGACGCCGTGTCCGCCAGCTCCGGTGGTATCTGGTGTCGTCACCGCGACGGCAGCGGCCGGGAGACTGGATCGGAACTCATCAAGAGCGGCCCCGGCGGCGGCTTCGCCTTCACCCGTGGCGGCTCCCGCAGCTTGTTTCGTACTCCAGGCCCCTGTCGGCGCCGCCTCGTCCTCGTTGACAGCCCGATGCAGGCGATCTGTCTCGCCGCGCTGAAGCCACATGCTCACGGCACGACCACCTTCGCTGCGCCGGGGCGGGTGGTCGCGGGCTGCAGACGAGACGCTCTCCGCCCTTGTCGCCGCTGATCCCCCGCGGAAGGTGATCCTGGGCTTCGCACCCCTCGTGGATGGTGCCTGTCCCTCGCGTCACCGCGTCCTTGCGCTCCTCCGCGAGGTGATGCCCGCCGGCTCCCACGAGCCGGTGATGCTGGCGCCACCAAGTGGCGGCTGGGTCACCGCCCTCCACGAGGCCCGCTCTCCCGGCCGGCGCGCCGCCTGAACTCGTGGCGGCGGGACGATCACCGACCGCCTCCGCTCACCCTCCCGGATTCCTTCACATGCCTCTCACACCCCACAGTGCTGGCCGCGGCGAGCGTCGCACCCGCGAGTCCATCATCCGTTGGGCTCAGGCTCTTCCTGCCGCCCAGTACGCTATCACCGCCGTTCCTGCCGAACTGAGCAGCGGCACATCTCCGCACCGCCGCGTCTGGGACATCGGCGAGCTCGAGCGTGCCGTCCCTTGGCTCCGCCGCCTCAACGCTAACGGACATCACATCCTCGGTCGTCCGATCGACCCACGGCATGTGTTGATCGACGATCTACACCGGGATGCCGTTACTGCTCTGTCCCGCCATCACCGCCCCGCGGTCGTCGTCGCCTCATCGCCCGGCAACTTGCAAGTCTGGCTTACCATTTCAGACACACCCATCGCGCCTACACTGGCCGACGCCGCCGCGAAGTTGCTGGCGGCCCGCTATGTTGGCGATCTTTGCGCCGCGCGAGCGTCGCAGCCATCCAGGATTCCGGGGCTGACGAACAGGAAGCCCCCGCACCAGCAAGCGACAGGGCTCTTCCCCTACGCGCTGCTCCTCCGCGCTGACGGGCCGGTTCTCGACCCGGGCGGCCCCGCGCTGCTCAGCGAAGCGCGATCAGCTATGGAGAAGGTGGGGAAAGCGAAAAGCCTTCCATCACCCAACACCCCAACTTCCGCGCTGCACCGCTCGCCGGCCGAAGAACATGCCGCTGGGGTGGCGAGGGTTCTGACCTCTCTTCCGCCCGGTGCTGCGCTGGATCGTAGCCGGGCCGACTTCGCGACTGCGCGGCGCTTGGCCCAACGTGGCTTCTCAGTCCCGCAGATCATCGCCGTCATCCTGACTGGTGACCGCGCCAGAGGTCCTCCGCCCTCATCCGCCGAAGTCTACGCCCGGCGAACGGCCGAAGCAGCCTGCGCCGAAAGGCCTTCTTCCCCACAGGATTAGGAGGGCTGATCACACACCCCGCCCGGTTGCCCGGGAAGCCGGGTGTGCCCCGGGCCGGGTCTGTCGCGCCAGCGTGGTTAGCGCTCTTCTGCCCTCACCTCAATGAGTGAACCATGCCACCCATGAATCACGGCGTCCGTGCCCGACTCGCGCAACGTCTAGTTCAGGCCCGCGCACCCGCCAACCGGCTGGAAATCGAACTGCTCCAAGCCGATCGCGATGACCCCATGCTCAGGCCTGTTCTCGAGATCCTAGAGCGCGTAGTCGCCGAGGGCGCAGCTCGATGGTGGACCACGCCTGCCTACGGGTTGAACGGGCAGCTGCCACGCGATGTCGCATTGACTGGACGCTTCGGCCGGGAGCGCGTCGCTGTCCTGCTTCTCCAGATCGAGTGGGGTATTTTGAGTTAGCTTGGTAACCCCACACATCTGCGGCGCCCTCGCCCAGCAATTGAAGGCTGGCGCAACTCCCGGTATCGGCACCCGCCAGGAAATTCCGGCAAACTGGAACTGCACGTTGTGAATAGTGCACGTGTCCTGGCCCGCGCTGAGGCTGCCGGGATCCGGTTTCAGGTGGAGGATGGGGGGGTGCGGATGAGCGCCGTTGCGCCTCCCCCGCCCGATCTGCTGGCCGAGTTGCGCCAGCACCGGGAGGACGTGGCGTTCTTGCTGGCCATCCGGCACGCACTGGAGAACCCCGGGCCCATGGACCACGACGCGGGGGAGGCTGCTGCTATGGCGACCTTCTACGCGGCATCTGCGAGCCCGGATCCCGTCAATCCTCCCCCTCGGCCTCGCGATGAGCTGGACAAGTGGCTGGAGAGCTGACGCTGCCTGCTCTTTCAGAGCCACCCGACGCTGCCATACCGGAAAACTCCAGTCCGACTGCGGCATCTCGTTGCCACCGACGGCGTGCCTGCCGAATGGTCCCATCAGGAAGTCGTAGAATCACGGTCTCAGGCACCGCGCATGGGGCGAAAAGGTGAATTCGAGCCCCGGCGCGCGACAGGTCGAACACCACGCATCTGATGGGTGTCTCGGCCACCGCGAGTTGCCCCAGCCGGATTACTTGCTGTCGGGCCGCCCGGCGTCGCTCCATACCTAACTTCCTATCGACCCATGCCGAGTAGAGAGCCCGGACCTGGATGTTCAGCGGACGGACTGCGAGAGCATGGCACGGCCACATCTCCGCCCGGTGTGTCCAGGCGTGTCCAGTCATTCCAAATCATGCTTGGGAATGACCTTGGGAACGGCCCGCGACCATCTCCGAATTCGCTCGCAAAACCAGCGACTTATAGAGGGTAAATGGCGGAGGGGATGGGATTCGAACCCACGATAGGACTTGACATCCTATAACGGTTTAGCAAACCGCCGCCTTCGGCCACTCGGCCACCCCTCCGCAAGAGTGGATAGTCACACGGCGTTGCAGGCGCCGCTTCTAGCGGCGCCTCGCCCATCCGTCAAACCCTGAAGGCCGGGACAATTCAGGAAAGCTCCACCTCAAAGCCCCGCTTCGTGCCCGGGCGGGCCATCATTCGCTCGTACCAGCTACCAACATTCGGAAAATCATCGAAAGACACTTGGTGCCGCTCATGCCGCCAAGCCCAGCCGATGATGGCGAAATCCGCCACACTCGGCTCACCCTTCGTCGCCACGAAATCCCGCCCGGCCAGTCGCTTATCCAGCACGCCGTAGAGGCGCCGGGTCTCCTTCCCATAGCGGGCAAGGCCATACTCCTTCGCCGGCCCATCTGGCTGCATCAAGAAGTGGTGCACCTGCCCGGGCATGGGGCCAAACCCTCCCATCTGCCACATCAACCATTCAAGCACGGGCACCCGGGCGCGCAGATCGGCCGGCAAGAACTGACCGGTCTTCTCGCCAAGATAGAGCAGGATCGCGCCCGATTCGAACACACTGATTGGCTGCCCCCCGGGCCCCTCGTCATCCACGATGGCCGGGATGCGGTTGTTCGGGCTGATGGCGAGGAACTCCGGGCGGAACTGCTCATCCTTGCTGATATTCACGGTCTTCACCGTGTAGGGCAGCCCCATCTCCTCCAGGGCAACGCTGATCTTGCGGCCGTTCGGGGTGTTCCAGCTATGCAGGGTAATCATTGGCAATCTCCTTGCGCCGGAGCATCGCCCCGGCTTGGCGCCGAGGGAAGACGCCCTGGAACCGAGCCAGCTGCACTCCGATTTATCGGCGGCCATGCCGGAGACCCACCAGCCCGATCTTCCCCGCGTCTCGCTGCCGGAAGCCCCGCTCGGCGGTCTCGCCCTGCTTCGGGCGGTCATTCGCAACCCGCTGGAGGCCCTGCCCCGGGCAGCCTTTGAGCAGCCCAGTACCCGCCGGAGCGTCCTGGGGCGGGAACGTCTTTTCGTGACCGGCCCCGAGTTGATCCAGCAGGTGCTGCTGACCGAGGCAGCCTCCTTCGAAAAGTCGGATACGATGCGCCGCGCCCTCTCCCCCGCCCTCGGGGAAGCTATCCTGACTGCGGATGGCGAGCGCTGGCGTTGGCAGCGCCGGGCCGTCGCGCCCATTTTCCGGTCTGAACGGCTAAAATCCTCCCTTCAGCCCATGCTGGAGGCCGCGGCCCGCACCCGTGATCGCTGGCTCAACCAGCCCCCCGGCACCTCGGTGGAGTTAGGGCACGAGATGATGCGGACCACCTTCGACATCATCGTTGAGACCACGCTCTCCGGCCATGGCGCGATCGACGTGGCCCGCGTGGAGAAAGGGATCACCGACTACCTGGCCAGCACAGGCTGGGCGATCGCGCTCGCGATGACCAAGGCCCCGGCCTGGACACCCTATCCCGGCCAGCGCCGCGCGGCCCGTGCCCGCGATTATCTCCGGGATGAGCTGCTGCACTTGGTCTCGGAACGGCGTCGGCTTGGCTCGGAGCGGGAAGACCTGATCACCCTGTTGATCGCGGCACGCGATCCCGAAACAGGCCACGCGATGAATGACCGCGACATCGCCGACAATCTGCTGACTTTCATCAGCGCGGGCCACGAAACCACGGCGCTCGCCCTCACCTGGGCCTTTTACCTCCTGGCGAAACATCCGGAGGAGGAAGCGCGCCTTCTGACCGAAATCGCCGGCGTCACGGGCGGGCGGCCACTCGAACCCACCCATGTCGCCGCCCTGCCTCGTACCCGCCAGGTCATCCAGGAGGTGCTTCGTCTCTATCCGCCCGCCCCGATCATCGCCCGGACGGCCCATCGGGCCGCCGAGATCGGCGGAGAGGACGTCAGGCCCGGCACTACGGTTATCATCCCGGTCTATGCGACTCACCGCCTTCCCAGCTTTTGGAAGGACCCGGACCGCTTCGACCCGGACCGCTTCGAGCCCGCGGCGGTGAAGGCTCGCCACCGCTATGCCTGGATTCCCTTCGGAGCGGGGCCACGGATCTGCATCGGCAGCGGCTTTGCCATGGACGAAGCGACAGCCATCCTTGCCACTCTCCTGCCAGCGCTCCGCCTCCGCCCCGAACCGGGCTTCGACCCGGGCCTGCAGATGAAGATCACCCTCCGGCCCGCCCGCGGCATGCCAATGCGCATCGAACCCCGACTCGCGTGAAACGACCGGGCCTCCCGCGCGTCCTAACCCCGCGCGGAGGTGGCTGATGGCCGAAGATGGTGTTCTGGACTGCCTGATCATCGGTGGCGGCCCCGCGGGGCTGACCGCCGCCCTTTACCTCGCCCGCTTCAATCGTCGCATCGTGCTGGTGGACGGCGGCGCCAGCCGCGCTGCCTGGATCCCCACGAGCCACAATTTCCCTGTCTTCTCCGAGGGCATCGGCGGTCCCGAGATGCTCGCCCGCCAACGGGAGAATCTGGCGCAATACGGGGTAACCCCCCTTCCCGCCCACGTCTCGGGCCTCATCCGCCAGCCCGGCTGCTTCGTCGCCACGCTGGAGGGCGGATCGAGCGTCCGCCAACTCCGTGCGCGCCGGGTACTGCTGGCGACGGGCTGCGTGGATATCGAACCCGAGTTGCCGAACCTACCCGATGCCGTCCGGCGCGGCCTGCTCCGCTACTGCCCGATCTGTGACGGCTACGAGGCCCGCGGACGTCGCGTGGCCATCTTCGGCCATGGAGCGCGCGGCCTGGGCGAGGCGGTCTTCGTCGCGCGCAGCTACACCAAGGACGTCACGCTCATCACCCTCGGCGAGACACTTTCGCCTGAGGACGACCAGCGCGCGCGCGAGCATGGCATCCGCGTGATCACCGCGCCGATCGAGACCTTGGAGGTGGAGGGCGACCGCATCAATGCGGTGCGTGCGGGGGGGCAGGAGCACCGGTTCGAGACGCTCTACTCCGCCCTTGGTCTGAAGGTCCGCTCTGACCTCGCCCTGGCGCTGGGTGCCGAACATGACGAGGTCGGCGCGCTGATCGTCGACGACCACAACCGCACAACCGTGCCTGGCCTCTACGCGGCAGGCGACGTGGTGCGCGGCCTCAACCAGATCGTGGTGGCGATGGGCCATGCCGCCATCGCCGCCACCGACATCCACAATCACTGCGAGCTGCCGACCGAGGACGAGCCGGGCGGCAACTCGCAAGGCTGATAAGATAGCCGGGCTGGATAGCGTTAGCCGTCCAGCTTCGCCTTCAGTACCTCATTCACCAGGGCCGGGTTGCCCTGTCCCTTCATGGCCTTCATCACCTGGCCCACGAACCAGCCGAACAGGGTTGGCTTGGCGCGGTACTGCTCGATCTTGTCCGGATTGGCGGCCAGGATTGCATCCACTGCGGCCTCGATGGCTCCGGTATCCGTCACCTGCCGAAGGCCGCGCTCCTCCACAATGGTCCCGGGCGGCTTGCCCGTCTCGGCCATCGCTTCCAGCACCTCCTTCGCCATCTTCCCGGACAGGGTTTTGTCCGCGATCAGGTCCAGCAACGCGCCGAGATGCCTGGCCGAGATCGGGCTGTCCTCGATGCCGCGCCCCATGCGGTTGAGGATGGCGAAGAAGTCACCCATCACCCAATTGGCCGCCAGCTTCGGATCGCGCCCGGCAGCCACCTCCTCGTAGAAGGCCGCTGTCTCCTTCTCCGCCACCAGAACGGAGGCGTCATAGGCGGAAAGACCGAACTCGTTCACGTAGCGGGTGCGGCGCGCATCTGGCAGTTCCGGCAGGCCGGCCTTCAGCTCCTCGATCCAGGCGGGATCGACCACCAGCGGCGGCAGGTCCGGATCGGGGAAGTAGCGGTAGTCATGCGCGTCCTCCTTGCTCCGCATGGAGCGGGTGACGCCGCGTGTGGTGTCGAAAAGCCGAGTCTCCTGGTCGACCGTGCCGCCGGACTCCCACACCTCGATCTGCCGCCGCGCCTCGGCCTCCACCGCCTGCATGACGAAGCGGATGGAATTGACGTTCTTCACCTCGCAGCGCGTGCGGAAGCCCTCACCCGCCTTGCGGACCGAAACATTCACGTCCGCGCGCAGCGAGCCCTGCTCCATGTTCCCGTCGCAGGTGCCGAGATAGCGCAGGATCTGCCGCAGCTTCGTCAGATAGGCGCCCGCCTCCTCCGGCGACCGCATGTCGGGCTCCGACACGATCTCCATCAGCGCCACGCCGGAACGGTTCAGGTCGATATAGGACTTGGTCGGGTGCTGATCATGCAGTGACTTGCCCGCATCCTGCTCCAGATGCAGCCGCGTGATGCCGATCTCCCGCGTGCTGCCATCGGACAGCTCGATGGTGATCTTGCCCTCGCCCACGATCGGGAACTGGTACTGGCTGATCTGATAGCCCTGCGGCAGGTCCGCGTAGAAATAGTTCTTCCGGTCGAAGCGCGACCAGGGATTCACCTGCGCGTTCAGCCCGAGCCCCGTGCGCACCGCCTGGGCCACGCATTCGCGGTTGATCACCGGCAGCATGCCGGGAAAGCCCGCATCCACGAAGCTCACCTGGCTGTTCGGCTCCGCGCCGAACTCGGTGGCGGCGCCGCTGAACAGCTTCGCCTTGCTGGTCACCTGGGCATGAACTTCCAGCCCGATCACCAGCTCCCAGGGGCCGGTCTCGCCCTCGATGGTGTAGCTCATGCGAAAGCCCTCACCTGCGGCAGCTTCGTCAGATTGGCAGCGTGCTCAATCGCCGCGCTCACGGCGAAAACGGTTTCCTCGTCAAACGCCTTGCCCAGCACCTGCAGCCCCAGCGGCAGGCTCTGGCGGTCATATCCCGCTGGCACCGTCATGCCGGGAATGCCCGCCAGATTGGCCGTCACGGTGAACACGTCATTCAGATACATTGCCACCGGATCATCCTGCTTCTCCCCGGCCGCGAAAGCGGCGGAGGGCGTCGCCGGCGTCACGATGGCATCCACCTTCGTGAAGGCCTCGTCGAAGTCGCGCTTGATCAGCGCCCGCACCTTCTGCGCCTTCAGGTAATAGGCATCGTAATAGCCGGCACTCAGCACATAGGTGCCGATCATGATGCGGCGCTTTACCTCGTCGCCGAAGCCGGCCGCGCGGGTGCGCTCATACAGGTCCTTCAGATCCTCGCCGTCCACGCGCGCGCCATAACGCACGCCGTCATAGCGGGCGAGGTTCGAGGAAGCCTCCGCCGGGGCCACAATGTAATAGGTCGGCAGCGCGTATTTCGTGTGCGGCAGGGAGATGTCGACGATCTCCGCACCCTCGGCGCGTAGCCAGTCCAGCCCTTGCTGCCACAGCGCCTCGATCTCCTCCGGCATTCCCTCCAGCCGGTACTCGCGCGGAACACCGATCCGCAGCCCCTTCACGCCCCGGGCGCAGGCAGCGGCGAAATCGGGCACGGGAAGATCTGCCGAAGTGCTGTCCTTCGGATCGTGGCCGGACATGCTCTCCAGCAGGAGCGCGCAATCCTCGACCGTGCGCGCCACGGGGCCCGGCGTATCGAGCGAGGAGGCGAAGGCCACCACGCCCCAGCGCGAGCAGCGCCCATAGGTCGGCTTGATACCCGCGATGCCGCAGAAGGCCGCGGGCTGGCGGATGGAGCCGCCCGTATCCGTCGCCGTCGCGCCCAATGCCAGACGCGCGGCCACCGCCGCCGCCGAACCACCGGAGGAGCCACCCGGCACCAGCGTGGTGCCGTCGTCATTCCCACGCTTCCAGGGATTCTCCACCGGCCCGTAGGCCGAGGTGGCGTTGGAGGAGCCCATGGCGAACTCATCCAGGTTCACCTTGCCCAGGAAGACCGCACCATCCCGCAGGAGATTGGACGTCACCGTGCTTTCATAGGGTGGGGTGAACTCGCCCAGGATGCGGCTGGCGGCCGTGGTCCGCACGCCCTGGGTGCAGAACAGGTCCTTGATCGCCAACGGGATGCCTTCAAGCTTCCCGGCAATGCCATCCGCCCGCCGCCTGTCAGAGGCACGGGCCGCCTCCAGGGCGCGCTCGGCTGTCACGGTGATGAAGGCATTCAGCCGCGGGTTCAGCGCCTGGATGGCCTCCAGATGGGCCTGAGTCAGCGCCTCCGAGGTGACGACGCCCTCAGCCAGCGCCTCCAGGGCGCCACGGATGGTAAAATCGGTAGGGTTCATCACTCAACAACCTTCGGAACGGCGAAGAACGCGCCGGCGCGGTCCGGGGCATTGGCGAGCACCGCCTCTGCCTGGCCGCCATCATTCACCACATCCTCGCGCATCGGCATCGCCGTGCCGCCAGCGCCGGAGAGCGGCTCAACACCGCTGGTGTCCACCGCCTGCAACTGCTCGATCCAGCCCAGGATGCCGTTCAGCTCCACTTGCAGGCGCTGATCCTCCCCCTCCTCCAGATGGAGCCGGGCGAGCGACGCGACGCGCCTCACGGTTTTCAAGTCGAGCGACATGGTCGGATGAACTTCCCCAAATTGGGCCGAATGGGGTCAGGAAGCCGCCCGCCCCCCCGAAGTCAAGGGCTGCGGTGGCCGGATCGGCGGCCGCACGGGCAGGCGGGCTCGTCGGATGGCCGCTCCGCGCCGCGGAAGCCAGCGGCTCGATCCGGAAGCGCTGGGTCCTTGCCCACGCAACCAGCCAAACGCTACCGCGGCTAGGCGCGCTACACCCCCGCCCTTCGCGCCGAGCATCCGCTACAAGGCTGCCGCATGCCCCTTCGTCCATCCTCGATCCCGTTCCTGACGTTCCTGCTTCTCGCCTCCTGCGCCGCCTGCCCGCCGGGGGAAGGCGACCGCCTGGTCCTCGCCGCGCAAGGCGCTCCGGCCTCTCTCGCCCTGCTCGGGCGCGAGGCGGGCCCCCTGCCCATCGTGCTCGCGCAAGCCAATGGGGCGGCCCTGCCCTTCGTGCTGGATACGGGGTCCAACCTCACCCTGCTCCGCCCGGGCGCCGCGGCGTCACTCGGCCTTCCGCCCGATCCCGGGCGCGCCACCTCCATCACGGGGGTCGGCGGCACCTCGCGCCTCCCCAACGCTCTGCTGCGACACTTCCAGTTTGGCGGCCGTGCCTTTGAGAACCTCTCCTTGCCCGTGGCACCGGGCGGAGAGGATTCGGGGCGCCTGGCCGGCATCATCGGCGCCGACCTGCTTCGCCATGGCGCCCTGGAGCTGGACCTGCCTGCCGGACGCGTGGTGCTGCACGATTCGCGGGCCTGCATGGCCGCCCCGCCACCCTGGCCGGTTGTACAGGAGGAGCTTCCCGTGGAAGTGACCCCCGAGGGGCTGGTCATCCTCACCCTCCGGATCAACGGCCGCCCCGCGCGCGCCTTGCTGGACACGGGGGCGGCGCGGAGCGTGCTGCGGCAGGACCGCATAGCCGATTTCGGTATTCCGGCAGCGGCGCTGAGGGCCCCGGCTGCCGGCACGATCTACGGCACCGGTGCCGAAACCGCGGCCTTCCACATCCGTGAGGGGATTACCCTTCAACTCGGCGAGCGCGACCGGGTCACACTGCCCATTGTCATCGCGCCCCTGCCGCCCTCCCTTCCGGTGGATCTGGCCTTGGGCCTGGATGTGCTAGGCCACCGCCGGCTCTGGCTCTCCTATGCCGGAGGGCGGCTTTATGTCGCGCCTTCCTCCCCCTCCCCCGCCAGGCCCTGACCAACTATGCCCGTCACGCCACTTCCGGCCCTCCGTGCCGCCCTTCCCCGCCATGCCCGCCTGATCGGGTTGGACCCCGGCAGCAAGACCGTCGGCATCGCCCTCTCCGATGTCCTGCTGATGCTCGCCTCTCCCTATGCGGCCCTCCCCCGCGGCAAGCTGGCGCCCACCGCCGCCGCGATCCGTCGCATTGCCGATAAGGAGGGGGCTGGCGGCCTGGTCTGTGGCCTGCCACTAGGCATGGACGGCTCCTTCGGGCCTGCCGCCCAAGCCGCGAAGGACTGGGCCATGGCCGTTTCGGATGCGACAGGCCTGCCAGTGGCACTGTGGGACGAACGCCTCTCCTCCTCCGCCGTGAACCGGATGATGATCGAGGCCGATATGAGCCGCGCGAAGCGCGCCAAGGCCGTGGACGCCGCCGCGGCCGCCTACATGCTCCAGGCCGCACTGGACGCCACGCGCCCCTGATCCGCCGAGTTCGCCATACCCCTGAGGTATGACAAGCGGCAGCGACCGGCATTGGACACCATGGCAACCCCAGCGCATCCAGGATGCCCCCCGTGCACCCGAGATGACGAGGCAGGACCGATGCTGACCCCGCAGGGCGCCCTGGCCGATCTTCCCGGCCCCGAAGCCGGCGCGGCGCCGAGGCCGCCGAGCTGCGCGGCCCTGTTCCTGGGCTTTCTGACCCTGGGTCTGACGGGCTTCGGCGGCGTCCTGCCCCTGGCCCGGCGCATGATTGTCGAGGAGCGGCGCTGGCTGACACCGGAGAGCTTCACGGAGCTGCTTGGCCTCTGCCAGTTCCTGCCGGGCGGCAACATCATCAACCTCTCCGTCGCCATCGGATTGGAGTTCCGGGGTGTGGCCGGGGCCGTTTCCGCCCTGATGGGGCTGATTGCCGGCCCGACGGCGGTCGTGATCGGCCTCGGCGTCCTCTATGACCGCTTCCGCGACACTCCCACTCTCCAGCACATCTTCGCAGGACTGGCCGCTGCGGCGGCCGGGTTGCTGGTCGCCACCGCGCTGAAGATGCTGGCCCCACTGCGCCGCAAGCCCATGGCGCTTGCCATCGTTGCCCTCTGCTTCCTCGCCATCGCCGTGCTGCGCCTGCCACTGCTACCGAGCATGGCCGTGCTTGCCCCGCTCAGCATCCTCGCCGTGTGGTGGGCCGGCCGATGAGCACGCTCCTCGCCCTGGCGCTGATCTTCACCGAACTTTCTTTGCTCGCCTTCGGCGGGGGCAACACCATTCTGCCGGAAATGCAGCGCCAGGTCGTGCAGGTGCATGGCTGGATGTCAGCGCAGGATTTCAGCGCCCTCTTCGCACTGGCTCAGGCTGCGCCGGGGCCGAACATGATGGTGGTGCCGCTGGTCGGCTGGCATGTGGCGGGCTGGAGCGGGGTGCTGGTTTCGTCCCTGGCGAAATTCGGCCCCTCCTCGCTGCTGACCGGCATCGTTCTCGGCCTCTGGAAGCGCTTCAAGGACCGCCCCTGGCGCTGCGTGATCCAGGCCGGGCTGGTGCCCATGACAGTGGGACTGGTCTGCTCCAGCGCCGCCCTGATTGCCGAAGCGACGAGCACGCACTGGCTGCTCGTCGCCATCACCGCCGCCGGGGCTGGGCTGATGCTCGCCACTCGGCTGCACCCGCTCTGGATCCTGGCGGGGGGTGCAGTGGCAGGGTTGGCGCTGTCCTGAAGTCCCGCGCCCCGCTCTGTCAGGGGCTTCGTTCCATGTATCGCGCCGCGTCGTCGTAGCGCCGCAATATGGCGTCCAGGGCCGGATCGGAAGTCGCCGCGAAGCCCTGCGCCCGCCAGAACTCTTCCGTTCCCGCGATCGCCACCAGGGCCATGGGCAGCCCGCCCGCCAGCGCCGCAAGCCGCTGGATCGCAACCCGTCCGGCACCGGCGCCCCGCGCGGCCGGCAGCAGTGCCAGATCGTGCAGGTAAAAGACCTCCGGCACGGGCGGCAGCGCCCCCAGCAGCACATCCAGCGCCGGCGGATGGCGACGATACCAGGGGTGGGCCATCGCATAGCCCGCCGCCGCCCCGCCGGATTCCAGCATCAGACAGCCCGCGGGAAAGAGCGCCAGCCGCTCCGCAAAGACCGCTTCCGACTCGGGGTAGTCAGGATGCACGGCCGCCGCGATGGCCAAAACCGCCCGCAGATCGCCCAGCGCCATGGGCCGCCAAGCCCAGCCCTTTTCCCCCAAGCCCGCCTCCCCTACACAGCCAGGGGCCGCAAACCCGCCGGCCCTCGCCCGTCCTTCCGCCCGAGGCCCCATGCCCCTCTACCCGCACCGGCACCTCCTCGCGCTTCAAGGACTGGAACCACCCTATATCGCGGAACTGCTAGACTTGGCGGAGAGCTACGCCCTGCTGAACCGCAGCGGGAAGACGCAGCGCGACGTGCTCCGCGGCCAGACCCTGATCAACCTCTTCTTCGAGGACAGCACACGCACCCGCACCAGCTTCGAGCTGGCCGGCAAGCGCCTGGGGGCTGACGTGATCAACATGTCCGTCTCCACCTCCTCGGTGAACAAGGGGGAGACGCTGCTGGACACGGCCGCCACGCTGAACGCGATGAAGACGGACCTGCTGGTGATCCGCCACGCCCAGTCGGGCGCCCCGGCACTCCTTTCCCAGAAGGTCGATGCCGGGGTCATCAATGCCGGCGACGGCACGCATGAGCATCCCACCCAGGCCTTGCTCGACGCCCTCACCATCCGCCGCCACAAGGGCTCCCTCGATAACCTCACGGTAGCCATCTGCGGCGACGTGCTGCATAGCCGCGTTGCCCGCAGCAACATCCACCTGCTGCTGGCCATGAACTGCCGCGTCCGCGTCGTCGGCCCACCCACGCTGATCCCCTCCGAGATCGAGGAACTGGGCGTCGAGGTCTTTCACGACATGAGGGCCGGGCTGAATGACGCCGACGTCGTGATGATGCTACGCCTGCAGAAGGAGCGCATGCAGGGCGGGCTCGTTCCCTCCGCCCGCGAGTTCTTCCGCTTTTACGGACTAGACGCCGCGAAGCTGCGCCACGCCAAGCCCGATGCCATCGTCATGCATCCCGGCCCGATGAACCGCGGTGTGGAGATCGACAGCGCCGTCGCCGACGATCCAACGCGCAGCGTGATCGGCGAGCAGGTGGAAATGGGCGTCGCGGTCCGCATGGCCGTGCTCGACATCCTCTCCCAGAATCAGCGGCGCAACACCCGATGAGCCTTGTCCTCAACAACGCCCGCCTGGTCTGCCCGGAGACCGGGCGCGACTCCCCGGGCAGCCTGCTCGTCGAGAATGGCCGGATCGCCGCTCTGGATGTCACGAGCGCGCCCCAGGGCGCGACGGTGGTGGACTGCGGTGGCGCCATTCTTGCCCCCGGCCTGATCGACCTGCGCGCCTCGCTCGGCGAGCCCGGCCACGAGCACCGTGAGACCATCGAATCCGCGGCGGAGGCGGCGGCGGCTGGCGGCATCACCACCCTCTGCGCCCTGCCGGACAGCGACCCGGCCCTGGACGACCCGGCCCTGCTGCAATTCATCCTCCGCAAGGGCGAGATGACGGGCAGCCTGACCATCCTCCCCTACGGCGCCGCCACGCGCGGCTGCGCGGGCAAGGAAATGACGGAGTTCGGCCTTCTGCGCGAAGCCGGCGCCATCGCCTTCACCGACGGCACCCGGGCCATCGGAGATGCGCGCACCATGCGCCTGGCCCTCTCCTATGCCCGCGCCTTCGGCAGCTTCGTGGTGCAGCACCCCGAGGAACCTTCCCTCACCCGCGGCGCCGCGGCCACGGAAGGCGAGATGGCCACCCGCATGGGCCTTCCCGCGGCCCCCGCCGCCGCCGAGGCGATGATGGTCGCGCGCGACATCGCCCTGGCCCGCCTCACCCGGGGCCATGTCCATTTCGCCCATGTCTCCACTGGTGCCGCGCTCGACCTGATCCGCGCTGCCAAGGCGGAGGGGCTGCGTGTCACCTGCGACACCGCACCGCCCTATTTCGACCTGAACGAGACGGCGATCGGCGATTTCCGCACCTATGCCAAGCTCTCCCCGCCCCTGAGGCGGGAGTCGGACCGGCGCGCCGTGGTCGCGGCGCTCGCCGATGGCACGATCGACGCGGTCGCCTCCGACCACCAGCCGCGTGACGCCGACGATAAGCGCGTGCCCTTCGCCCAGGCCGAGGCCGGTGGCGCCGGGCTGGCCACTCTGCTGGGCGTCACCCTCGCCCGCGTCCATGCCGGCGACGTGACGCTGATGCGCGCCCTGGAACTGCTCACCGCCGGCCCGGCAAGGCTCCTCGGCCTGGAAGCCGGCCGCCTCGCCCCTGGCGCCCCGGCGGACCTCGTCCTGTTCAATCCCGACCGGGGCTGGAAAGTCGAGGCCGGGAAGCTGCCGGGCAAGGCTCAGAACTCGCCCTTCGACGGGCGGGCGCTGGAAGGCCGCGTCCTCGGCACCTGGAAGGCCGGGAGGCGGGTCTTCGGATGAACACCGCCCTCGCCCTCATCCTCGGGCTGCTGCTCGGCTCGATTCCCTTCGGCCTGCTCCTCACCCGCGCCGCCGGGCTGGGGGATATCCGCGCGATCGGCTCCGGCAATATCGGCGCGACCAATGTCCTGCGAACCGGCAACAAGAAGCTGGCCGCGGCCACCTTGCTCCTGGATTTTCTCAAGGGCGCCGTCGCCGTCTGGCTCGCCGCTCGGCTGATTGGCCCAGAAACGGCGGGAATCGCAGCTATCGGCGCGGTGCTCGGCCACTGCCATCCGCCCTGGCTGGCCTTCCGGGGTGGCAAGGGCGTTGCTACGGCCCTGGGCGTCTTCCTGGCCCTGGCCTGGCCTGTCTTCGTCGCCGCGGGGCTGACCTGGCTCGCCATGGCCAAGATTTCCAAGATCTCCTCCGCCAGCGCCCTGACGGGCATGGCGGTCGCCGCCCTGGTCGCCTTCCTCTGGGGTGGCTGGGCCCTCTTCTGGCCGGTGGCGCTGATCGTGATCTACGTCTTCATCCGACACCACGCGAATATCCGGCGCCTCCTGGCGGGGACCGAGCCGCGGATCGGCCAGGGCAAATAGTGAGCCCGGCCGACTCCCTCGCCCGCCTGCGGCTGGCGCGCACGGATGGGGTCGGCCCGCAGCATTTCGGCCGCCTGATGGCTCGGCACGGGGACGCCGCAGGTGCTCTTCGGGCCATCGCCGCCGATTCGACCCGCCGCTTCACCCCGGCCGAAGCGGGCGAGGTAGAGCGGGAACACGACACCGTCCTGGCCATGGGGGGAAGCTGGATTCATCTGGGCCAGCCAGACTACCCACCCCTGCTGGCGGCGCTGGACGACGCCCCCCCGGTCCTGGCCGCCATCGGCAACACTGCCCTCCTGCCCAGCCGCCAGGTCGCCATCGTGGGCGCCCGCAACGCCTCGGCCGGTGGGCGCCGCATTGCCGAGGACATGGCCGAGGCCCTTGCGGAGGCTGGGGTCACCATCACCTCCGGCCTCGCCCGCGGCATCGATGCTGCCGCCCATACCGGCGGGCTCCGCTCGGGCCGGACCATCGCCGTGATCCCCGGTGGGCTGGACATCGCCTATCCGCCCGAGAATCGGGAGCTCCAGGACCGCATTGCGGAGCACGGCCTGCTCCTGGCCGAGGCCCCGCTCGGCACCGCCCCCCTCGCCCGGCATTTCCCTCGCCGGAACCGCATCGTGGCCGGCCTCTCCCTGGGCATCGTGGTGGTGGAGGCCGCGCCACGCTCCGGCACCCTCATCACCGCCCGGCTGGGGGCAGAGGCCGGGCGGGAAATTTATGCGGTCCCCGGCAGCCCGCTGGACCCGCGCTGCCAGGGCTCGAATGACCTCCTGCGGCACGGCGCCCATTTCTGCGAACGGGCTTCTGACGTGTTGGAATCCCTGCCGGCCACGGCCGAGCCCATGCCCCTCTTTGCCCCGCGCCCCTCGCGCGCGCCTGTGCGCGAGCCCGCGCACGCGCGCATGACGTGCGAGGAATCAAGCACTTCCGACCTGCTGACCCTGATCGGGCCGACACCCGTCGCGGTTGACGAGGTGCTCCGTCGCTGCCACCTGTCGGCCCCAAATGCCCGTGCCGCGCTCCTGGAGCTGGAACTGGTGGGTTTGATCGAGGCGCTGCCCGGAAACCGTGTCGTGCGGACCGGCATTCAGCGCGCAGAGGAATTGGAGGGCTAGCAGCCCCGGCATGACAGACGTCGTCGTCGTCGAATCGCCCGCCAAGGCGAAGACCATCAACAAGTACCTGGGCTCCGGCTACACGGTCCTGGCCTCCTTCGGCCATGTGCGCGACCTCCCCGCCAAGGACGGCTCCGTCCGCCCGGAAGAGGACTTCGCCATGGACTGGTCCTCGGAGGACCGGGGCGAGAAGCAGGTGCGCGAGATCGCCCAGGCCTTGAAGGCCGGCCATGCCAAGCGCCTCTATCTCGCCACCGACCCGGACCGGGAGGGCGAGGCCATCTCCTGGCATGTCCGGGAGATGCTGGAGAGCAAGCGTGCCCTGAAGGGTGTCGAGGTTCACCGGATCACCTTCAACGAGATCACCAAGCGCGCCATCCAGCACGCGATCGAGCACCCGCGCGATCTGGACGTGCCGCTGATCGACGCCTACCTGGCCCGCCGCGCGCTGGACTACCTCGTCGGCTTCACCCTCTCTCCCGTGCTGTGGCGCAAGCTCCCGGGCAGCCGCTCGGCAGGACGCGTGCAGTCCGTGGCACTCCGCCTGATCACCGACCGCGAGGCGGAAATCGAGGTCTTCAAGCCCCGCGAGTACTGGACGGTCGAAGCCGCCTTCCGCACCCCGACTGGCGCACCCTTTACGGCGCGGCTGACTCATCTGGAAGGCAAGAAGCTCGACCAGTTCGACCTTCCCAACGAAGCCGCGGCGCATCACGCGAAGATGCTGGTGGAGGGCGGCAGCTACACCGTCTCCTCCGTCGAGAAGAAGCGCGTCCGCCGTAACCCGCCGCCGCCCTTCACCACCTCCACCCTCCAGCAGGAGAGCAGCCGTAAGCTTGGCTTCGGTGCCCAGGCCACGATGCGCCTGGCCCAGCAGCTCTATGAGGGCGTGGATATCGGCGGCGAGACGGTCGGGCTGATCACCTATATGCGGACGGACGGCGTCCAGATGGCGCGCGAGGCCATCATGGGCATCCGCGACCATGTGCAGTCCGCCTTCGGCCAGGATTACCTGCCCGCCGCGCCGCGCGAATACGTGTCCAAGGCGAAGAATGCCCAGGAGGCCCACGAGGCCATCCGCCCGACGGATGTGACCCGCACGCCGCAGGAGGTGGCCCGCTACCTGAACCCGGACCAGCGCCGCCTCTACGACCTGATCTGGAAGCGCGCCGTCGCCAGCCAGATGCAGTCGGCCGAAATGGACCAGACCGCGGTGGATATCGAGGACGCGGCCGGCAAGACCCGCCTGCGCGCCACCGGCCAGGTCATCGCCTTCGACGGTTACCTGAAGCTCTATCGCGAGGATACCGATGACGGCCGCCAGGAGGCGGATGACGACAGCAAGACCCTGCCGCCGCTGCATGAGGGCGAGGCCCCGAAGCGCGGCGAGGTCACTGCCAGCCAGCACTTCACCCAGCCACCGCCCCGCTACACCGAAGCCTCGCTGGTAAAGAAGCTGGAGGAGCTCGGCATCGGCCGCCCCTCCACCTACGCCTCCATCCTGCAGACTCTGCAGGACCGCGATTACGTGCGACTGGAACAGCGCCGCTTCGTGCCGGAGGATCGCGGCCGCCTCGTCACCGCCTTCCTCATCTCCTTCTTCGAGCGCTACGTGGACACGAATTTCACGGCGGCGATGGAGGAGAAGCTCGACGACATCTCCGGCGGCCGGGCCGACTGGCGCCAGGTGATGCATGAGTTCTGGGACCAGTTCCGGGCGGCGGTGGACGCAACCAAGGACCTCAAGATCAGCGACGTCATCGATGCGCTGGATGAGGATCTCGGCCCGCATTTCTTCCCGGCAAAGGAGGACGGCGCCGATCCGCGCGGCTGCCCGGTCTGCCAGGCCGAGCATCGCACTGGCGGCCGGCTGGGCCTGCGTCTCGGCCGCACGGGCGCCTTCATCGGCTGCTCCAACTACCCGGAATGCCGCTACACCCGTCCCCTCGCCGTTCCGGTCGAGGGCGAGGACGCGTCGAATGACGGCCCGCGCACCTTGGGCACCGATCCCGACACTGGTCAGGAGGTCTCGCTCCGCCGGGGTCCCTATGGCCTCTATGTCCAGCTTGGCGAGCCCGGCACCGACGAGAAGGGCAAGGCGACCAAGCCACGCCGCGCCTCGCTGCCACGCGGCATGGATCCGGACACGCTGACGCTGGAGCGGGCGCTGGCGCTGCTGAACATGCCCCGCGTTATCGGTCTGCACCCGGAAACCGGCGAGGAGATCACGGCCAATCTCGGCCGCTTCGGCCCCTATTTGAAGATGGGCGCCCTGTCGCAAAGCCTCACGCCCGGCGACGACGTGCTCTCTATGGGCATGAACCGGGCCATGGAGCTGCTGGCCAATGCCAAGCCGCGCGGCATCACCCTGGGCAACCATCCCGGGGATGGCGCCCCGGTAGAAGTGAAACGCGGACGTTTCGGACCCTTCGCCCAGCACGGCAACCTGGTCGCCTCGTTGCCTCGCGGCGTGCAGATGGAGGACTTCACCCTCGACCAGGCCGTCGCGCTGCTGGCGGAGAAGGGGAAGGTCCTGCCGCCGAAGAAGGGCGCGGCCGGCCGGAAGACGACGGCGAAGAAGGCTGCCACCGCCCCGGCCGCCGAGGCAGCGCCCACCAAGGCCGCGCCACGGGCGACGGCGGCGAAGCCGAAAGCCGCCGCGAAGAAGGCTCCCGCCAAGAAGGCGGCCGCTGCGACGAAGCCCGCCGCTCGCGCGAAGCGGCCGGCCTGACTTGGCCGGGCGCCCCCCGCGCAGGATCGGTCGCGGCGGGCCCGGCTCGGCGGACAGCGGGCCGCGCCCGGTTCCCCGCCCCGCTGCCGGGGAGCCGCTAAATCCCCTGCCCAGCCGGGAGGAGCTGCGCGCCTTCCTGCGCAACGCCACCGGCCGGGTGGGCAAGACGGAGATCGCCCGGCATTTCGGCCTTTCCGCCGACCAGCGTCCGGCCCTTCGCGCCCTGATGGCTGCGCTCAAGGAAGAGGGCAGCATTGCCCCCGTGGGCCGCCGCACGATCCGCCACAGCGCCAATCTGCCGGACATGGCGGCGCTGGAGGTCTTCGGCACCGATCCTGATGGCGAGCCGATGGCCCGCCCGATCACCTGGGAGGGTGAGGACAGGCCCGTCGTCTATATGCGCCCGGAACGCCCGGGCCAGCCGGCCCTGGCGCCAGGCGACCGCGTGCTGGCACGCATCAGCCGGATCGGTGGCAACAAATATGAGGGCCGCACCTTCAAGCGGATCGGCAACAGCTCACCTTCCCGCATCCTCGGCATCTACACCAACGGCACGGTCGAGCCTGTGGACCGCCGTTCCCGCGCCGTCTGGACGATTCCCGCCGGCCAGGAGAACGGCGCCGAGGAAGGCGAGCTGGTCCAGGCCGAGCCCATCCCCGGCGGCAGCCGCGAGCGTTTCATGGGCCCCAAGCCTGCCCGCATCGTGGAGCGGCTGGGGCGCATGGACGATCCGCGCGGGGTCTCGCGTCTCTGCATCGCCGCCCATGGCATTCCCGACGAATCCCCGGAGGAGGTGGTCCAGGCCGCCGAGCGGGCGAAGGCCGTGCCACTGGGCACGCGCGACGACCTGCGCGAGGTGCCGCTGGTTACCATCGACGGCGAGGACGCCCGCGATTTCGACGACGCCGTTTTCGCCGAGCCCGATGGTGACGGCTGGCGCATCATCGTGGCGATCGCGGATGTCGCACATTACGTCCGCCCGAACGCCCCGCTGGATCGCGAGGCCAGCAAGCGCGGCAACTCCGTCTATTTCCCCGACCGCGTCGTGCCGATGCTGCCCGAAGCTCTCTCCAACGGGTGGTGCAGCCTGAAGCCGAATGAGGACCGGGGCTGCCTCTATGTCGAGATGCGCTTCGACCGGGAGGGCACGAAGACCAGCCACCGTTTCGGCCGCGGCCTCATGCGCTCAGCCGCGCGCCTGACTTATGAGAAGGTGCAGGCAGCGCGCGAGGCCGGCGAGGATGCGGGGTTGGAGAAGGGCCATATCGCCCGCCTCTACGGCGCCTTCGAGGCCCTGCTGGCGGCGCGGCTGAGGCGCGGTACGCTGGATCTCGACATCCCCGAGCGGCGCGTGATCCTCGACCCGCAAGGCAAGGTCCTCTCCGTCGCGCCGCGCCCTCGCCACGACAGCCACAGGCTGATCGAGGAGTTCATGGTGGCCGCCAATGTCTGCGCGGCGGAGGAGCTGGAGCGCCTGCACCAACCCTGCATGTACCGGATCCATGACCGCCCCTCGGACGAGAAGATGGAGACGCTGCGCGCCTTCCTCGGCGGATTCGGAATCAGCCTTCCGCCCTCGAATCTGGTGAAGCCGCGCGACTTCGCCCACATCCTCGACAAGATGAAAGACGCGCCGGAGTCGCGGCTGATCAGCGAGACGATCCTGCGCGGTCAGTCGCAGGCGGAATACAATCCGGAGAATATCGGCCATTTCGGCCTCGCCCTGCCCCGCTACGCCCATTTCACCAGCCCGATTCGCCGCTATGCCGACCTGCTGGTCCATCGCGCGCTGATTCGCGGGCTGAAACTCGGCGATGACGGTCTTGCGGAAGCGGAAGCGGCTGCGATGCCCGATATCGGCGAGCACATCACCAAGACCGAGCGACGCGCCGCGCTGGCCGAGCGTGACGCGGTGGACCGCTACCTCGCCGCTTTCATGGCTGATCGCGTCGGTGTGCATTTCCCGGCGCGTGTTTCGGGCGTGACACGCTTCGGCCTCTTCGTGACACTGGAAGAGAACGGCGCCAACGGAATCGTTCCGATGAGCGCCCTCCCGGACGACCAATGGTTTCACGAGGACGCGGCGATGCGCCTGATCGGCCGCCGCACGGGACTGACCTTCACGCTCGGCCAGGAGGTCGAGGTGCGCCTGGCCGAGGCCGTGCCGCGCACGGGCAGCCTGACCTTCGACCTCATGCAGGGCGACCCGCGCGCGTCGGAGCCGCAGGCGGTACGCAAGGGGCCGCCGCGCGGGCGGCAGAAGATCACGGAGCGCAAGCCGAAGCCTGGCCAGCACAGCGGCGCGACGCGGCGGCGCTGATCGCCCGGCGCCGCTTCGGCTGGCTCGGCCTCTGGCATCGCCCCCTGGGGCTGATTGCCCTGACCGTGCTGCTTCTCGTCTCGCCCGCGCGTGCCCAGGACATGGCGCCCACGCTGCGGGCGGCCTTCGGTGCGATCGCCGAGCGGCATCTGGAGGTAACGGATCCCGTTCTGGTTGGCCTCTGGGCGCTGCGGGGGCTGGAGGCGATCGACCCCTATGTCTCCGCCGCGCGGCGTGGCCCCTCGCTGGTGCTCGCCCTTTCGGACCGTGTGCTGGCCGAAAGACCGACGGGAAACAGCCCGGATTCGGTCGGCGATGCCGTCGCTGCCCTTTACGCCGAGGCGGAGCGGCAATCCCCGGCGCTGCGCCGCGCGGGCCAGGAGGCGATGCTCCAGGCGGGCTTCGATGAGGTGTTCAATCACCTCGACCCCTACAGCCGCTACACGAGCCCGGATGAGGCGCGGCACGGCCGGGAGCGCCGGCTGGGCGCGGAGGATCTCGGCCTGACGCTGGTCAAGGCGGGACGGCGCTCCGTGGCTGTGGGCGAGGTGGCGCCGGATGGGGCGGCGGCCCTCGCCGGGCTTCGGCCAGGCGACCGGCTGCTGGCCGCCGATGGCATCATCATCAGCTCGGAGGATCTGGGCGAGGCCCTCTCGGCGCTGGAGGGGCCGCCGGGCAGCAGTCTCCTGCTGACCGTGCAGCGTGGGCGTCGGCGCCTGGACCTGCTCCTGACACGCCGGGCCTCACCCCGCCTCTCGGTCTCGGCCGAAACCCGGGATGGCATGCTCTGGCTTCGTGTGCCGCTTTTCTCGGCGGCCACCCCGGTGCAGCTCGACCGGGCGCTGCGCGAGACGCCGGCCAGCGCAGCACCGCTGGGCGTGGTGCTGGACCTCCGGGGCAATCGGGGCGGGCTGCTTCAGCAGGCGATCCAGGTCGCTGATTCCTTTATCAGCTCCGGCATCCTGGTCATGACGGATGGGCGTCACCCGGCTTCGCGGCGCGTCTTCAACGCCTCGGGACCGGATTTCGCCCAGGGCCGCCCGCTGATCGTTCTGGTCGACGGCCGTACCGCTTCTGCCGCCGAGGTGGTCGCGGCGGCGATCGGAGATCGCGGGCGCGGGTTGGTCGTGGGCAGCAGCACCATGGGCAAAGGGCTGATCCAGGTTCTCGTTCCCCTGCCCAACGGCGCGGAGTTGGCGCTTTCATGGTCGCGTATCCTGGCCCCACGCGGCTGGCCGCTGCAGATGCTGGGCGTGCTACCCGCGATCTGCACCAGCAAGGGGGAGGAAGAGACCGCGCGGAACCTGGCCACGCTGGGCACGCCGGACAGTCCGATGGCCGTGCCCCTCGCCCGCGCCCGCGCCGCCCGGGCGCCGGTTCCGATCAGCGAGATCGCCGCCCTCCGGGGTGCCTGCCCCCCTTCGGAAGGCCGGGATTCGGATTTGGCTACCGCCCGCGCCGTGCTGGAACGGCCGGAACTCTATCAGGCTGCGCTGGCCCGCTGAGCCTTTCCGCTTGACGTCCGCGGGATGGCCGCTAGGTTGCGGCCCCTTCGCGAACCGGCCCTGGCCGGCGATCGCCCCTGTGGAATCGAGTCATGGCCAAGTCGAACACCATCCAGATCCGTCTCGTCAGCTCCGCCGACACCGGCTACTTCTACGTGACGAAGAAGAACACGCGTAATGCGACCGGGAAGATGGAAAAGAAGAAGTACGACCCGGTGGCGCGCAAGCACGTCGTCTTCCGCGAGGCGAAGATCAAGTAATCCCCGGGCGGGCCTCTCGCCCGCCCCAGCGATTGCCACAGGGGGCCTGGAATCCATCGGATTCCAGGCCTTTAGGCATGCGAGCTAGGCCGCCTCTGCCTTCAGCACCATCCGCCCCGTCACCTTGCCGCTGCGCAGCCGCTCCAGCACCGCATTGGCCTCCGGCATCGGCGCCGTGGTCACGGGCAGTGCGGCCAGCTTCCCCGCCTTGGCCAGCGCCATGACGGAGCGCAGGTCGTGCAAGGAGCCGACATAGGAGCCCTGTAGCGTGAGGGCCCGGATGGCCATGAGCGGCAGGGGCAGGGTTACCTCGCCCCCGAACAGCCCGACCTGCACGAGCACCCCGCCCTTGCCCAGCGCGTCGAAGGCGAAGCGCGCGGTGGCGCTGCCATTCACCAGGTCAATCACCGCCAGGACAGGTCCGCCGCAGGCCTTCACGATAGCCCCGGTCACGTCGCCCTCCGCCAGCACCGTGTCCGTGGCGCCTGCCGCCTTCGCGGCTTCCAGCTTCTCCGCCGAGACATCCACGGAGACGATCCGCTGGTGGCCCAGGGCGCGCAGCATGTGAACGGCGTTCAGGCCAAGCCCCCCTGCCCCCACCAGCACCACCGGCCGGTCGGGCGGCAGCTTGCCGAGCTTCTTGATCGCCGCGTGCACGGTGATGCCGGAGCAGGCATAGGTCGCCGCTACGGCCGGATCGATGCCGTCCAGCGGCACGAGGTAGCGCGCATCCGGCACCAGCACATGCGTGGCGTAACCGCCATTGCGGTAGATGCCGAGGGTGCGCGCGGCGTTGGGACACATGTTGTCCTCCTCCGCCGCGCAACGCTCGCATTTCCCGCAGCCGATCCAGGGGAAGACGACCTTCATCTCCCCGGTTGCCACGCCTTTCGCCTCTGGCCCCATGGCCGCGACGCGCCCGACGATCTCATGTCCCATGGCCAGCGGCAGGACGACGCCGCGGTCCTGAAGGGAAAGCCGCCCGCGACTGCCCAGATCGTAGCCGCCCTCCCAGATATGCAGGTCGGAATGGCAGACGCCGCAATGTGTCACCTCGACCAGCACCTCGGCGCCTTTCGGCTCCGGCGTCGGCCAGTCCAGGGCCTGCAAAGGCTGTCCCGTCTCTACCACCGCCCAGGCACGCATGCCGCTCCTCCTTCTGATCCTTGTCCGGGGATGGCACACCCCCGGGAGGGCAGGGTCAAGCGGGCAGCCCTGGCGCGCGCCACCGGATGGGGGTAGTGGCGCCTTCACAAGATCGGAGGACCAACGCCATGGATCGTCGTGCCCTTCTCGGCCGGGCCGGGCAAGCCGCAACCCTGGCTGCCGGCACCGCAGGCCTCGCCGCCCCTGCCATCGCGCAGACCGCGCAACCGACCCTGCGCTGGCGCCTGACCTCCTCCTATCCACGCTCGCTCGATGCGATCTATGGCGCGGGTGAGGTCTTCTCGCGCGTGGTCTCCGAGCTGACCGACGGCCGCTTCGAGATCCGCGTCTTTGCCGCCGGCGAGATCGCGCCGCCATTGCAGGCCCTGGATGCCGTGCAGTCCGGCAGTGTCGAGTGCTGCCACACGACCAGCTTCCTCTACACCGGCAAGAACGACGCCTTCGCCTTCGCCACCGGCCTGCCCTTCGGCCTCAACACGCGCCAGCAGAATGCCTGGATGTATGAGGGCGGCGGCATCGACCTGCTGAATGAGATGCACCGCAAGTTCAACGTCTATGGCATGCCGCTTGGCACCACGGGCGCGCAGATGGGTGGCTGGTTCCGCAAGGCGCTCGGCCCGGCCTCGGACCTGAACGGGCTGAAGATGCGGATCGGCGGCCTTGCCGGGCAGGTCCTGTCCCGACTCGGCGGCGTGCCGCAGCAGCTCGGCGCGGGCGACCTCTACCCGGGGCTGGAGCGCGGCACGATCGATGCCGCCGAATGGCTCGGCCCCTATGACGACGAGAAGCTCGGCTTCGTCCGCGTCGCCCCATTCTATCACTACCCCGCTTGGTGGGAGGGTGCGGCCAACACCTATTTCTACGTTAACCTCGACCAGTGGAACGCCCTGCCGAAGTCTTACCAGGCCGCGATCCGCGCCGGCTGCGCCGAGGCGACGCACTGGATGGTCGCGCGCTACGACATCCGCAATCCCGACGCCCTGCGCCGCCTCGTCGCTCAGGGCGCGAAGCTCACCCCCTTCTCCCGCGACATGCTGGACACCTGCCTGCGGACCTGGATGGAGCTGGAGAAGGAGCTGGTCGCGAAGAACCCGGACTTCGCGAAGATCCATGAGAGCTGGTCGAAGCACCGCGACGACATGCGGATCTGGTTCCGCGTGTCGGAGCTGCCTTTCGACAACTACGTCGCCCAGGCTTCCGCGCGCCGCTGATCGCCGGGGTCGACCAGCGGGGGGCGGATGCGGCATGAAGGCGCCTGGTCCCGCGGGGCATGCCCGCGGGGCCGGACCAGCGTCAGGACGACCCCGCCATGCCCCGCATTCTCCGCCTCGCCGCGGCCCAGATGGGCCCCAACCAGCGCGCCGATAGCCGCGAGGCCATCCTCGCCCGGATGATCAAGCTTCTGGAGGAGGCAGCTGGCCAGGGCGCGAAGCTCGTCGTCTTCCCGGAACTGGCCTTCACCACCTTCTTCCCGCGCTGGCTGCTCGAGGGCGCGGAGCTGGATGCCTATTACGAGCGGTCCATGCCTAACCCGCGGGTCCAGCCCCTCTTCGACCGCGCGCGGGAGCTCGGGGTGGGCTTCTATGTCGGCTATGCGGAGCTGACCGAGGACGGACGCCGCTTCAACAGTGCCATCACCACCAATCCGGACGGCACGATCCTGGCGAAGTACCGCAAGGTCCACCTCCCCGGCTCCGTCGAGCCGCGCCCGGGCGACCGTTTCCAGCAGTTGGAGAAGCGGTATTTCGAGTATGGCGATCTCGGCTTCCCCGCCTTCCGGGGGCCGGCCGAATGGAACGCGCCAATCATGGGGATGCTGGTCTGCAACGACCGCCGCTGGCCGGAAGCCTGGCGCGTCTATGCCCTGCAGGGGATGGAGCTGATGGTGGTCGGCTACAACTCCGCCGCCTATGACCCGAATGGCGGCAGCACGGAGAATGAGGAAATCCGCACCTTCCATTCGATCCTGGCCGCTCAGTCCAACGCCTATATGAACGCCACCTGGGCCGTCAGCGTGGCCAAGGCTGGAAATGAGGACGGGTCGGGCCTCATCGGCGGCTCGGTCATCGTTGATCCAAACGGGGTGATTGTTGCTCAGGCGAAGACCCTGGGCGATGAGGTGCTGGTCGCCGATTGCGATCTCGATCTCTGCCGGCAGGGCAAGGAGAAGATGTTCAACTTCGCTGCCCATCGGCGGCCTGAGCATTACCGCCGGATCGTCGAGCAGGTCGGCGCCGAGCCGCCGGCCTGAGAAAGGTCGCCGGGCGGAACCGCCGGGAAGCGCGGATCCGCTTTTTGCGACAGGACCGGGGCATCCGAACCAGCGGGATGCTCCGGCAGCGCTTCGTCGGGTTGGCTGATCCGGCAGGGGCCGTGGCGGCCTGGGCTGCGTGACCTCCTCCAGCCCTTACCGAGGTTTCCGTTTCCGGCCAAGGTCATCCGGCATGCGGTCTGATTGTATTGTCCCCCGCTCCTGAAGTTCTGACTGACCGAAGGTCTGGGTAGCAGGTGCGTGAGCCAATACGGCCTGGCGCGGCGGTGAGCTCTGGTTCCAGGCCGCGCAGCACTGCCGCCTAGAAGGCGGCCTGCTGGTTCTCGCGCGCTGCCACCGAACCCGCTCGGATCGACGCTGCCGAGCCCATTGCGCGCCCGCCCTCAGGGCTGAGCACGCCGAATTACACCGCCGCAGAATGAGCCCGCGCGAATGACTCAGCAGTTCATGCGGCCCATGCGGCGGGTCTCACTCTTTCACCGCACCGGTGAGCGAAGAGACATAGTAGTCCACGAAGAAAGAGTAGAAAATTGCAACGGGAAGCGAACCGAGGAGTGAGCCGGCCATCAGCGAGCCCCATTGGTACACGTCGCCTTGCACCAGCTCCGTGAGGATCGCGACGGGAACGGTCTTCTTCTCCGAGGAGGAGATGAAGGCGAGCGCATAGATGAACTCGTTCCACGATAGGGTGAAGGAGAAGATGCCAGCGCTGATCAGGCCGGGCACCGCAAGGGGCAGCGTGATCCGGCGCAGGATTTGCAGCCGGGACGCACCATCCATCAGCGCGCATTCCTCCAGCTCATAGGGAATGGACTTGAAGTATCCGATCAGGAGCCAGGTGCAGAACGGGATCAGAAAGGTCGGATAGGTAAGGATCAGGGCAAGGGGACTGTCGAACAGGCCGAGTTGGAAGACCATGGTTGCGAGGGGAATGAACAGGATCGATGGCGGGACGAGATACGCCAGGTAAATCGCAAGCCCCACCGCGTTCGCCCCGCGAAAACGCAAGCGCTGGATGGCATAGGCGGCCAGGACGGAAGCGAAGATGGACAGAACTGTAGAGCAGACGGCGACCAGCATCGTGGTCATCAGCCAGCGCGGATAGGAGGTCTCGAAGAGCAGCTTGTTGATATTGGCAAGCGTCGGATGCACGACCCAGAAGGGGTTGAAGTTCTTGTAGTCGTAGAGCTCCGCGTTCGGTTTGAAGGTCGTGATGGTCATCCAATAAAAAGGGAAGAGCAGCACGAAAATGAAGCAGGCTAGCGGAAGATAAACCGTCAGGACTCTTCGTGGGCGGGATTGCCAGGACAGATGCGCATCGTCCGCAGTGGCGTCACTCATCACTGCCTCCCTGCTGCCACTTGCGACGCGCAAGGGCGAAATAGCTGAACAGCGTGGCAAAGAGCAGGAAGGGGATCATGGAGACGGCGATGGCCGCTCCCTCCCCCAGCTGACCGCCGGGAATGCCACGCTGGAAGGCAAGGGTCGCCATCAGATGGGTGGAATTGATCGGGCCACCGCGGGTGATGGCATAGACCAGCTGGAAGTCCGTGAAGGTGAAGAGCACGGAGAAGGTGAGCACCACCGCGAGAATTGGCAGCAGCAGCGGAAAGGTGATCTTCGTGAAGCGCTGCCATGAGGTGGCTCCGTCCAACAGCGCCGCCTCGTAAAGAGAGGGCGAGATGGTCTGCAGCCCGGCCAGAAGCGAGATCGCCACAAAGGGAATGCCGCGCCAGACATTGGCCGCGATCAGCGACCAGCGTGCATGCCAGGGTGTGCCGAGGAAATCGATGTAGTGCGAACTCCAGCCCAGCACGTCGACCAGCACATAGGAGATGATGGAGAACTGCGCGTCATAGATCCACCAGAAGGTGATGGCGGAGAGGACGGTCGGCACGATCCAAGGCATCAGGATGATGGCACGGATGAGCGACTTGAACGGAATTTTCTCATTCAGCAGCAGGGCAAGCCAAAGCCCCAGCCCGAACTTCAGCACCGTCGCCACGGCCGTATAGAACACGGTGTAGAAGACGGCGCTCCAGAAGACGCGATCGTACCAGAGGGATTCGAAGTTCTCGAGGCCCACGAAGATGCCACCGCGGCCGATATGGGTGTCCGTGAAGGCGAGCCAGATGCCAAGGCCCAGCGGATAGGTGAGGAAGGTCAGCAACAGCCCAACCGCGGGGAAGAGGCAGATCGCGATCAGGAATGGCTTGCTGTCGAAGAGCCTGGCCACCCAACCGCGCTCGGCGCGTCGGGGGCTCCAGGTCAGGTCGGCGGATGTGACGCCGGACATCGGCTCCCTCCTGCGGAATGCGGGACGCGGCGCGACGGGCGCGGCGCCCCGACAAGCTTCAGCGGTAGTAGCGGCGGCAGCGGCGCTCGGCCTCGCGCACCGCCTCCTCGGGCGTAGCCTGCCCCGAGGACGCCGAGGCGAACATCTGAACGACCACGTAATCCGCCGCGACTGAGCCCGATGCCGCACTGATCGGCCCCTTGTAGCCGGACCAGTACTCCACCGTATTGGTATCGCGGTACACGGCGAGCTTGGGATCGCTCCTCCAGACCTCACTCTCGCCATAGGCGTTGAGCGGGTGCGCCCAATAACCGCCGCAGCCGACCAGCCAGGGATTGTACTGCTCCGCCTCCATCATGAAGCGGAGATACTCCTTTGCGGCATTGGGGTAGCGGCTGTGCTTGAACACCATCGCATTCAGCAGCAGCACGTTCTCCGCCAGCTTGCCTGCGGACCCCGTGGGCATGTGCTCCATGCCCGTGTCCTCGGCGATGGGCGCCGTGCGGGGGTCGTTCTTCATTGAGAAGTACATGGAGACGCCGTTCTGGGTCAGCCCGATCTCGCCTGCCGCATAGGCGCGGTTGTTGTTCACATCGCCCCAGGAGACAGTGCCGGGAATGAAGGTCTGGTACAGCTCCTTGGCGTAGCGGAGCGCCTGTAGGGTTTGAGGACTGTTGATGGCGACCTTGCCGGCCTCGTCCACCACCATGCCGCCATGCGACCAGAGCAGCCAATTGCAATAGGCGTTGCCATCGCCCACTGCATTGCCCAGCGCGAAGCCGGCGGGATGGCCGTTGCGCTTCAGCCCCTGGCAGAGCTTCAGGAAGCCCTCATGGTCGGTTGGCAAGCGATCGAACCCCGCCTCCTTGGCCCAGGAGATGCGGTAGACGCAGGGCGAGCCGGTGCCACCCATGGGAATGGAGATCCACTGATCCGACCCCCACTTTTTCCCAAAGCGCTGCGGCAGGGCCATCCACCCCCCATATTTCTGGCCGAGGTAGTTGGCCAGCTCGGTCATGTCGAGCAGCTTGTCCGAATAGATGTGCGGATCATCCGCCCAGCCGACCACCACGTCCGGCCCCGCGCCGGTATTCGCAGCCACAGCCGTCTGGGGGCGGAGGTCCTCCCAGCCCGCGAAGTCCACGCGCACCTGTACGCCGGTCTGGGCCGCAAACTTAGCGCTGTTCTCGCGGAACACCGTCTCGTCGGCATCCACGAATTTTGTCGGACGCAGTACACGCAGGGTCGCCCCGTTCTCGATGCGCGCCTGGGGTGGCGTGGCATTTCCCATGGGGATGGCAGCGCGCGCATCACGGCCAGTTGCGCCTGCGGCGAAAGCGCCGGCGCCAAGCACCAGGGTTCCGCGCCGGGTGAAGCTGTTCATTTCTTGGTTCCTCCTCCACTGCCGTCTCCGGCACCGCGCCGCCATCAGGCCATGAGGCGCAACCCGGTTTCACCGTTGAACAGATGAGCAAGTGCCGGCTCCGGCTGGACGTGAAGCGTGTCGCCCACCCGCGCCGAAACCCGCTCCCGGAAAGCACCGACGAGCGTGATGTTCCCCATGCGAGCCGTCACCATCGTCTCCGCGCCCGTGGGCTCGACGAGTTGGACGGTCACGGGGATGCCTGTGTCGGAGAGGCGAAGATGCTCGGGGCGGATGCCATAGACCACCGGCTGCCCCTCTGCCGCCCGCTCGGGCAGCGGAAGTGCGATCGGCCCGGCGCTGTCCAGCCCTTCCGGACGGAAGGCGCCGCCGTTGACCTGGCCACGCAGGAGGTTCATTGCCGGGCTTCCAATGAAGCCGGCGACGAAGAGGTTCGCCGGCCGGTCATAAAGCTCAAGCGGCGTGCCGATCTGCTCCACCCGCCCAGCCTGCATCACGACGATCTTGTCGGCCATGGTCATGGCCTCGATCTGGTCATGGGTGACGTAGACGGTGGTGGTTCGCAACCGCTGGTGCAGATCCTTGATCTCGCCACGCATCTGCACGCGCAGCTTCGCATCAAGGTTGGAGAGGGGCTCGTCGAAAAGGAAGACCTGCGGATGGCGCACGATCGCGCGGCCCATCGCCACGCGCTGCCTCTGGCCACCGGAGAGCTGCCGCGGATAACGGTCGAGCAGCGCCTCCAGCCCAAGGATGCGGCTCGCCTTTGTGGTCTCGGCCTCAATCACCGATTCCGGCGCCTTCGCCAGGCGCAGCGAAAAGGCCATGTTCTCGCGCACCGTCATATGCGGGTAGAGCGCGTAGTTCTGGAACACCATGGCGATGTCCCGGTCCTTCGGCGGCACGGTGTTTACCACCCTGCCATCGATGGCGATCTCCCCGCTCGTGATGTTCTCCAGCCCCGCAACCATGCGGAGAAGCGTGGACTTCCCGCATCCTGAAGGCCCGACGAGCACGCAAAACTCGCCATCGGCGATGTCCAGGTCGATTCCATGGAGGATGGGAGTTCCGCCGAAGCTCTTGCGGACGCCGCGAATCTCGACAGAGGCCATGGATCAACCGTCAGCGCTGCACGGCAGTTCGCAACCGCATACACGGCATGGACGGCCTCCCCTTCGTTGTCCCGAGCCTACGCATCGTCGGAGCATTTTTGCAACAAACTTCGGAGAAAGGGTCGGGCAGTTCGGCCGGTGGTCCTTGCCCGGCCTATCGGAAAGGGACGCACTCCGGCTGCCAGAATGACGCCAGAGGGCGTCGTCAGGTTTGTGACGTCAGGTTCAAAAACTATCCGTGCTGGCGGTGCCGTCCCAGGGCGGATGCGGCTCCGGTCACATCAAGCCAAACGCGGATCGCAGGATGGGGAAGACGCGGGCCTGTGCAGCCCGTGCAGGCGCCGCACCCAGTTCAGTCCAACCTCGCGCCGGAGATGCGAACCGCTTTCCGTCAAAGGGCAGCGTTGGCTTGGATGGTGCCCAGGCAATCGGTTGGTTCGCCGCAGATTGAAGTAGCACCCGGCCATTCCAAGTCTCTGCACGGAAACCGGGGAATCCCGTCTCGTCAAAGGTCGGCACATCCCGGAGGCTCGGAACCCGGTCAAGATCGGCAATGGCCAGATACCGGATGCTCCCGCCACCCTGATGCGGGATGACGTCCGCCGGGTTGCCGAAATGCGCCGCGACATCGCCCGTCAGAAGCGCCTGGGTCGCCGGCGCGCCCTCCCTGTACAGAACGTGTTGCATCTCGGTGCCGGCGCGCGACAGGAAGAGCACCACCGCAAGGTGAGGTGAAGATCCATTACCAGCGCTCGAATAGTCGAACTTGCCTCGTGAGCGGCGTGCCAGATCCAAGAACTCCAAACGCCTGAACTGCCTGAGATAACGGGGACCGGCGCCAAGTGCTTCGCCGGATCGAAGCTCAGCTGCATCAGCACCGGCAGCATCATCATCTGAGACGCACTCGCCACGAACAGCGTTCAGCCGTCCGGTGCATTGCGCGCGACGAACTCAGCAGCGATGGCGTCATTGGCACCGCTGCGATTCTCCACGACCACGGGATGGCCCAGTGCCCGGGAGAGATGCTGACCAATCATGCGGGCTTGCGTGTCAGCGCTGTCGTCGGCCGTGCCGATGACGGCGCCGGTAGAATGACTGGGCTAGTGGGCGCGCTCCAGGCCGACGGCATCGAGAACTGTGACCAGGGCGGCCGACATCTGCTCGATAGACGCAACCGGAAGGCGAGAGGAGCGGCCGGTGCCGCGCTGATCAAGAACGAGCACGGTGAATTCCCGAGCGAAGCGCTCAACATGCGGCTTCCGCCACTTGCTGGTGCGCCCTAGGCCGGAGGCAAGCACGAGGGAGGCCCGAACCATGGAGCTCGTGGTAGAGGTCGCAATCGTCCTGATGGGCAAAGCGCATGAGGAGTCCGGCGGGCTGCGCCGCGAACAAGGCACCCGCAGGCACCAGGCCAGTTTGCGGGATCGGGGCAAAGGAGACGGCGCCCGCTCTGGCCCCCCTTGTCGCTTTCCGATCGAGGGTGATGGCCCGGATAAGCCCCGGATGTTTCCTGGGCCGAGAGAATGGCGCGCTGGGTCGGACCAGCCAGCGCCGAGATGGGATTTTGGCCGGCGCTCGATCCTTTCCGGTACTTAGCGGCAGTTGCAGCGCTTCAGGCCACCGCGCCACACCCAGCCTTTCCTCTTAGCCCTCTGTCGGATCCACAACCACTTCCAATTCCGCCGTCATCGCGTGACCACTGATCAGCACCTTGACAAGGACGCCAAAACGGCACCCGCCCGGTGAAGGCTTGGTCGGCCTGGGTGCTCCTGGTTCCTCCGTCGCCGACCCGATGGCGCGTCCCCTGCCGTACTGCTGTGCTCCCTTGGGAAGCCCGGCCTGTGCCCCCAGGCGCCGGAGGTGCTTTCGGGGGTCATGCTGGCGGAAGACCAACGGCCCTCCGAGTCTGCGAGACCTCCGGACTATTCCTGAGAGATGACAGAAGCGCAGGGCGGCAATGCCGGTCTGTCTGCGACAAGGGCCAAATGAGCACTATGCATGACGTCCCAGAAACCCCACATGGGTCGATCTCGGCGAGTTGAACTTGGATGAAGGGCGCGGCCGCGAGGCGGTCGCCCTGGCGGAATCTCAGGAGTGGTGCGCATGGCGGCGATGGAAGCGGGCAATGAGATGGTGCTGGACGAGCGGGAGGAGGCTCTCCTCTCATCGCTCCCCGAGGCAGAGGGCCAGGCCCTTCGGCGCCTGACCTGGATTGCCCGGAGCCGGGGTCATGTGACCCACGCCGAGGTTTCTGCCGCACTTCCCTCCGACCAGCTCTCCTCTGACCGCATTGAGGACGCGCTCGGCGTGCTGTCCGCCATGGGGGTCGAGGTGGCCGAGGAGGAGGACGCCGAGGCGGAGGAGGGCGAGACGGACGAGGGGCCGCGTGCGGCTCCTGAGAGCGACGAGGAGTCCGTCGGGAACGTCAAGGACGACGCGGGGCGCTCAGCCGACCCGGTCCGCATGTATCTGCGGGACATGGGCACGGTCATGCTGCTGAGCCGCGAGGGCGAGATTGCCATCGCCAAGCGTATCGAGGCCGGGCGGAACATGATGATCGAGGGGCTCTGCGAAGCCCCTCTGGTGCTGGATGCCCTTCTCGGCTGGTACCGGGCGGTCCAGGACGGGAGCATGCTCCTCCGCGACGTGCTCGACCTTGAGGCAACGGCAGGCGCCGGGGAGGACCCGCCCGACGATGCCTCCGAGCAGGATGATGAAGAGTCGGGCGAGGGAAGCGAGGCGGGCACGATCGTGTCGCCCTCGGTTCTCGAGCAGCAGCTCAAGCCCGAGGCCCTGGCCGCATTCGAGGCCATCGAGGCAGCCCAGACCTCTTTGCGCGGGCTCCAGGCCCGCCGCATGGCAGCTTACGCTGGAGGCGGATCCCTGGCGGCCGCGGACGAGGCGGAGTTTACCCGGCTTCGCGGCGAGCTGGTTGCGCTTGTTGGCCGGGTTCGCCTGCACGCCAACCGCATCTCGGAGCTGGTGGAGCGCATGCGCGAGGTGAACAAGCGCCTCACCGGGGCAGAAGGGCGTCTCCTTCGCATTGCCGAGACGGCAGGCGTGAAGCGCGATGACTTCCTTGCGGCTTACAATGCCTCTGGGTCCTCGCCCGAATGGGTGGCCAGCCTCTCCTCGCGCAAGGGAAAGGGGTGGATGGCGCTCGCGACGCGTTACTCCGCAGAGGCGGAGGAAGCGCGGGCGGCCATTGCCACCATCGCGGAAGAACTCGGGATGCCCGTTGCGGAGTTCCGCCGCGTGCAGGCTGTCGTGGCCAAGGGCGAGCGCGATATGAACCGGGCGAAGAAGGAGATGATCGAGGCGAACCTGCGCCTCGTGATCTCCATCGCCAAGAAGTACACGAACCGAGGCCTGCAGTTCCTGGACCTGATCCAGGAAGGCAATATCGGCCTGATGAAGGCCGTGGATAAGTTTGAGTACCGCCGCGGCTTCAAGTTCTCGACCTACGCCACCTGGTGGATCCGGCAGTCCGTCACCCGCGCCATCGCCGATCAAGCCCGCACCATCCGGGTCCCGGTCCACATGACCGAGACGGTCAACAAGCTGAACCGCACCTCGCGCCAGATGATGCACGAACTCGGGCGCGAGCCGACCCCGGCCGAACTCGCCGCGAAGATGGGCATGCCGCTCGAGAAAGTGGTCAAGGCGCAGAAGATCGCCCGCGAGCCAATTAGCCTCGAGACGCCAATCGGTGACGAGGAGGACAGCCATCTCGGCGACTTCATCCGGGATGAGAACGCCGTCATGCCGCTCGACGTCGCGTTGCAAGCCGGCTTGCGCGATGCGGCCAGCAAGGCGCTTTCCGGCCTGACCCCGCGTGAGGAGCGCGTGCTCCGGATGCGGTTCGGAATCGGGATGAACTCCGACCACACGCTCGAGGAGGTCGGGCAGCAGTTCAACGTGACCCGTGAGCGCATCCGGCAGATCGAGGCAAAGGCGCTAAGGAAGATGAAGCACCCGCCCCGCGCCAGGCAGCTGCGCAGCTTCCTGGACATCGGATAGGCGGGCTGCCCTGGCTGGGCGGGTACTGCGCTGCAGGCCTTCGCCATTGGGCCGGGCGCCAGTGCGGTGAACCGGATCCACGAGGCGCCAAGGCGGACCCCGGCGGCATAGTCGCCGGGGTCAATCGCCGACGGCCGGCTTCACGACCCCTCCAACCCCGCCGTTATCGCCTGCCTGCTGATCACTGCCGTGAGGTCAGCAATGCAGCCTGCCGCACTTGGCTCGATGTGATCTGATCTGCGTCCGCGGCGTGATGACATCGCCAGCCCGGATACTTTTTTGGCCCTGCACCACCAATCTGGCCCCGACACCGGCCGCCCTTCGGCCGGGCTACGCCCCCGCGGCTTCACTGACCGCAAATTGCAAAGATTTCTTGCAGGCCGATAATGATCCAGCCCACCCGCTCGGAAAGATTCGCAGTGGGATGGCCGTTTCCGTGCCGGCAGGAGGCTTTTGATGGCCGACCAATCAGCAAGCGGCCGTATCGGCCGCCGGACCGCGTTCACCGGTTTGGCGGCTGCCGTGCCCATAGCCGCCGGCCTTGCCAGGCCTGCCTCTGGCGCCGGCGCCGGGAAGCGGACCTTTGTCCTCGTTCACGGAGCGTGGCACGGCGCCTGGTGCTATCAGCGTGTGACCGACAAGCTGACCTCCGCCGGCCACAAGGTCTATACGCCAACCCTGACGGGCCTCGCGGACCGCTCGCATCTCATGATGCCCGGGATCACCTTGCAGACGCATGTCGACGATGTCGTGAACCTCATAAAGTGGGAGGACCTGACGGACATCGTCCTCTGCGGCCACTCCTATGGCGGCGCGGTCATATCCGGAGTGGCGGAAGCGATGCTGCCGCAGATCGCCTCCATCGTCTTCCTGGACGCCTTCATGCCCGAGAGCGGGCAGACAATCGCCGAGCTTTCACCGACGAGCCGGGAGAATGTGCTCGCCTCCCAGGCCCGCGGCGCGATCTCGCTTCCGGCCCCGCCTGCCCGGGCTTTCGCCGTGAACCCGGCGGACCAGGCCATGGTGGACGCGAAATGCACGCCCCAGCCGATCCGAACCTTCACCGAAGGCATCCCGATCACCGGCGCGCGCGAGCGGGTGCGCCGAAAAGCCTATGTGCGTGGCGAGCAATATGCCCGCGACGCCTTCGACGCCGCCTATGAGAAAGCCCGGCAGGATCCGGGCTGGGTGGCCCACAAACTGCCCTGCGGCCACGATGTCATGCTCGACCTCCCCGACCGCATTGCGGAGATCCTGCTGCAGGCGGCAGCCAACTGATGAGTTGGGCAGGCCCGACGGTGGGCCGGCCCTAGCCCCGCTTCGGCGGCGCCGGCGGGCGCGCGGAGATCAGCGCCCGCCGGATCTCGGCCTCCGCCTCGCCCAGCGCCTTGGTGGCGGCAATACGCCGCTCGCGGCCTTCCTGCGCAATCCGCAGCGAATCCTCGATGGTCGCAACCAGCGCGGCATTCGCCTTCTGCACGGATTCCAGGTCGACCACGCCGCGCTCGATCTCCGTCCGCACCTCGATATTGGCGCGGCGCAGCCCCTCGGCATTGGCGGTCAGCAGCTCATTGGTCAGGTCGGTGGCTGCGCGCACGGCCGCGCCAGCCTCGCGCATGCGCTGAAGGGCCAGCGCCTGGGCAAGCTGGGTGCGCCAGAGAGGCACGGTGTTGGCGAGCACGGAATAGATCCGGCCAGCCAGCGCCTTGTCATTCTCCTGGATCAGCCGGATCGAGGGCAGCGCCTGCATGGCGACCTGCCGCGTCAGGCGCAGGTCATGGACGCGGCGGTCCAGATCTTCCCGGGCCGCCCGCAAGTCGCGAAGGCGCTGCGGGGCCAGGGGATCGTCCGGGTTCTCGGCCGCCTTCTCCGCGGCAGGGATGGCCTCTGCGTCGGTGCGGGCCAGCACGGCCTCACCGGCCGCCACATGGTCGGCCAAGGAATGGAACCAGCCCAACGTCGCCTCATAGAGGCGCTCCAGCCGCTCCACATCCTCCATCAGCCGGGTGCGATGCATCTCCAGCTTGTCGCCGATCGCCTCTACCTGCCCGCGCACGCTCTCGTATCGCTGGAGGATGGCGGTGGTCTCCGCCCCCGCACGGGTGAAAAGGCGGGCGAGCAAGCCGGGCTTCTCGTCCAGCTTCGTCACGTCGAAGCCGCGCAGGGTGGACAGCAGTTTCGAGAGCGACTCCCCCGCCTCCCCCACGGCATCGCTCCGCGCCGAGCCAAGCATGGCATCGGCCGCGGAGGCAGCGCGGCCCTGCGCCTCCTGCCCGAAGCGGGTGATGCTGGCGGGGTCGTTCAGGTCGATCCGGGCCGCCAGTTCGGTGACGCGCTCGGGTGCGGGTTGCAGCGTATCTTCGCTCACGCGATGCCCTCCTGGTGCAGGCGGTCCTGCAGGACCTTCACCTGGATCGCCAGCGCCTCCGTCTCGGCGGCGCGCAGATCCTCGGCCGATTGCCGGGCGGAGCGGGTCAGGTCGTCCAGCAGCCTCGGCAGGGTTTCGGGCGGGTCGGCACCCTGGGAAAGGCGAACACCGATGCGCTCCAGCCCATCCACCCCGATCACCAGCACCCGGCGGGCCTGGCCGGCGGCATCGGGCCGGAGGGCCAGCTCATCCAGCAGGGCGCGCAATGCCGTCGCGGCCGGCCGCAGGCGTTCATCGCCGAACAGCAAGGCGGAGAGCCGGGCACGCAAAGGGTCCAGCGTATCCGGCGGCGGAGCCGGGCGCGGGGGCGGTGGAGGCGGCGGCGGCGCGACCTCGGTCACGCCCTCGTAGAGCAGGCGCGCGCCACCCCAGGCCATGGCACCAAGCACCACAGCACCGAACGCCCCCGTATCGGCCGCAAAGCCGGCCGCGAGCCCGGTCCCAACCCCCAGCAGCACCCCGGCCCTGCGGGCATCACCGCGCCGCGCCCGAGCGAGGCGGGACATGGCCAGTCCCACACCCGCGAGGCCGGCGATGGTGCCGCCGATCAGCCTCCCCTCCCCGCTCGCCAGGGCGAGGAAGAAGGTGGGGACGAAAGGAAGGGCGAACAGCGCGATGGGAATGCCGCGCAGGCCCGTCCACCAGCGCGGTAGCTTGTCGAACCCCCGATAGGGGCCGCGGGACGTGCTCAATCGAACAACTCCACCAGCACGTGGATGAAGGAGAGCAGCCCGGTAAAGCCGACGCCGGCGGCCAGAAGGGCCAGGCCGGCCAGGCGGCGTGCGGGGGCAGGAAGGGAGATCGGATTCATCGCGCGGCGAAGATCGGCCCGCCTGCCCCCCGCTTCAAGCGTCTGGGGTGGTCAGAGCCGCACCCGCAGCGCCCTGGCCAGTTCCCCGACGATGCCCGCCCGGAAGGCAAGAACGCAGGCGACGAAGATCACGCCCTGGATGATGGTCACCCAGGCGCCGAAAGGAGCGAGATAGGTCTGCATGGCCACCACGGCTCCCGCCCCGATCACCGGCCCGAAGAGGGTGCCCAGGCCACCAAGCAGGGTCATGAGCACCACCTCGCCCGACATGGTCCAGTGGACATCGGTCAGGGTGGCGATGCCCACCGTGATGGCCTTGGCACCACCCGCGATGCCGGCAATCCCTGCGGATAGGACGAAGGCCACCAGCTTGTAGTCATCTGTGCGGTAGCCCAGTGAGGTCGCGCGCGGCTCATTCTCCCGGATGGCGGTCAGCACCTGCCCGAAGGGGGAATGAATGATCCGGTGGATCAGCAGGAAGCCGGCGAGGAACAGCCCGGCGATGAACCAATAGAG